>JAKQHX010000054.1 GCA_029557815.1 bacterium
AAAAAGGGCGAATCCATAAAAGATGAGCCATCACCGATTATTAATGGTGCGACTACGTACGTGTCGTTTATCTTAGTCGGGCTTGTGCCACTACTTTCCTATACGGTGGATGCGCTGTTCGGGCTTGGGCTTGATAATAACCTATTTTCGCTGGCGATAGGTCTTACAGCACTCGCGTTTATCGGTATCGGTCTACTTAAAAGTCGTGTAGCACACTCAAACGTGTATCGCGCAGTTGCTGAGACACTAATACTCGGCGCTATTGCTGCCTCGGCGGCATACATCCTCGGCGATGTGCTTGAGCGAGTCATTACCTAACTTTTGTGAGAGAACACGAAAATGAAAGCAGTACAGATAGCAGAATACGGAGGGCCATCAGTGCTGCAGGTTGTCGATGTCGGCTGGCCGTCAGTGCACGATGGTAAGGTGTTCGTGGAAGTCCACGCGGCAAGCCTCAATCCCTTTGACACGATGGTACGCGAAGGTCACCTTAAAGACGCCATCCCGCTGCAGTTACCAGTGACCCTTGGTGGTGACATTGCGGGCGTTGTAGTCGAAGTGGGCACGGGCGTGACAAACGTGTCCGTGGGCGACAAAGTATACGGCCAGGCTAACGTGGTGGCAGGTAATAGCGGTGCGTTTGCCGAGTTTACTGTTACGGCGGCTTCCCAGGTGGCCGCTATGCCCGACAACCTTGACTTCGAACAAGCTGCCTCTTTGCCGCTCGTTGGCGTCAGTGCGCTTCAGGCGCTCACCCGGCACATCGACCTGGCAGCTGGCCAGAAGATTTGTATCAACGGCGGTGCTGGTGGCATCGGTGCAGTGGCTGTTCAGCTTGCCAAGCATATTGGGGCATACGTTGCGGCAACTGCCACCGGTGATGATATTGATTTCGTCAAACAGCTTGGTGCTGACGAAGTAATTGACTACAAACAGCAACATTTTGCCGACATACTACAAAACTACGATGCGTTCTTTGATACGGTGGGTGGTGATGATTTTGGTAGGGCGTATAGCATTCTTCACCAGGACGGCGTAGCGGTTTCTATGGTAGCAGAACCTGATGAGGCCGAAGCCCGGCAGCGGGGTGTGGTTGCCCTGCGGCAATCAACTGCTGTCACAACCAACATGCTTGGCCAGCTTGCAAAATTGGTAGAAGACGATGTTGTGACGACGCATGTCGGCAAGGTGTTTCCGTTGGTGCAGGCGCAGGAAGCCTTTCAGGCCCGCGAAAGCGGTTCTGTTTCGGGCAAGGTTGTGCTAGCTATCAAAAGCTAGTTTTTCTTCCAGGAATTGTTTAAGTGCTGCAAAAGGTTTGATTTGCAGGTAGGTTTTGCGGTCGTCGGCTTCGTCTAGCTCGGCGCGTGTTACCTTGTAGCCTTCGGGAATAAAAATCTTGTCCCAGCCGTATCCACCGTCACCTGCGGGGTGTTGGGCGATATGGCCTTCTAGCTTGCCTTCAAAAAATACTACCTCCGTACCATCAAAATAGCCAAACACACACCTGGCAGTTGCTTTTCGATCCATGCCATCAAGCATACGGCAGATAGTTTCAAAGGGTACTTCATCTACAAAAAATTTGATGAAGGTTCCGGGTAGGCGGCCAAGCGCTGCAAACTCGAGCGCGACATCTTCAACGATGACAGGACGCTGCAGGACATCGAAAGCCTGCTTGACTTTATGTTCCACGATTGGTCGCAGTTCAAACGACTGAATTTCTTCTAGGTCCAGCCTGTGGTGGGCTATCGGGAAGCCGAGATAGGCTGCCAAATAGTCTGCTTTTGATTGGTTACCGGTTACGAAAGTGATTTCTGACATGGTTTCATCATAACAAAAAGAGGCCTTGTAGGGCCTCTCGGGTATCGTTATGGCCTAAGCCATGTATTCCGGTTTCATTTGGGGCGAGTGATGGGGGTCGAACCCACGGCCTCCAGAGCCACAATCTGGCGCTCTAACCAACTGAGCTACACCCGCCTCATTGCTAAATTCGCGAATCCCTTCGCAAATTTGTTTACGGCAACCAAAACAGGGGGATTATACCTGTTTTTGGCCTGTTTTTCAATCCGTGAGATGTCGATATGTTGTCAATGCTACCCTTGGCGTTCCGGGCAGGCGGCTTTATCCTAGTAGTAATGAGTGAGGTTCTGGATCATATTGAGGAGCTGCATGATATACCGCAGGCTCCAGTCGAAGAAGCACATCAGCGTTCGCCTCGTTTTCGGCAGATTGCCGGCAGGATATTGCTTGGCATTTGTGGGGCCACTGGAGGGTTTTTGCTTACCCCGGCTGAAGATTTTTCGGCTGGCCCAATAGAGGGAACGGTAAGCTTTGAGAAGCCACCGGCGCTTGCCGGTGGCGCAACGATTGATTTGTCGCTGCTCGGCTCAATCGAAGTCCCTACCCATACCGGTCCATCGATCCGTGTCAGTATGACTGATATTAAAAACTCCGACAGCCCGGAAGCTATTGCCGATGAGTTGCAATCCCTGGACACGACCGAGGATTTCCAGGATTCAATCGCAGATGCTGCAAAAGCTCTTGGTTTCAAGGGTGTACTGTACTCACTTGCTGGAGTTGGTGCTGTATCAGCGGGTGCGTATATGTTTTCTGGCGACAAGCGTAGGTGGCCACACACAATAAAGACCGGTGTGGCCGGTACGCTAGCAACCGCTGCGATACTTGGTGCATTACCGGCGATGACGTACGACGAAGATGCCCTGGATCACGCTACCTATCGCGGACTTGCCAGCTTTGCCCCGGAGTACATCGGTGAAACAAACGCCATACTGGAAGCTTACCCGGATAACATCAAAGAGCTCGGTAACATCCTGGACTATCTGGGTAGTTTGCGAAACAGCGCACTGGAAAGCGAAGCCATACCTGAGGACGCTATCGGCCTACTTGTTACGAGCGATATACACTGCTTACCTGGTGCATACGATTTCCTGGCTGAAATTGTCAAAGCCGACCCGAAAATCCAATTCATGTTAGACGCAGGCGACCTGACGGATCATGGGACGGCTACCGAAAACCAATTGTGTTTTCAGGGTATTGATAAGGTTGGTGTTCCGGTCATAGTTACGCAAGGCAACCATGACTCGAGCGACACAATGGTATATTTGTCTACCCTGGATAATGTCACGGTACTCGACGATAGCGGAACCGAACAGTCTGATTTGTCAATCTATGGCATAGGTGACGAAAGTTATACTCCCTCGGTAGATGGCGATATGCCACATGGCGCCCAAGCTTACCAGATGATACCCGAAGGAACGGATATCCTACTAGCCCATAGGCCGAAAACGGCTGAACAGTATTCTGGTGAGGTCGGGCTGGCGGTTTCCGGGGACACGCATGACCAAGAAGTGGCCGTTCAGGACGGCACGCTATATGTCAACCCTGGTACTACTGGTGCTGCCTTTTTGCGCGCGTATGCCACAGACAAGCCGGCTCATCGCACGGCTGCAATCATCTACATAGATCCACTAACGAAGAAGCCAATAGCTGTGTCGCAACTTGACATGGGTGAGATTGGCGAACTAGCGTTGAGCGTGAATACATGTTTTGTAGAACGCGATGACCAAGGATCTGCGCTTGCGTGTTAGCGGAGTAAGCTCTAGGCCATGACTCATCGGACCGATAGTCGTAATTGCTCCTGATACAGCTCGACCGTTGTGCGTGCGTTTGGCTCAATGTCGAGGTGCTGTAATGCTTCTGAAGGGAGTGCCCATACATAGTCCTGTGCTTCGTCATTGAGTGTTACTTGTTTGCTTTTTACTTTGACAATGTTGTCAACAAAAATATGCTGAATGCCTTTTTGGTAGTAGCCCGAATTTTGTATCTGGTCGAAAGTACAGATATGGGCGCCGACTTCGCCCTGTAGTTTCGTTTCTTCGCGTACTTCTCGCAGCAGTGCTTCCTGTAGTCTCTCGTTTCGTCGGACCTTGCCGCCGACGATAGAATAGCGATTTCCCCACTTATGTGTTTTTACGAGTAGTATCTCTTTTTCTTTTGCGTTAGTTGTCGGCTGGTGTTCGATGATTGCACCAGTGGCGACTACCGATCCTGGCACCATGAGATCTTGCCAGAGTTTATGGATGTACCTCTCGTTTCGTCGGACTTGCGGAGCAGGTAGTGAGCCATGGCTCAGTATATAGTCCGCTAACGCGTCGGCTGACCAAATCGAGTGCTTTTGAACGTAGGCCGGGTGGTCGAGTAAGCCATGGGCAAAGAAACAGCGGGTATTTGTCAGCTGGGCAATACCTAGTTCGTATGAGGTACTTTTGCCTATATAGCCTTCCGGATTCACGAAATAACTGAATCCGTTTGTGCCGAGTTTTTTCAAGTTGTGCAGGTAAAGCAGCTCGACCAGGCGCGGGTCCTGATCTTTTTCATCCTCAAAGAGTGCAAAGCCGTCTTGGCTGCTTGTCAGTTCCCCGTCTTTTGGGGCAAGTACTTCGATCCCCGCCCGCGTAAATACAGCGCTTGCTTTTTTTATTTCTGCAAAATGCTTTGAGAAGCTTCCATGAATGATGCACCGGAACAGCGTTGTCATACCACTTGTATTGTACTCTCAGGCTTCTGTATAAGCACAACCGAAACCTGTCCTTGGTATGGGTCTCTCCGGTTTTGCTGCTAATGGTTGCAGTCAACGATTTACTTACAGACTTCCGGCATGTCCTGTATTCTAAACAGTGAGAACTCACATTCACATGGGCTACGTACAATACTCGTCAATCGATATCATCTATAACCCCAAGAGCACCGGGCGTAGTCACGCTACTGCAAAAGCCTTTGCCAAAAAACTTCGTAGGCTCTACAAAAACACGCCTGTCAATCTCCATGCGACTGAGTTTGCGGGCCATGCCGAGCAAATTGCCTATGAGTGCAGCAAGACCGGCAAGAGGCCATTGATCATTTCGGCGAGTGGAGATGGAGGGTATAACGAGGTCGTAAATGGAGTGATGCGAGCAAAGCCCAAAGGCATCGTGCCAATATGCGCAGTGCTGCCAAGCGGGAACGCAAATGACCATAGCCGTACGCTGCACAGCAAACCACTCCTCCGTCTCGTCAAAGAGGACAAACCCAAGAAAATTGACCTGCTTAAAGTAACATTTACAAGTGATGGACAAAAAAAGACACGTTACGCTCACTCGTACGTAGGGCTTGGCTTAACTCCGGCAGTTGCCGCCGAGTTGAATAAGACGGCGCTGAATCCGGTTAAAGAACTCTGGCTGGCGGCAAAGACTTTCCTTGCCTTTCAGTCACTGACGGTAAAAATCGGTCGCAAGAAGATGGCGGTCGACAGCGTGTTGTTTGCGAACATCGGAGAGATGGCGAAGCGTCTGACACTGGCAAAAAACGCCGCCCCAGACGATGGGAAGTTTGAGGTCGTGTTCTTTCCGCACACGAGTAAGCGCGTACTGCTTTGGCGGTTGTTCAGGGCTTCGCTGGCCCGGCTGGAAGAAAGTAGCCAAGCCGATGACTTCACGCTCTTGGTTTGTAATAAGACCAAGCTTCAAATGGACGGTGAATTGCAGCCGATCGATGCGAATACAAAAGTCCGCATCCAGAACGAGCAAAGGATTCTTACTACCTTCATATAACTTATTTATATGAAGGCGCTGGTTGCGCGTGCATCATGACAGTGCCCGGCGAACTCGCCACATGAGTATGCCCGTCCTAGGAACTACTATTCTCATCAGTAGTTTTTGGATAGGTTATCTTTGTGCCATCTACTGAGGCGAATGAAGTCAGGGAGTGTTCCCTGACGCTCGTCTTGCTTATGATGTCCAGGACTTCTATGCCACGGATTATCAATGCATCGCCTACGAGAGAGCGGTGGCATCGCCAAGGTACTGCTTCGGCACACATGATGGCAGTCGGGCTTTTCTGTGCGAGCCCGATTAGGTCCTCTAGCCCACGGGTGAATCCTGCTGTTTGCATGTAGTCAGCGTAATTGCGGAAAGACCGGTTGTGCCAGCCCTCATTCTGGGAATGCTTAACGTTTGAACGGAGACCTCCTAAGTCTTTCAAGTACCTGTATTCGATTCCGGCATCTGGCAGATTCTTCTCCAGCGCATCTTGCATGAACTGCGGATTGTGGCGGGACTTTGGGATAGTACGGATGTCCACCAGTTGCTTGATGTCATGCGGATGCAGCAGTTCAATAAATTCTTCTATCGTTCTTGTTGAATGACCGATTGTATAAATCACTAGCTTCACAATACGTAATGTACCATACCTGGTGAACGTAGGACGCTGGGCCTTGGCTCCGGTAATAAAAAGAGGTTATTTTCAAATAGCTGTCACAGGGTGTACACAACCAGACAGATAAATAATTTTACGTAGAACAAAAATACTCCCCAGATTAGCGGAGAGTATTGATATCAGCGTACTTGGTACCCCGGGAGGGATTCGAACCCCCGACCTAATGGTTAGAACCCACTTGCTCTATCCAGCTGAGCTACCGGGGCAGAACTGTTTCTATGTGGTGCGAGTGGCGGGAATCGAACCCGCATTTCCAGCTTGGAAGGCTGGCATACTAGCCGTTGTACTACACTCGCAAAGACTGGATAATTATACCAGATTGTATCTGTTATTCCATCTTTTTCTATCACGACTATGCCGCAGTGTGATTTATTTTACTTTATGGCGTGAAACACTGGCATATACTGCTGACATAGGGCAAAGGAGGAAAGTATGCGTCTGAGGTATATCGCTATAAATTTACTAAACTTTTTCTTAGCGGTCGTGGAAGGGTTTTTGGCACTGCGGTTTTTGCTAAAGCTATTTGGCGCCAATGCCAACACGGGCTTCGTGAACTGGGTATATGAAATGAGCGGCGTGCTGCTCGAACCGTTTCGTGGGATTTTCCCGACCAGGGTTTTCGAGAACAGATTTGTATTTGAATTTACAACGCTGTTTGCAATGCTTATGTACGCCATCATCGGCTTGGTGCTTGCATATCTTATCAATGCAGTATCGGCAGTGGCCGACGACAGTGCAGAAGAGACGGTCGTGCGTCGCAAACGTTGAATTCTTTCCTGTATACTGAAGCGGTATGAAAGTATCGCATGTAAAGCTTCGGCGGTTTAACAATGCACTGAGTCTCGTTGTTATCGGGCTATGTCTATACGTTATTTTGGCACCGCTGTGGCCCAAAGTTGCATATCAGCTCCAGGACGTCCCAGACTTGGTTGCCAGTGCAGAAAAAGGCGAAGAGCCAGAAAAGATACCTACTGAAAACACACTTGTTATTCCTGGTATGAACCTACAGCAGGTACTGCACGAGGGCGGAGAAGAAGCGCTCAACAAAGGCATTTGGCATATGCCGGGCAGCGGCTCACCCAAAACAGGCGGAAATATGGTGCTGAGTGGTCATCGGTTTACGTACGGTGGCCCGGCCGTACTGTATCATATGGACAGAGTCAAAAAAGGTGACAAGATTATTGTGTATTGGGAGCAGAAGAAATACGAGTACGAGGTGAAAAACATTTTGGTTGTCCCACCGACCCAGGTAGAAATCCAAGACCAGACCAAAGATCCGCTACTGACCATCTACACTTGTACGCCGCTGGTCACGGCAGCAAACAGGCTCGTGATTCAGGCAGAGCCGATGGGGGAAAGTCAATGAGAGAATGGCACAGGACAGTCATACTAATACTGCTCTTGATCGCCGCAATTGGTTTAGTGATCTGGTCGCGGGCAGCAAGTGTACCAACGATTGCTGCTTAGGCTATCTACAACTGGGCGCGTGTTTCGGTCAGGGCGTCCTGATATGTCTTGACGGTTAGGCCGCTGTTTTGGAGTGCCCGAAGCTGTGCGGCAAAATCAGCAGGATAACTGTCGAATTGGCCCGCGTCTGGTGCGACACGGTGATAGACCAGTATCAGCCACGTATTGGTGGCGCGGGCATGATTAAGCCAGCTCTGGTATTCGGCCAATGTAGTGGTATTCTGTACGTTCTGCACACGGAGCCGGTACACGTCAAAGTTGTCCTTTGAGTTGTAGCCTTCGTCAACGGTTCGATGCGACTGGTAGTAGTTGTCGATAATCCCATTCACACTAGAGTTATAGTCACCATAAGGAGACGCAAAGTTCCGTACCGGTTGGCCAATGATGCTCTCCAATACTTGTTTGGAATGACTGAGCTCATAATTCAGTTGGGCTTGGCTAAGTGATGTGAGAAAAGGATGAGAAACGGTGTGAGAACAGATTTCGTGACCGCTATTATAGAAGTTCAAGACGTTTTGAACTTCGTCCGGATGGCCTTCGACATGCTGGGTTGCGTAGCACTGGGTTGTCTTGAAGCCATACTGATTGAGTAAGGGCAGGGCATTCGTGACGTTGTCCTCGTGGCCGTCATCGAACGTCAGAGTCACGAGCGGGCGGCTAAAGCCGGTTGGCTGGTAACTGGTGATACTATAGTCGTCGGTTTGTAACCAGCCGTTCTTGTTGATGAACAGAAATACCGACGTATTGACGGCATCCGCCGGAACAGTGAATGTATCTGTGTATTGCTGCCACGTTGTTGCGGCGTTTCCGGTGCTGACCGGATCGGGTAGGCCAAAATATTTTGTCGTGCCATCAGCTTTGTTGAACATGGCCACCGCTTCTGGGGCAACAGTACCCTTGTACCAAACCGTGAACCGATATTGTTTGCCTGGCTCTAGGGTGCTGATCGGGTCGAAATACCACTTGGCATCGCCGTCAGTATAATTGGACATAGTCACCTTTGCGCTGCGGGAGCCAGTGCGTCCATTTGTCACATACTCGAACTTGGCCGTGTTGGTGCCCCAGCTATTGTTCGACCAGTTGGCAGGCATGTTAGCATTTGAGCTCAAAGCGGTTTCAAGTGAAGGGTTGGGAATCGGTTGTGTATTGGGCGTGACCGTAAACTCAGTCAGTGAAGCAGTATCCACCTGCAGCCAGCCAACCTTGTCCACGACGTGGTAGAGGGAGGCTTTCTGGCTGTTTGCCGGTGTTTTGAAGGTGACGCTCGTTTCGGTCCAGTTTGTACTGGCGGGAGCACTCCTGAGCCATTCGTATGAGTAGTTTCCGCTGGCATCTACGTAAGCGGCGACGATTTGTGTCTCGACGTTTGCTTTGTAGTACTGTTTATAGGTGTATTGCTGGTTTGGCTTGACCAACACCGGGTCGACGAACCATTTGGCATCACCGCTGGTGTAAGCAGTGACCTCTGTCTTAACGCTACGGTTGCCGTTTTGGCCATTTGCTTCGTAAGTGAACTTGGCCGTGTTGGTGCCCCAGGCGTTTGAACTCCACCAGGCAGGCTTATTGGCAATCGTATCATCTGCCGTTTCAAGCGAAGCGTTCGGGAGGAGGTTTCCGTCCGTAGGAACAGGCGCTTCTTCTTTGAGGCCGAAGGAAGTATTATCGGTCTGCAGCCAGCCGTTGCCAGCCACGACGTGAAATACTGTTACAGTGCTCACATTTGCTGGGGTCGTGAAATCGGCTGAGGCAACTTGCCAGTCGCCAGTGTTGGCGGCAACAGTCTTTAGCCACTGGTATGAGATACTACCGTCCGTGTGGAGGATTTGCATGACTACTTCGGTGGCGATCGAAGCCTTGTAGTAGGTGCGATAGGTGTACGTTTTGTTTGACTGGACAGATACCGGTTTGAAGTACCATTTAGCATCACCATTTTGGTAGTTGCTGACATCAACGCGTACGCTGCGGCTGCCGTCCTGCCCGGCACCCGGGTAGGTAAAGGTTGCGTTCAGGCTTCCCCAGCTATTCGACAACCAGTCGACTGGTGCAGCCCCCGTGCTGTTGGCGGATTCGACCGAGGAATTAGCCACTAGGTTCGTATTAGCGAAAACGGATGGAACCGCCGTCAAAATGGAGGCACCCACTATTCCAAGCACCACGAGTACATTCAACAACTTCTTCATGTCAACTCCTGTGAAGATTATGCTATTATTTAATCACGAATTGTTAAAATAGTCAACAAAGTTATAAAATAAAGTAAACATAAGAGGGTTTCTATATAATACTATTTACAAAATGTCATAAAGATGTATAATATAGTTTTAGAGGGTCTACCCGTGTGCGCCAAAAGCGCCAGTAGGGTGGATTCTTTTGTTTTAACAAAAGGAGTTCCTATGTACGGAAACGTATTAGGGCGCAACGTCACCGTTGGTGCCGCTGCAGTATTGCCTGCTACAGGCAGTAACCGCCCGCTGTTTATCGCAGCAGCTGTTCTGTTTGTTGGTGGACTGGTCACCATGGTTGTTTCAAAACTGGTTGCTGCAAAAAGCTAACCTAGGACGGAACTAACTTTAGGTGTCTTATGCAAAATAGCGGCCAGATACTTGTATCGAGCCGCTATTTTGTTCCAGGAGTCTCGAAAATATGAAATCATCAAAGAAGCTATTGGTAGTGGGTGTGCTTGCTTCCACTCTGGGACTGGCAGGGCTGGTTCCGAGTGCTTATTTCTGGCACCAGACTCGTCAAATAACAGAGGCGGCAGTCGCAAGTAGCCCTACACAAACCGTTACGACACCAACTGTTGTGACGGCGCCAAAGATTATCACTGGTAAACCCGTGCGTTTGCTTATACCAAGCCTTGGCATGGATTTGTCAGTTGCTGATGGTGTGTATGATCCGCGTAACGGCCAATGGACGCTATCGACTAGCCAGGTGCATTACGCGCTTATGACGGTGCAGCCAAACGACAAACAGGGCAATACGCTCATCTACGGACACTATCGACCCGAAGTATTCGCCGCCCTTCACACTATCCAGCCTGGCGCAACCGCGCAAGTGGTAACGGCCAATGGGTATACTTTTACCTATACGTTTAAAAACAGCACAGTGGTGAACCCGGCGGATACGTCTATCTTAAGTTATGAGGGCAGGCCGATGCTTACGCTTCAAACCTGCACAGGCGCATTTATGCAGAATCGCCAACTGTTTAGCTTCGACCTCGTGGGCATCAAGCAGTAGCTCAATGGTACAGAGAAGAGCCCTATATGGGGCTCCTAAGCTTTGGCTGCGTCTCTCAGGGCGTTAGCGTCAAGTTTGTAGCGCCGGCCTTCGGTTCCCCAGCCACGGATTTCTGACTGGAACTTTCTTAGGATGAATATTTCCACAAACGCGGTTACGAAGATGCCGATCTCTACCCAGCGCATGAAGTAAAAGTACGGTAGGCAGCCGAGTAGGTTCCAGCGTTTGATGACGACCGAAGAAGCCAAGGTAATGATACCTGTTACTACGAAGTCAGCGGCTAGCACAAACGGCAACAGTCCCCAATTACCGGTCATGTGAATCATATATGGTAGTAGCACAAACATTTGCAGTAGGTAAAACACGGCCTGCCAGACTTGCCACCCGATACTGACGTCAATGGCTTGCGCCCGGCGTCCGATCTTGTATTTCTTCACACCCTGGAAAAACCCACGCTGCCAACGGAGGTTTTGTCTGCAAAAGTCTTTGAAGCTCTGTGGGTCCTGAGTATAGTTTATAGCCTTTGGGATAAACAAAATTTTGCCCAGTTTATAGCGATGAACTTGTAGAGTGATGTCAAAATCTTCGGTAAGCGTGTTGGCTTCAAAATCCAAATGCTTCAGGATATCTGTACGGAAACAGGTTATAGGGCCGGGAAAAACAGAAATCATACCTAGTTTGGACTGGATCCGTCGGTTGACATGCTGACTGTACGCATAAGATACGGCACGATAGGTGCTAATCCAGTTTCCGCGCAAGCTCTGCACGAACCCAACGGCTACGGCATATTTCTTCGGGTCGAGCTTTTTTCTGTAGATCCGGAAGTAGTCATCGCCAAAAACGCTGTCTGCATCAGCCACGTGTAGCCACTGATATCTGGTGTCTAACTTGAACTTTTTGATGGCTTTTTTGACGGCCAAGGCCTTGCCGCTTCGTTTTACGGTCAAAACATGGTCCTTGCCTAGAAGCGCAATAGCTTCCTGGCGGGTCTTATCGCTAGAGCAATCATCTACCACATAGATATCTCGCTTGTTTTGTCCGGCCGCGATTGCTGAGCGTATGGTGGTGGCTATGATGAGCTCTTCGTTGTGGCCAGGGAGCAGCAGGGCGAGCTTTTTCTGCTTGCGCCGGTCAATTTTTGACTGTGGAGACGCAGGCACCGGTCTTACGGCGGTCCGTCTAGAAGATGTACTCGTGGCGTTTCTGGCAACTATAGCGGGAACCTGACGCCTCTGATATGTTGCTGTGCGTTTTGTCATAGTTGCAGATCTGGCTTTTGGAAGCTCAGGCGAGCTACGGCTGACCACAGGGGCACAGTACCTACTCTCCATGCTCTCCACCTTGTTTAACTTGTAAATAATAACATAAATATATAATTAAAGCAAGTATATTGTGAAATACTCACTAGCTTACATTGGCTGTGCTGGTATGATAAGAATATGAACAGCAAGAGGGTATTGCTGTCGGTGGGGACGGTCGTTGGAATGCTCGGTATAGTAGGGGTTATGAACTTTGCGAAGGATGAATCCCCATCTACGGGGTCGCAGTCACCGCAGGCTAACACCAACCAGGTGCTGTCGGCCGCTGAAAGGGCGGAAGCCAAGTCCCTGCCGCAGTCACCCACGGCCCTTGATGCGCGGCCGTCTACTCCCGGGTCTACTACTGGGATGAAGCCGGAGTTGATATGGCAGCAAGACTTCACTGCGCAGCCTAACGGCCCGCCAAGTTTGAAGTATTGGAATATTGCGACGCCGGATCTGTCTATTTATAACGGAGAACGACAGCTGTATACGTCAGGCGCCGCTAACGTTCGGGTGGCTGGCGGCAGGCTTATCCTCGAAGCACACCGCAGCGCAAAAGGCTATACCTCGGGCCGGATTGATACCAAGGGCAAGGTAAAGGTAGAGGTTGGTAGCCGGCTGGAGGCGCGTATCAGGCTGCCACGGGGTAGGGGCACGTGGCCGGCTTTTTGGCTGTTGTCAGCGAACCAGCCGCACACCGCGAAGCTGCATCCTACGGAGGCTGACTGGCAGGATGCGCGGTTCTATATGTGGGACGGAGAAGTTGACATCATGGAGGCATACGGTGCGTATCCGGGCATTGTCGAAGCAACAGTTCATACGTTTGGCCGCAGTCAAGAAAGGCAACAGCCTGTACCTGACAGTGCGGATGCTTTCCATACGTACTGGCTTGAGTGGCGGAAAGATAAGCTTGTCTTTGGAGTAGATAGTACGGTTTATAACACGTACAAAAAGTCGAGGGCAATGAGCACTTGGCCATTTACCGACGATAATCAGTTTTACATTATCTTGAACTTGGCTATGGGTGGATCTGGTGGCGGACAAATCGTAGAAGGACCGGCCGATGTGTGGCGGATGGAGGTCGAGTCCATTAAATATTTTCGTCTATAGTTCGTTCATGACAGTGATGTGTGCGCCGACTGAATTCAGACGTTCGGCGAGGTCTTCGTAGCCACGGTTTATGGAGTACACATTCCGTAACATGGATATACCATCAGCGGCAAGCATACCGATGAGCAACAAGACGGCTGGCCGCAGGGCAGGCGGACAGACAATATCAGCGGCACTGAATTTTGTAGGACCGTCGATGTATGCCCGATGGGGGTCGGCCAGTGTAACGTTGGCGCCAAGTTTGCGCATTTCGGTGTAGTACAGGGCGCGTTCTTCGTATACCCAGTCATGGATAAGCGTGCGGCCTTTGGCGATTGCGGCAATTGGCACAAAGTACGGTAAGTTGTCTATATTGAGGCCGGGGAATGGCCGGGCGTAAATCTTTTCTTCGAGTGCTACGAGCTTGCCATTGTGTTTGTGGATGGTGATGTCGGCAAGGTTGGTCTGGCCATTATCAGCTTTATACCATTCGCTGATATCAAACTTCAGGCCCATATGCTTGAGTTTAATGAGTTCAAGTTCGACGAATTCTATCGGTGCCCGTGTAATAGTCAGCTGGGAGTTGGTCGTGACGGCAGCAGCGATAAATGTCATGGCCTCGACCGGATCTTCGCTCGGATAGTATGTGACGTTTTTCTTGATCTCACCGACACCTTTTACCCGAAGGGTGGTTGTGCCGATGCCGTCAACTTTTACCCCTAGTTTGCGGAGGAAAAAGCAGAGATCTTGGACCATGTAGTTTGCACTCGCCATTTTGATGGTGACTTCGTGCTCCATACGGGCGGCGGCCATGAGGACATTCTCGGTAACAGTATCGCCGGATTCATACAGAACGATTTCGTCGGGCGTTTTCTTGTTCACTTTGACATGGTAGCGACCGGTTTTTGCTACGACATCAACACCGAACTCTTCGAGTGCAAACAGGTGGGGCCGGACTGTACGGGTGCCGAGCTTACAGCCGCCCGCGTAAGGGATGCTGAATTCTGGGAACAAGTGCATAATCGGACCCAACATCATTAGGACGGAACGGGTTTTGCGCGCGGCCTGTTTGTCCATTTTGTCCATCAATAGTGTTTCCGGCGGTTTGATCTCGAGATCATTGTTGCCTTGCCACTTGACGCTCACGCCGATACTGATGAGTACTTCGACGATGCGGTTTACTTCTTCGATACGCGGCATATGCTTTAGCCGGGTTGTTCCTTTGTTGAGCAAAGCCGCAAAGAGCAAACAAACCGCAGCGTTTTTTGATACACGGGTTTTGATAGAGCCCTTCAGCTCATGGCCGCCCTCAATGCGTAAGTTGACGGCGCTGCCGGTAATACTAATGAGCGGCTTTTTTAATACGTCGCTAATACGGCCCAGCGTCTCGAGACTGAGGTTCTGCTTGCCGTGTTCTATGCGGTTTACGGCAGATTGGCTGGTACCGAGCTTGCGTGCAAACTCTGCTTGGGTAAGGCCTCTATCTTGTCGTATCTGGTAAATTAAATGTCCAATTTTTTCGTTCGTTGTAATCATAGCGAGATAGATTATACCTTTCACGGTATAAACACACAAATATTTCATGCCCTGGTTTATACGCGTTACAATAAGGTCATGGAATAATTGGATACTTCTCTTCTTAAGCAGCGGATTATCAAAGTATTCAATATGGAGGTGTATGTGAAGGACAAAGTTATTGCAGGACTCATCAAAGCAGAGGAGCAGCGGCAACGTGAAGGATTGGAGTTGATACCGTCAGAAAACTATGTCTCCCGGGACGTGCTGGAGGCTATGGGTAGCATATTTACCAATAAGTATTCCGAGGGTTATCCGGGAAAACGCTACTACGGGGGCCAAGAAAACACCGATAAAGTCGAAGAATTGGCTATAGAACGCGCCAAGCAGCTATTCGGTTGCGACCACGCGAACGTACAGCCACACTCTGGTGCACCGGCAAATGAAGCGGTGTATCATGCCTGGTTGGAGCCGGGTGACACGGTGTTGGCGATGGATCTCGGCCACGGTGGCCACTTGACACACGGACATCCGGTAACGGTGCTGGCTAGGCAGTATAATTTCATCCGCTACAAGATGAAGGACGTTGATACCGGCGAGATTGATTACGATCAACTGCGCGAGCTTGCCAGAAAGCACAAGCCAAAAATTATCTTGGCCGGGTTTAGCGCGTACCCGCGCGAACTGGATTATGCAAAATTTGCCGAAATCGGTAACGAAGTGGGAGCTCTGCTCATGGCTGACATGGCCCACATCGCCGGGCTTATCGCCGGAAAGGCGGCCAAAAATCCCTTTGATTATGGTTTCCACGTAGTCACGACCACGACCCACAAGACTCTGCGCGGTCCTCGAGGTGGCCTGATACTGAGCCGTGGCACGGTTAGTAATCCTCTGAAGAAGGTCGAAAAGACACTGGAAAATATTCCGACATTGATCGACCGCACAGTGTTCCCTGGCGTGCAAGGTGGCCCGCACATGCATATTATTGCAGCCAAAGCCGTAGCTTTTGGCGAAGCTTTGCAACCGGAATTTCAGGAATATGCATCGCAGATTATTAAAAATGCCAAGGCCCTGAGTGAAGCAGTGCTGGGTAAGGGATTCCGTCTCATCACTGGCGGCACAGACAACCACTTGCTGCTAGCTGATGTCTATACGTCTTTCGGTATAGACGGGAATGTAGCGGAAAAGGCGCTCGATACTATTGGTTTGACCTTGAACAAAAACGCTATCGCCGATGATCCGTTGCCACCATTCCGGCCCAGTGGTATTCGGTTTGGCACACCTGCCATCACGACGCGTGGTCTTATCGAGGAACACATGTCGCAAATTGCTGATTGGATGCATCAAGCTATCACCAACCACGAAGATGCGGCGTTGTTGCAGAAACTCCGTTCAGAAGTTACGGAATTCGCACTCGCGTTTCCACTGCCAAGTGATAAGCGGTAGAAGTTCCTAGGGCCTAGGAGGGCTTACGATTGTTTCTGGCTCCTGCTCTAGCGTAATGCCGAACTTTGTTTCTACGGCACGAACTATTTTCTGTTTGAATTTCTGGATATCGTTGGCACCACGAGCATCGTTGTTGACTATTACAAGCGCCTGTTTGTCCCAGAGCCCCATACCTGTTTCGTTATCGCGGTAGCCTTTCTCAAAGCCGGCTTGTTCTATAAGCCATGCGGCTGATAGCTTGTGCCTATTATCGGCTACCTCCCAACTAGGTATATCGGGATACTGTTGACGTAAGGTGTCGAACTGCTTGGTGCTGATAATAGGATTGCCAAAAAATGAGCCGTTGTTGGCGGTTTCATTTGGGTCAGGGAGCTTGCTGGTCCGAATAGCGATGACGGCTTGCCGCACGCTTTTCGGTGAAAAATCGGTTATGCCATGCTCGTCAAAGTATTGCTGTAAAGCCGCATAAAAAGGAGGCTGTAAAGCCTGCTTGGAAAGTTCCACGGTAACGGCGGTTATAAAAAACCGTCCTCTATCCGAAGTTTTGAATCGGCTTGTGCGATAGCCAAAATCGCATTCGTCACCATGCAGGTAAACAAACCGCCCCATCCGGCTGTCGTAAGCCTCAACATCAACCAGTACGTTTTTTACTTCTTGGCC
>JAKQHX010000055.1 GCA_029557815.1 bacterium
GCGCCGCCCTGAGGGCAGGGGTCACGCCAAAGACAATACCGACCAAGACGGACACACCAAACGCTACCACCATGATTGGCCAAGTGAGCACGGGCGTGAGGTCGGTGAATATCCTGAAAAGATAATTTGTGAGAAGCGACAGTATAATACCGATTACGCCGCCGACCGCGCTCAAAATAATCGCCTCTGTCAGGAACTGGTTCAGAATCTGTTTGTTTGTAGCGCCTATGGCTTTGCGGACACCGATCTCGTGCGTACGTTCAGTCACGGCAACCAACATGATGTTCAGTATGCCGATGCCGCCGACTATAAGTGAAATGGCCGCGATACTCGCAACAAAACCGGTCATAAGTGTCAGCATTTCGTTCGCGTTCGCCAACTTATCCTCTTGCTCCAGTACCGTGAAATCATTTTGACCGGCATGGGCTTTGCGTAGCGCTGCGGTAATCCGATCGGCCACCTGGCCCCGCCGTTTGCCATCCGTCGGGTGTACCAGTATTTGATAGATGTCGCTGTCACCGGTCAACTCTTTGCCGACATCATATTGGATAAATATAGTGGAGTTATAGTCAGTATTCGGTGCAAGCGGACTGGTATCAAACTCTTCAAAGATACCGCGGACAATGAACTGCTTACCACGAACGGTCAGGTACTTACCAATTGGCACGTTCTCGCCGAATAACTGTTCTGCCACGCGCGGCCCTATAATCGCAGCATTACGTTGCGGCTCATCGTCTTCGAAAAATGTACCGTACTGCATTTTTTGGCCGAGGGCGGCCGGCAAGTCCTGTGTCGTACCAATGACGATACCTTTGTCATAGGTCCTATCATCTTTTGATGCAGTGCTCGCGACATAGCTGAAGGGTACGGCGCTTTTTGTGCCGGGTACGCTTTTGACAGCCTCATAATCACTTTCACTCAAGGTGCCCGCATAGCTAGTACCAAAAAGGTTACCCGGCTGATTCCTATTGCTCACCGCCAGACCAGGCCGTACCGTAATGAGGTCTACGCCGGACTGTTCTATCTGTGCAACAATACCACGCTTAGCGCCTTCACCGAGGCTTACCGTCGTAACCACACTCACCACGCCGATGATGATGCCGAGCATGGTAAGCAAGCTCCGCCACTTCGATGAACGCAACGACTCAACCGCGATACGAAAGTTACCGCTGCGCCCGATCATTTTTTGCCCCGCTTTCTGGAGCTGGAGTTTGCCTTGTACCTGCCTTTGGATGTTTTGGGTTTTTTCTTATCTTTGGCAGCTTTCTTTTTGCCGGTTAGTTTCTCGGGGATTGCCTGCATAAGCGCCGAGACACCGGCCAAATCATCCTCTTCGGTCTTTTTGGGCATGAAGTACATGCTACGGCGGAGCAATTCATGAACCTCGCCAACGGTAGATTTTTCGTCAGCGATTACAACACCGTCATGCATGAACACTACACGGCTCGCATACCTGGTAAGCTCGGGGTTGTGTGTCACCATCAGGATGGTATTACCGGCTTTGTGGACATCACTCAGTAACTCCATGACCAGTCGTGACGAAGCACTATCGAGGTTGCCGGTCGGTTCATCGGCAATGATTATATTTGGATTATTTATAAGCGCCCGGGCAATCGCCACGCGCTGCGCCTGGCCGCCGCTGAGCTGCCGAGGCATAAAATACTCCCTGTCAGCCAAGCCGATGCGGTCCAGGATTTCTGCCGCCCGTTTATGACGTCGGGTTTGGCTCATGCCTTTGTAGGCCAGGGGAAGTGCGACGTTATCCAAAACGTTCAGCTTGGGCAGTAAGTTAAAGGACTGAAAAACAAAGCCGATAGTGTCACGCCGTGCTCGTGCTTGACGGTTTGGCCGAAGGCGTTCTACCTGGCGACCATTTAGCTTGTAGTTACCATGTGTTGGCCGGTCCAACAGACCAATAATATTCATGAGCGTCGACTTGCCAGAGCCGCTCGGACCCATGATGGCGACGAATTCGCCGGCCTCGATAGTCAGCGAAACTTCATCAAGCGCCACTGTCGTGGCATCACCAAAACCGTACAGCTTGCTAACTTCTTGCAACTCAATAATAGGCATTGTGTAAATTTTACCCCTGAAACACATCTGGGAGCAAGCAGTAGCGAGATGTAATAAAACCAACGCCCGCATCAGTTCGTCTGTTTTTGCCAGTTAGGGTATAATGACCAGTGTTTTGCAGCTACCAAATTCGAGAGAGGATTCTCGAACTTGAGAAGGAGCCGGCTTGTAGGGATGGGTAACTTTGCCAAGCAAACTTGTTTTGTTGGCAAAATGGCCATCGCTACATCACACGGCGACGCGGAGAGGTGTCCGAGTGGCTGAAGGAGCACGCTTGGAAAGCGTGTGTGCAGGCAACTGTACCGCGGGTTCGAATCCCGCTCTCTCCGCCAAGTGTTCCGCTTTCGAACATCACAGGTGTGCACGGCAGACCTCCTGAGGGTCGGGTACCTCAGGAGCGTCGCGCCCAGGAACGTTCCTGATGAATCACACTGCTGTTACTTCTTGGATCGCTGGCGACGAGCTTTCTCTACATAGCGCTGCCTGGCATTGGGATCGAACCGCCCTTGGGCTCCCTGCGGGGTGATGCCGAGTTGCTCGCCTACCTCTCGCCAGGTCCCGCCGGATTCCCGGAACTCAGCGACCGTGTCAAAGGCTTCTTCATAAATAGCAGGCACGAGGTCACGAGATAGTTTGTCGATAAGTGCCAGACGCCCGAGCGGATCAGTGACACTTCGAACCTGCTCGACAACCGAGTCAACTACGTCTTCACTGGTTAGCGGCGGTTCGGCTTCTGGTACATCCTTGGTCTCGTTTACCTTGTTATCCGGCCGCTCGGAGCGGCTCGCCTCACCTCCAGGAACATCAAAGAGGAGGCGGTCAGGAACCTGAGCTAATGCCCAGTCCGATAGTGCATGATTATACAATAGTTTATTAGAATTAGCAAGGCTATCGTACCGTCGTGCCGATGTTTTCGCCGGCAGCTGCGCGGGCAATTGCACCCTCGACATCAGCTTGAAATACCACCGTAGGAATACTATGTTCCATCGCCATGGCCAGTGCTGATTTGTCCATAACCTTGATCGCACCGTCTGCCACTGCCTCTTGATACGTAAGCGTATCAAACTTGACCGCGTCAGCGTGTAGTGCCGGATCTTTGTCAAAAACACCATCGACTTTCGTGGCCTTGAGAACTGCCTCGCAGTCCAGCTCGAGGGCCAAAATAAGCGCAGCCGTGTCTGTCGTGACATACGGCCGGCCGCTTCCGCCACCAACAATCACCACGCGGCCTTTTTCCAAATGCTTGTTTGCTAAACGATGTACGAACGGTTCGGCGACCTGGGTGGCGAAAATTGCACTCAGACAACGTGTCTTGACGCCCTGTTCTTCGAAGATATCAGTGAGCGCCAACGCATTGATCATCGTACTCAGCATTCCCATATGGTCGGCCGTGACACGCTTGATGCCATGTCCGGCAATCTCCGCCCCGCGGACCATATTGCCGCCGCCGACCATGATGACGACCTGCGTACCGTTGTCAGCAACCTTTTTAACTTCGTTGGCAACCCAAGCAGCAAATTCAGGATCAATGCCGCCTTCATACTTGCCAGACAGTTGCTCCCCAGACAGCTTCAATAGTATTCTCTTGTACATCGTGCCTAAGTGTAGCAAAAACGTCTTGTCAATAACAGTCGCTGACGATTACTGAGGAATGCGAATTACTTCTTCATCCTGATATCTGACGACATTGCCGATAGCAAGCGCAGCAAATTCCTCTTCAGAAATTTCAAATGTTCGCATTCCGCACTCGTTGTCTTCATGTTCACGGAAACCATCATCACATTGCCGGGACTACTAACAGTGCTTTGATTTCAGGGGATATACGCATATTTATATTATAGCACAATCATCAGTATTTATCAAGTTCTATCTCTGGTACAATAGGGGTATGAAAATATACTCATGGAATGTGAATGGCATCCGTGCCGTGGTGCGAAAAGGAGAGTTTCAGAAATTTATCTCCGAATATGATCCGGACATCTTATGCCTGCAAGAGACCAAGGCCGAACAGGGACAAGCTGAGATTGATTTACCACAGTATGAGGAATATTGGAATTCGTCAAAGGCCAAGAAAGGCTATAGCGGGACGGCGATCTTTACCAAGGTAAAGCCGATTGCGATTATCAATGACATTCCCGAAACGTTTGTCAAAGTGGGCGGGCTGGTGCTGGACAATTACGGCCACAGCAACGATGAGGGCAGGGTGATTGCCGCGGAGTTTGATAATTTTTACGTCGTAACAGCCTACACGCCGAACGCCAAGGACGACCTGACCCGCATTCCTTTGCGTCAGCAATGGGACAAGGCCATGACACTTTACTGTGCTGACCTGCAAAAGAAAAAGCCTGTCATCTACTGCGGCGACATGAATGTGGCACACACCGAGGATGACCTGGCCAATCCCAAGCCGAATGTCGGAAAGAAGGGCTTCACAGCCGAGGAACGAAGCGGCTTTGATACCTGGCTGGCTGCCGGTTTTCTCGACGCGTTCCGCATATTCAAGCAAGGAAACGGTTACTACACCTGGTGGAGCCATTTTGCAAAATCTCGAGAACGGAACGTTGGCTGGCGCATCGACTACTTCCTGGTATCAAAATCGCTGAAAGACAAGCTCAAGTCAGCAGAAATCCATCCCGAGCAAATGGGCTCCGACCACTGTCCAATCAGTATCGAAGTAGAGGAATAGGGATGAAGGACGAAACCACGAGAGTCCACGAGCTAAAGGAGCTGACTAGGAAGTTCCGTGAAGAACGCAGCTGGGGCAAGCACCATACTCCAAAAAACCTAGCCATATCCATCGCTATTGAAGCAGCTGAACTCTTGGAGCTCTTTCAGTGGGATGATTACTCCAAACGCGACCAAGAGAAAATCCAAGAAGAACTTGCTGATGTTCTTATCTACTGCTTTCACATGGCTGATGCCTGCAGTGTAGATGTCTCATCCGCGATTAACAACAAGCTCAAAAAGGCTGCGACTAAATATCCTTCCGATGTTTTCAATAAAGACAGCGACAACCCGGATACATATCATGAGATTAAACAATCCTATCGCAAAAAGAAGAGCTAGCGCCACAAAGGTGGTAGCGAAACCTCATGTTTCTATCCTGTATGGTCTAGCAGAGGGCAGAGGGCATGCAAAATTGCTGAAGAAAAAACTGAGAGACCAAGGTTTCGTAGTCAGCAAAAAACAAAAAACGCGGACATAATAATCGCTCATTCTGGTGGAGCTTTCTTAATACCAATCGATACCTCGGCGAAACTGATACTGGTTGTGGGGGTCCCAATGTGGCCCGGCAAAAGCATCCGAAAGAGTCTCGTCGAAAAGATTCAGTATGAATTCAACAAACCCGATCACCTGTCTAGGTTGGTTCGCAAAACCATACTAAATACCACCTATCTACTGACCAAACCGAAACATCATATCAAGATGTGGAGGAAGTTTAGAGATGGTATACCAAAACACCTGGTTTCGAGTTCGGATATTTTACTCATTAGAAACAAATCAGATAGTTTTCTGGACCCCCAATATGCGACAAAGCTTGCTTTTTCCAATACATGGTCCACGGTTTCCCTCCCAGGCTCACACGATGACCTCTGGATTAACCCTGAAGTGTATGTAGATATCCTAAAAGCCAAGTATCAGAAACAACAAGACGCTAACCGCATGGGTAAAGAGCAGTAACGTAGAGGCGATAGTGCCTATTACCAACTACCAGCATTCAGCAACTATGACGTAGTTGTATAAATTATAAAAGAACTGTATTCTCAAGCGTAAGGAGAATAAAATGCCAAAAAGAAAAACCCATAAAAAGAAATTTTCGGTGAGTAGAAAGTCAGCATTCATCGGCATAGCAGCCGCTATGGTGACTTTGTTGTTTGCTGCCCAATTATGGTTCAACCTTTATATATGGGACGTGACACAACAGCAGAGCGCTTTCCAAATGAGAACACTCATTGTTGATGCGATACGCGGGCTGGATGAGCTAAAGGAATCACCGGTTGACGGTCAGCGAATTCCGGAAGCGCGAGTCATACTGCCCGAAGAAACAAATGATGTCAAAAACCTACGCTACGTATATAACGAATCGCTCGATACATTTCCTGCATCTTTAGAAATATCGACGGTAGACCTTTCTTTGTACAGCCAATCGGTCTTGAACGCTCCAACGGTTGAGAAACTTTTTGATAAGGTGCCTGAGGTCCAGGCATGCAACCGCGGCTTTAGTGTGTATTTCGGTGATCCGAAACTGAATGAACATGATACTGATATCAAGTTGGTCACAAAGAAAAAACTAGCTGATGGCAGAGAAATCCAATTGGTCCGAGAGAAAAAGTGCGGCAATAACAAACCAAACACCGATGGACATATGCGCAAAGAGATGATGGACAGCCTCGAAAAGCATCTGCTGCAGATACAGAGCTACTAGCACTTCGATTGACGCGAGCATCAGGAATAGTATTCTTCGTGGTGCTCCCAGTAGTATCTGAAAAGTTCCAGCGGACCTTGTTCTAATTTCTCAAGCATCTGCCTGTAGTAATCAGCGGCCCCTTCATCTTCTTTGCACTGCTCAATCCTAGTTTCGATAACGTTGCGGGCTGTATGAATGAAGCTATCTGAAATATATCGGTCCACAAAATCCTGCCCCAATCGACACAAGGGAGAGATATAGCCAATCAACCGCTCAAATGTGTCTGCTGTAGTGTCATGCTCCGTGGCATCACCGATGACAGCGGCCTCCAGCCGATCAATATCAATAGCCAGCCTATCCATGTCCACAATACCACCTGATAAATCCACGAAATGTGTCTCGATAAACCGGTCGATTTTTACAGCCCCTGCACGCGCTACGTCTTGGACAATTGATTCCAGTTGTTCATTGGCATCCGCCTCTAAAATAGACCTTTTCCGTGAATCAGTATCAGGAAGGTCCCGTGCGAGCGTTGCCATTTCGTCTTTGAGCATTGCTGCCATTCCCGGATCAACATCTTGTGGTTTACTCAAAATCGTTTGGATAGTCTCTATCTCGCGGCCAGCCATGATGGCCTCCAGCTCATTTCGAAGTTCCGGGTCATTCTGCCAGAGCTCACCAACCATGCCTTTTAGGTCAGTTAGCTTGGGAAACTCATGCGGCACTATGACCGAATTCGTCGCTGCAACATGATCAGCCAACTCGGTCGATAAGTCTAAAGTGTCGTAGGCTTTTAAGAACTGTTCCTTAATAAAATCTGCTGCGACCAAACCGTTCGCCCGGCCAAAATTTGCAAGTACCCCGGCACGGAAAAACCCAGAATGACGCATGAGTACCCGTATATGTCCACTGAGCGTATCCGCTGCCTGCTCACGCCACGTGTCATCACGAGAACCAATGCGCTCGTAAATTGCTTGCTTTCGCGGATGCGCCGGATCCGAACCCCAGAACTTCCACATGGCATGCGTGTAGTCACTAACGTAGGGGTACCGTAGTAGCATCTCCATATGCAAACCATCTGCGTACTCAAGATACGGCGCCAGCTCTTCGGGGTGCTCCTCGGCTAGCGCCATTGCCATGTTATAAATGCCGAGGAAGTGCTTCGGCTCCATGTGTGACTTGTGTATAACATCGCCCGTTTCCTCATCGATAGTACTGAAGGGCAGCAGTGTTGCCTCGGCTAAGCCAGACCGAATATATGCCAACCCTGACAGCAGCTCATATTCGGACCAGTGCTCTTCATCGGCTAGATTCAGCTGACGCACGCCATGCGCAAAAGTATTGGCTTTGCCGAACTGCCCGTTAGACAGAAACTGACCAAACGACTGCTCGGCCAATCTAGGTGTAACCTCGTCAGGCCCACTTACCCCGATCAAGCCGGACACAACGTCCTCCCAGTCCCTTGCCAAAAATGGCACGCCATCGTCATGCCACGTATCGTACGGTGGCGTGTCTGTGAGCCACTCCAGCTCCGGCAACTCACCCTGAATAAGCGTCAGATCACGTGCATAGTATGCCGGATCACGAAATTCATCGGGCCTAAATAGACTTAACTCCTCTATGCTTTCCGCCACACGCCACTCCTTGCGCCACATAGTAACGCGCCAACGCCAATCGGCACAAGCATATGCACTAACAGAGAAGTACCGGGTCTGTTACACTTCTACTATGATTGAGATGACGAGTGTGCTGCCAGTACGGGACAAGGAGATATTGCTCGCCATGAAGAAGCGTGGCCACGGCGAGGGTCGCTGGAACGGTATGGGCGGCAAAGTCGAGGCAGGCGAGACAGTTGAAGCGGCAGCCGTACGGGAGACCCAAGAAGAAGTAGGTATCGAAGTAACCAGGCTGGAAAAACATGCTGAATTGATTTTCGATGAGCTACACAAAGGCAAGAGAGAGCAGATACGGGTCCATGTCTTTGTTGCCCGCTCATGGAGCGGCGAACCGCACGAAACGGAAGAGATGGCACCACGCTGGTTTATGATTACTGACATTCCGTATAGTCAGATGTGGGCAGATGATATCCACTGGCTACCACAAGTCCTGAAAGGAAATAAAGTCACAGGAACGTTTACCTTCGATGAACAAGACAGTCTGCTGACACATAAAGTAACGGAGGTGCCTGACTTTGCAAAAGGATAAATTCGCAGTTTTTGATATTGATGGCACGTTGATACGTTGGCAGTTATACCATGTGATCGTCAACCGACTGGCAAAAGAGGGCGCACTTGGACAAAAAGCCCAGACAGAACTTAAAGGCGCCATGATGACCTGGAAGCGCCGCGAAAACACTGATGCCTTCAAATCCTATGAGAAAGTTCTGGTAGAGAATTACGAACGTGCCCTCCAAAACATCAGTACACAGCTTTTCGACCAACTCGTAACAGAAGTCATCGACGAATACAAAGACCAAACATATATCTACACCAGGAACTTGCTGCACAAGCTCAAGGCAGATGGCTATAAACTATTCATCATTTCCGGTTCTCATCTGGAACTTATCGAACAAATCGGCAGATACTACGGATTCGACGATTGGATCGGCACGCATTACGAACGGAGCCAGACAGGCTTTACCGGCAGGGTCCAGACTTCAACACTCCAAAAAAATGAATCGCTCGATATCCTACTGGAGCGCAACGATGTCACCACAAAAGACAGCATCGGCGTTGGCGACACCAAAGGCGACATACCAATGCTTCGAAAAGTAGAAAAACCGATCGCCTTCAATCCGGACGAGGCACTTTTTGCAGAAGCGCGTAGCAGTGGCTGGAAAATCGTCGTGGAGCGCAAAAATGTTATCTATGAGCTAGAATCAAGAGATGGAACATACGTATTGGCAACGCCAGAAATCTGATAAACCGCTTTTTCCAGAACTACTCTGGAGTAGGCCGGAGCAGAAAAGCACGGCAGGCAAGCTGCTCGTCATTGGCGGTAACTTGCATGCATTTGCTGCACCAGCCGAAGCATTCGGCGAG
>JAKQHX010000006.1 GCA_029557815.1 bacterium
TACTAAAAGCAAATGACCAGTGTTATTCGACTTGAGAAACTCACCAAGATGTACGGCAGCAGTCGTGGCGTTACTGAAATTTCTCTCGAAGTTCCAGCCGGCACTATTTTCGGGTTCCTCGGTCCGAATGGCGCCGGTAAATCCACAACTATTAACATGCTGCTTGGGCTCATCAAACCTACGAGTGGCCGTATAAGGATTTTTGACCAACCAATTGAAGAAAATGGCCTGTCAATCCGTCGTGATGTCGGGTTTCTTCCAAGTGATATGTCACTTGACGGACACCTGACCGGCTGGCAACAGCTGGAATATTTCGGTAATTTACGCGGAGATTTTGATCCTGCCTACGTCCGGGAACTCGCCAAGCGGCTTGACTGTAACTTGAACCGCAAAATCCGTACGCTCTCACGAGGTAACCGGCAAAAAGTCGGCCTCATACAAGCACTGATGCACAAACCAAAACTGCTTATACTCGATGAACCGACCAGCGGGCTTGATCCACTTATCCAAGCAGAATTTAACGCTATCATTCTTGATCACAAAAAAGCCGGGAACACAACGTTTATTTCCTCTCATGTCCTGAGTGAAGTCCAGGAACTGTGTGATCATGTCGCATTCATCCGCCAGGGCAAAATTGTTGCCAGCTCTATGATGTCCGACCTCGCAAAAGCGACGCCAAAACAGGCATTTGTCGTGTCAACCGATAAAAAATTACCAGCCGCACTCAAAAAACTAGCTGGTGTCACCAAACTATCCGCCAAAGGGTCGCAGCACACGTTCAATTACACGGGCGATAGCAATAAGCTTATTAAACTGTTAAGTGGGTACAAACTAGAGGATTTTTCAATCAGTAGCACAGATCTGGAAAGCACATTCATGACGTACTATGAGCAGACGAGCGAGGAGACAGCATAATGTTACGAAATACTTTCCTGAAGACTCTATTCGATAAGCGCTGGTCTACACTGATTTGGTTTGTCGTTATTGCGATATTTTGCTTATTCGTGATTGTGCTATTCCCAACATTCAAAGAGTCATTTGGCGAAGCGCTCAAAGACACGCCAGAGAGCCTGCGATCGCTCCTCGGTGAAGCCAGTGACTATCAGAATATCAACGGCTACCTAGATATTCAGGTTATCAACCAGATGATTTTCCTCACGCTCATCATGAGCATTATTATGGGGACTGGGTTGCTGTCTGGCGAAGAAAGTAGCGGAACTTTGCAATCGTTGCTTGCCCAACCTGTTAGCCGCACAAAAGTCTACCTGTCAAAACTCGCTGCGATGAGCCTGTTGCTTCTTCTTGCTTCTTTCGGTATTTTTGCAGGTACATACATTGGCGCACTCATCATCGGTGAGGCAGGGAATCTAGATGCAAGCCGCCTGCTACTTGCAACGTTTATGACCTGGATTATCACGCTTTTCTTCGGTGTTATGGCGTACGCAATTGGTGCCGTAACGGGTAAAAAGGGTATGGCGGGAATTGTCGCTGGCTTCCTAGCCTTTGCAACCTTCATGATCACTACGCTCTCTGGCACAGCCGAAGTCTTGCGCACCGTGAATTACATTTCACCGTTCAAGTACTTCAACACACCAAGCATCATGAAGACAGGACTTGATACGAATAATCTCCTCATCCTCGTTGTTGGAATCGCCTTGATGGCAGTTGCTGGCTGGATTGTCTTCCGCAAGCGCGATATTTACCTCTAGACCTAAGTCTCGGGTATACTACTAGGTAACTATGGGACTATTTCATCGCCGCGAAGAACGGCAAACAGAGGTGCTCTACCACGTTGGTATCGGGCTCGAAAAAACGACACTGGTTGTTGGACTCGGCAACCCTGGAGCCAAATATAACGGGACACGGCATAATATCGGTTTTTACTGCGCAGATGCCCTTGTAGCGGCCGAGGACGGCTCATGGAGCGAAAAAAAGCAGCTCAAGAGCTCCGTAGCCGAGCTTCGAGTAGGGCAAAGCAGGATCATCGTGTGCAAACCGACAACCTATATGAATTTGAGCGGTGAAGCAGTGAGGGCAGTCCAGGACTATTTCAAGATTAGCAATGACAACACCATAGTTGTCCATGACGAACTCGATTTGCCATTCGGTCAGATTCGAAGCCGAATTGGCGGTAGTGCAGGCGGGCATAATGGCATCAAATCGCTCATAATGCATTGTGGCGAAGATTTCGGAAGAGTGCGTATCGGCATTGCAAACGAATTCAGTGATAAGGTCGATTCCGCAGATTTTGTCCTGCAGAAATTCTCAAAAACTGAGCAGGACGCACTTAAGCCACTCCAGACAGAAGTTGTATCTGTCCTGAACGAAGCGATCTTCGGCGGCAGTCTCACCCCCGAGACCCGAAGTTTTCTTTAATTATTCCCAGTGTCGAAAATTTCAGGCATCAGCCTTTTGCCCACTTTTCTACAATCGATTATAACCGGAGAGAGAATGACACATTCTTTCATGAGTCTTAATCTGAGCTGACGATAATTTTCGCCGGATTTGGTAGCTGCGCGAACTGACGCCAAATTTAACTCACGCCTATCATATGCGGCGAGATAAATATTCGGCAACAGATCTATGCTTTCAACTTGATTGCACTCGAGTAGTTCTTGCTCTTCCTCGGTGAATCTCATGAGCCGTTGTGTATCATCAAACTGCATACTAGTCCTTTTAGAATCAAATAGAGCTTCCAGAGGGGGTGGGCACCGCTGGAAGCTCTATCTGGGCTCGAACGAATCGAGCCACATATTACGCCCTTCAACCCACCTTGAAGGCCTCCGATCAAGTATTCTCGTAAAGATACTCGACCGGCCCACTCTAGGTTTTCCGCCACTTCGCCATAATAGCCGCAAATAAAACGCGGTGGGAGTGCGGG
>JAKQHX010000007.1 GCA_029557815.1 bacterium
ATCCTCGTGGCTACTGCGGTTCATCTTACCAGGTGCAAGGATGCGTTGGTTCAGAAACAGAGGCTCTACTTTGAGAAAGCGCTAGTCGGGATAAAGTGAACGTTCAGCGTTACTGCTCGTTCATTTTCGTTATGAGCTATAGCGTTTTTTGTCGTGAACACAGAAAACTCCTTCGGCGGTTACCCATTTTTCATCTTCTGATTTCATGAAAGGCTCTATACCCTTCTCTTTGATTGTCTTCAGGTTCTCGATCTCGCTCATCGCGTACTTCTCGCGATACCTTTTATCCAGTCTCTTTAATCTCTCGCAGGGAAACTCGGGGCATTGAAAACAATACTCGCCGTGCCTCTTTTTGCAGAGTTTGATACCACACTTGATGAGTCTGCCGTTCACCTTTCTTCCCGAAAAGCAGCCGGTACATTTGTTCTCCGCCCGTAGAAAGTGGAGGCAGAGGCCGCAGTTCATGCCGCAGGGAGCTAGAAGTTCTTTGTTCATTGACGTTATGATAACACCGCCGGGAATGAGCGTGATAGCGTATGGAGGGTAGCGTGCAAAGGCAGTCAGCGGTGGTAGCTGTTACTATTTCCCTCGTCGTATTGCAGCTACCAACCAAGCGAACACTTCATTACTGACCATATCAGATCCAGGAGAGCACTTCCGCGATGCCTCTTCATGTCCTAATGCTCCCGCTATGTAGTAATCAAGCCTTTGGCCGTAGGTGTAACCTAGATAGGCGCCACTCGAGGCGTCGTTAATATCATAGGCTGGGTTGAAGAGGCTTGTGCGTGCATCTCTTGTCAGGCGAGCCACAGCTACGGGTTGACCAAACTTGGATCTGACTTCAATTGAATCGAAGGCGTAAGTGATCCCTGTTTGGTCTAGTTCTTTCGTGATGACAACTCTGCCGCCGCCGTCTACCAGTATTTCTGTTCTCGTGACACCAGTCCGGCCACGGTTGGTTTCGCCATAAAGAGTGACGCCACCCGAATCAAGAACCTCTATTACCTCAGTCAATTCAGCTGCGCGGGGCCTTGTCAATGCATCTGCTCGTGCTGATGTAAGCGCAGCATCAAGGATTGTTGGCATGGTGTGGTATCTATGTACAAGTTTATAAAGAATGGTGGAGACGGGGGGAATTGAACCCCCGTCCAGAAAGTTGGTTCTGCTGCATGAACTACAAGTGTATCCCGCTTGATTTATGCTTTGCCCTCTGAGCGGGCAAAAAAGGCAAAGCTTTGGCGATTTGTGAGTTCGCGGGACCGGCTCGCCTGGTTACCCTTCCCGTATATCCTAATATGTGACAGGTTACGGAGGCTTCATTAGGAAAAAGCGTACCGAACCTGCAGTCGCTAGTTATGCAACTGCCATGTTGAGTTGAAGATTGCTAAAAGCTCCCTTCACTCCTGCAGCGAATTGCTCCGCGGCAAGCACAACACGGTTTTTAAGTGAGTTGACACTTATGATTTGATATGTTGTTACAGAGCTATCACTCTGACTTGATGCGCAGAACACGATCTTCCTGTCGAAGCCGTGCGTCCCCAATGGCTGTATTATACCATAAATGTTGTATTATCAAAAGCAATTCCTCTGATCGACTGACTACGCCGTAAAGTTTTTCCATTGCGTGTCACCACGTTCAGCTATAGGGATATTTGTGCTATAGTAACATGCAATTAGTTTAGCTCTTATTACTTATGGCCGGACCTTCTTTCCCTGTTCCTGGAGCAAGTTTGCGTGTAGCTGATGAATTGCTAACTAAGCAAGAATTAGCTGCTTCTATCGATACCACGTGGGCGGTTTCGAGAGCACTTATGAGACTTTCAGAGGGAGCCCTAACTCCAGCGCAAGGTCGG
>JAKQHX010000023.1 GCA_029557815.1 bacterium
GTCCAACTTGGTGGCAACTCGAACAGCCAATCGTCTACGTCGTAGACTACAGTTTTGCCAGCATCCTTGAACTCTCGAATGACAATATCGGCAGCATACTCCGCGTGCATCTGTAACCACAGCACATCATACTCCGCAGCGGCCCACAGACCCGGCACCACAACATCGACATCGTAGCCCATATAACCCAGGGTCAGGAAAGGCGCTTGGATTCTGTAATAATTGGCGGCATTATCCCGCCGAGCAGCGAGTATTCTCATAGACTTGGCCTTTTGGCCGGATACCCGTCTGGCCCGGTGTAAAAGGACACGCCATTGCGAAATGCGGCAACACGCCGATTGTAGAGGGGGCGCATAGCATCGACGTGCTCATCACGCCCTTTGAGCGCACTACTTCTCTGAATATCCTGGACGCGCCAGCCCTTCCAGACAAACAAAAGCCACCCCATCAGGGCGGCTTTTGTACTCATGATATTATCTTCAAAACCGTACAGATGTTCAGGAGCCAGAACATCGAAATAGCCAACTTCATCCATAAATGGCCCGCTATGATATACAGCGTGACCGATCACCGGGTAGACTGCGTACAAGTCCTCAAATTCCCACGTCAGCCGCGCCTTGATACGATCCTCCGTGAACGTACTGTAATAGGCACTTACCATAGCGACAGGGTGCTTAGTCGCGCCAGTCCCCTCGCCATAACCACGGACAAGCCGCTCGACACCATAAACCCAGCCGGCATTGTCCGGGAGGATCACATCATTGTCCAACTTAATCAGGGCTTGCCCAGGCTGGCGGTGCGCCAGGGCAAGATTAAGCGCACGAGGACAACCTGCATTGCGAGGTAGGGCAATCAGTTCGACGTCCTTATGGCGCGCCCACTGCGCAAGCCATTCTATGGCCTCGTGGTCGCTTCCATTATCAACGATGACTGTTTGCAAAGCGTGCAGACTCGGTTCCAAACTGGTCAGCATCCGCTTCGTCAGATCGAGACGATTCCAAGCTGTAATAACAGTCAAAGGTTTACGATTTTCGCTCATTACAAAACACTCCATTGAGATGAATAGCAATACACTTTAATGGAACCGTTTGCATAACAGGCGCACAAAATCTCGGCATGAGCACAAAAAACTCATGCCGAGAATCCTAAAGTCTACTAGGGGAAATAGTCCGCCCGTCGTAATGACCAACGCGACGGCGACAGAGGGAAAACCCACTGAGGCGGCGTGATTCGACGACCGTAAAAAACGTATACGTTAAAAGAGCGAGACTCTGTAAGGGCGTCGCCCCCCACGCTTCCCACATTCCAAACCGGGCATTCACTACCGGCCCGAAATGCTCTCTTGCACTAAAAACATCGACTACCTGCTGACCAATGCCGAAAATGGTATTGTCAATGCACGCGACAAAGTCAGTGTATTTATACCACAAAATGACGAAAAATACAAACCTTTTTATAACTTTTCGAGCAATCACAAATTGCACCCTGTCTACCTCTCGGTTGCCAACTTTTGTTCTAAACACTGTAGAGTAGGGGTGACAGACGCCTTGTACTGAGCGAATTGATCGTCACCCTGCAAATATGGCACGGCGTTCAGCAAGTGCAGAACGTTGATCGCCGCCTCAGCCAGGATATGCTTACCTCGCGCCTTCGCGGTAAGATGGGCTTGAGCCAGCGGTCTGCGGTCAAACTCGGCAACACAGTCCTGAGCCTCAGCGAGGATCGTACACTCGACGACAGCATTCAAGCAGACCAAAGCCCCGCCGAGGACGATAGCCGAATTATCTATTCCTATCTTTTTCATACTCCGTGCTTCTTCAATGCGTTGCCCACGAACCCACGACGAGAAAGAACACCAACACCGACACAACCCCAAAAGTCAACCGAATCTCGGATAGGATCACCAACCAAACAAGCAGGAACAAGCTACCCCATCCGAACGCCTCCAAGAACTCCCAACCTCTCACCAGCGCCCCCGGCCACAGATCATTATACCAAAAATGTAAAGAGTCACCTTAATACAGTAAAGCCCCCAAAACCCTTCCGAACGGCCTTTTCACAGTGTCATTTTTCATAATTCAACAATAACTCGCAAGACAGAGCGCAACGCGAGGCAGGAACGACACGGGCCACGGCTTTCTCCATTTGACATCCTCGCTTCAATAATGTGTTTATTGCCGATTTATATATTACAACAATAAAAGCATCTTCTGACTATGTGTGTTATGTATAATTGCTTCTGCTATACCCCTAGTTGGGCCTCAAGCCAAGCCCTAGTTTCGGGATGTAAGATGATCTGCTCGCGGTTTGCCAGATACCATGTGCGCGTGTCAGGATTGCCATAAGCACGCCCGGCTCCGCGCCAGTCGGCCAGCATTTCGCGGCGA
>JAKQHX010000046.1 GCA_029557815.1 bacterium
TCGTTCCAGGATACGACCCGGGTGCTCATCGCAGCAGCGACAAGTGGCAAAATCGACAAACTATATGGTTTGAAAGAGAATGTCATCCTCGGCCGTCGCATCCCGGTCGGAACGGGATACCTGCCAGACCTTGACAACGACGGGTTCTCGGACGTTGAGTCTGTCGAAGTTGCAGAAGCAGCAGATTTGTAGTAAAGTTTACAAGTTAACTAAGTGACCTGAGCCAGGTGTAGGCATTCACCCGCAGCGGTAGGTTACAAATCTAAGGAGAACTAATGCCAACAATCAATCAGCTGGTGCGCAAACCGCGCAAGGCGAAAACGACCAAATCGAAGTCGCCTCACCTTCAGCGCGTGGTCAACAACCTGAAGACCACCAACTACGAGAAGCCATCACCTTTTAAGCGCGGCGTCTGTGTGAAGGTTACGACCAAAACCCCGAAGAAGCCGAACTCGGCCCTTCGTAAGGTGGCTCGTGTCCGCCTCAATAATGGCCACGAAGTTTGGGCTTACATCGGTGGTGAAGGCCATAACCTCCAGGAGCACGCGGTGGTTCTGGTTCGTGGTGGACGTGTAAAAGACCTCCCTGGTGTCCGGTACCACATCGTACGCGGTAGTCTTGACCTCCAGGGTGTACAAAATCGTAAAAATGGCCGCAGCAAGTACGGTACTAAGAAGGAGAGCAAGTAATGCCTAGGAAAGTCACCAAATCTCTCGTTCGCCCCATTCCAGCCGACCGCATGTATAACAGTGTCATGGTGCAGCGACTCATCAACCGTGTCATGTTAAACGGCAAAAAGCAGCTTGCAGAGCGACTGGTATATGGCGGCATGCAAAAAGCAGCCGAACAGCTGAAGGTAGATAATCCGCTTGATGTGTTTGACCAGGCTATGAAGAACATCCGTCCAGCGATGGAAACCCGTTCTCGTCGCGTCGGTGGTGCCAACTACCAGATTCCGTTCGAGGTCAAAGGCCAGCGCCAAAATCATCTGACTATGATGTGGTTCGTACAAGCTGCGCGTGCACGAAAAGGCATGAGCATGGAAGACCGTATCAAGCTTGAGCTTATCGATGCCTATAACAATACCGGTACGGCAGTTAAGAAGCGTGAAGACACACACAAGATGGCCGAAGCCAACCGGGCCTTCGCCCACTTTGCAAGAGGCTAGTATGAGGCTCAGCGAATTCATCGATGCCAAAGCCGATGCGGCAACTAACCAGTTGCACGTTTACGAGGATAGAGTCGCTATGGCTGAGGAATATATAGCAACATCATTTATTGAGTCAGCGGCGATTCAACTGCTAAGAATTCGAGCTTTAGGTTGGACGGCGGCTAGCTCATTGGCCGACTTCATAAAAGTATCAAACGCTGGTGGCAACCAGTAACATAACACAAGATAGGTTCAGGTAAAATGTAATGGCAGCAAAGAAATACGTAATTGAGAAACTCCGAAACATCGGAATTATCGCACACATTGACGCGGGGAAAACAACCACGACCGAAGGTATCCTGTATCGTACTGGCTTGAAGCACAAAATCGGTGCCGTCCACGAGGGCGAGACCACTACTGACTACATGGCTCAGGAACGTGAACGCGGTATCACCATCGTATCCGCTGCCGTGACATGTTACTGGAAAGATCATCAGATCAACATCATTGATACGCCAGGCCACATCGACTTTACCGTAGAGGTAGAGCGTTCGCTGCGTGTGCTGGATGGTGCCGTTGTGGTCTTTGATGGAAAGATGGGTGTGGAATCCCAATCTGAAACAGTTTGGCGCCAAGCTACAAAATACAATGTGCCGCGCATATGTTTCATCAACAAGATTAACCAGACCGGTGGCGACTTCTACAAATCACTCGATACGATACACAACCGTCTAAGCAAACGGGCTTTCCCTATCCAT
>JAKQHX010000059.1 GCA_029557815.1 bacterium
GAGTTCATGGGCGATGTCATCGGGGACCTGAATTCTAAGCGTGGTCGTATCGAAACCATGGAAGATCTGAGTGCCGGTGTAAAAGAGATAACCGCCTTTGTGCCGCTGGGCGAAATGTTCGGCTACACCACTAACCTGCGAAGCAACACGCAGGGACGGGCAAGCAGTAGTATGGAACTCGACCACTACGCGGATGTACCAAATAACGTCGCAGAAGCCATCATTGCCAAGTCAGGCAAGTAAGCCGGGTGTCCTTAAGGCAGACTCTTTACAAACACCTTGAGGTCAGGTACTATATTTTGGTAACTCGCGAGAGGGCGTTGCTGTAGTATGCAATATGGACCGCGAAAGAAGTTAAATAACTAAGCAGGAGAAAAATCTACATGGCAGATTTTGACAGAAGCAAGCCGCACGTAAACGTAGGTACCATGGGTCACGTGGACCACGGTAAAACTACCCTTACTGCTGCTATCACCGCAGTACTAGCAAAGAAGTTGCCATCTGACGTCAACAAGCCGATTGCTTATGACCAGATTGACAATGCCCCAGAAGAAAAACAGCGTGGTATTACCATCGCTACATCCCACCAGGAATACGAGTCAGAAAAGCGTCACTACGCGCACGTCGACATGCCTGGCCACGCCGACTATGTCAAGAACATGATTACCGGTGCTGCTCAGATTGACGGTGCTATCCTTGTCGTTGGTGCAAACGATGGCCCGTTGCCACAGACCCGCGAGCACGTACTGCTCGCCCGTCAGGTCGGTGTGCCAAAGATTCTCGTATTCATGAACAAAATGGACCTCGCGGATCCAGAACTCGTCGAGCTTGTCGAAATGGACATCCGCGAACTGCTCGCCAAAAACGGCTTCGATGAAGATGCCCCTATCATCAAGGGTTCTGCGACCAAGGCCCTCGAAGGTGACGCAGCGAATGAGGATGCCATCATGGAACTCGTCAAGGCTATGGATGACTTCATTCCAGAACCAAAGCGTGAGCTGGACAAACCATTCTTGATGCCTATCGAGGACGTCTTCTCAATCAAGGGTCGTGGCACGGTTGCTACCGGGCGTGTAGAACAAGGTATCGTCAAGGTTAACGACGAGGTCGAAATCGTGGGCATCCGTGAAAGCAAGAAGACCGTCGTTACCGGCGTTGAGATGTTCAAGAAGAACCTTGACCAAGGACAAGCTGGCGACAACGTAGGCATTTTGCTCCGCGGTATCGAACGCGACGACATCGAACGCGGCCAGGTTTTGTGTAAGCCAGGTTCTATCACTCCGCATACGGAGTTTGATGCAGAGGTTTACATCCTTACCAAAGAAGAAGGTGGCCGCCACACGCCATTCTTCAAGGGCTACAAGCCTCAGTTCTACTTCCGTACCACGGACGTAACTGGTGAGGTTGAGTTGCCAGCAGACAAAGAGATGGTCATGCCAGGCGACACCGTAACCTTCAAGGTTAAGTTGCTTGCTCCTATCGCTATGGAACAAGGTTTGCGCTTCGCTATCCGCGAGGGTGGCCGTACCGTAGGCGCTGGTGTTGTCACTAAGATTAATAAGTAATCTACGGCGACTGAGCACCGAAAAACCCCGGACTACCGGGGTTTTTCTTTTGGCGCTGGATTTCCGTTTTCTCCTGCGGTGCGCATGAGCAGTAGATTCCTACAGCTCACTTGCGCTCCTCGAAGAGAAACGAAAACCAGCATCCAAATGCCCAGCCGTTTCATAAAGTGATACAATTGCGACATGAACGCAAATCAAACTTTCACCCAGGAAGAACTAGACCAATTTAGGGCTCAGGCGCAGACAGCACAGCCTCAAGTCGAGAAGCCAAAGCCTGTCGAAACCTTTTCAATTGCTCAGCAATGGGGTTTCTTTGGGTTCGGTGTTGTGGTGTGGTTATTGATGTTAGTGACTGCAGCGGTATGGGCAAAGAAAACTAAGAAAGTATGGAGATTAGTGCCGCTCGTATTCGTTATACTCACGCCATTTATACTATTGATAATATTTGGCGACAGAATAATACCAGGTTAGCTCTTTTATTTTTAGCTGTATTGTTGTAAAATGACCTCTGTAAATTAATCGTGGTGACTAAAAGTCGCCGACAGTGTTCTCTATAACGCGTCGGAGATGTTACACCACAGAGGAGCAATATCAATGGCAGAAGCCAAAAAACCTGCAGCAAAGCCTGCTGCCAAAAAAACCGAAACGCCTGCTGGCAAGCAACGCATCCGCATCCGTTTGAAGGCCTACGACCACAAAGTAATCGACCAATCTGCCAAGCAGATTATTGACACGGCGCTGCGTACTGGAGCGACTGTTGCCGGGCCGATTCCACTGCCCACCAAAAAGACGCTCTATACCGTCGTAAAGAGTCCGCACGTGTACAAGAAAGGCCGTGAACAATTTGAGATGCGTGTCCATAAGCGCCTCATCGATGTCCTGGAGCCAACGCCAAAGACAATCGACTCGCTTATGAACCTCTCGCTTCCAGCTGGCTGTGACGCCGAAATTAAGATGTAGAAACGATTCTTAAGCTAACCGGAGCACCTATGAGCGGATTTCTGCAAAAAGCGGCATACGTGGGCTTGGCCGCTGGCGTGTATTTGGGGGTGACTGGGGGCAATCTTGACCCAGGTGACGCCAAACACGAACGGCGGTCCGAAGAGGAAATAGCCCACATAGCAGCTGAAAGGAAAGCTAAAATATACGATAGTGCTGACCTGCTAGGGAAGTACTCTCTTCTGTATTTGCAGAATCCCGTACGTCAAGCTACAGTTCACGTAGGTACTATGGAAGGTGGCGAAGGACTCATCGGCAAGATACATGGCGGGATATGGGGAAGGACGATTGCCTCAGAGATTGGCCAAACATGTTTCCATGGCTCCATATACGATCCTGTCCACGAAGTCACGGAACATCACGCCCACGGCTTAGACGTCGCTCCCCATCTTCATACAGAAGGTGACGTCATATCTGTTTCTCCTGCCGTTTC
>JAKQHX010000004.1 GCA_029557815.1 bacterium
AACAGTCTTGTCTTCGCCGTCAACCGTAAAGGTAACGTGCGCAGTGATTTTGTACGTACCATCAGCTTGGTATTCGTATTCGTCTACCAAGTTAGTGGTGGTCTTTGGCTCAGAGCCGTCGCCGTAGTTGATGACAACGTGTTTGAACTCTGCACCGCCAGCTGCAGGAGCTTTGACAGTAGCGCGAACCTTGCGGCCGCCGAGTTTTTCGACAGTCAGTGATTCACACACGTAGCTAGGCTCTTCTGGCTCTTCACACGGTTCTTCGTTAATCACGTTTACACGCGCACTGTCATTGATAGCACCGTATCCATCAGGTGTCGCATAAGCAATATTTGCCAGCTGCTGAGCACCACAACGAATTGCTTCGTTATCATCAATAGTCGTTGCAAACACGAGGTACGAATCATCACCAGGAAGGTAATCGCCGACGTTTACATTAATCTGCTTGCCATTGTTCTGGATAGCAGAGTTGTCTACGGTCATTGAATTCTGGCCCTTGTACAGCTTAATACTGCCAGGTACAACCGTCACGTAAGGTGGTAGGTTGTCAACGATCTTCACACCATTGAGACGAGTTTGACCGCTGTTCTTGAACCAAATTTCCCACTCGACTTTTTCACCAATCTTGGTGTTAGCGACATCGCGCCATCGAGTTGAGTCTTCGCCTAAGTTACGAACAGACTTCTGAGTCTGGTAACGAGGCATTTTAACTTTTACACGGAATGTAATTTCACGAACATATTTGAAACAACCCTTTTGGTCGCCAATATTTACACCAGTTGTTACTAGGCTGTCGCCGATAGCAGTGGTCTGGCCGTTTTCGTGGTTGTACATCTTAGCTGAACCTTCGACGAAATCAAGTTCGAAGAAACCAGCGTTTGCACCAGTTAGGTCAAGTGTGTCAAAGATTTGTGTTGGCTGAGCATTGTCAGCGCTAATGTAAGCAGTTGCCTGGTGTGCCTGAGCAGAACCAGTTGGCAATTCTGCCTTAACTGTTACGTTCTTAGCAATACCAGGATTGCCAGGAGCGTCGTTTAGTAGTGGGTCTGCATTGTTGTGGATGAAAATCTTCATCTCAACTTCTGCACCCTGTTCAACGCCAGAAACTGGATCAGTCCAGACGCTGTCGCGGCCTACTTGAACGCCGCGGAAAAACTCACGCTCATCACCGATGCCATTTGGAACACCTGTGTATGAGTTAAACGTTACATAGTCAAACCCATTCTCGGCAGCAGTCCACTGGCGAGTTGTACGGTTGGGCCCAAAACCAGCAATAACTTGTGAAGCAACACCAGCAACGAGTGCGAGAGTAGCAACAGCAACGAAAGCCGTCTTAGGGATACGCTTGAATAATTTCTTCATATCCACCTCCTTAAATAAAGTGAAAAGAACATTAAATATCTAAAATCTGTACGCTCTAGTTGTGAAGTAGCGGGTCTATTGTTCTACCTCCCATGAGATAAAACATGCCTATACTTTCATTATAGCACAACAGTTGTTTTTTGTCAATATTATGGTTATGGTTAACCGCAGCGAGCGAATCGGGAGCTTGCTCACAATTCCGAGCGAGGATTAACCGCAACACTTCAGTGTTATGTTTACCCCTAATTTTTAACGTGCTTTTCACTTTAAACCTCTTCAAATCAGATCATTACAGGTCACAAAAATGAGACAAACCTACGGTTTTTCTCACCAAAGCCAGCAAAATGGAATATATTTAGCCAAAGCTGCTCTTTTCCCTTTTCTAGTATTTGTGGTGGTGAGAGATGCGTGATTTAGAGATTGGTTGCCGTAGGGCATAAAGACGATCGCGTGAGCAATCATCAACCTTTCTCTAAACCACGCACTCGTGTGACTACATAATCCTTTCGGATACACACTTGATCTTTCGATCAATCACCTTGTATACAAGACATCTCCGTTAGGAACACATCAGCTAGGCTGACACGGAGTAGGAGTTCTACTGCCTGGGAGTTCCACCTCCACCCTCGGGAAGCGTTGCATCCGTCGAAGGTGCCGTCGTGGTGGGCGGCGTGGTGGTGTTGGTGGCACCGTCACCGCTGTCGGG
>JAKQHX010000017.1 GCA_029557815.1 bacterium
TCTCTTGCGGCCGCGTCAAGAGACGGGTACTGATCAAGATGCGCAGGCGCAATGCCAGTTATCACGCCGATATTCGGTTGCGTCGTTTTTGTAAACCGAAGTACGTCTCCCGGCCGACCTTCGCCATACTCTATAACCAGCACATCTTCTTTACCGGTAAGCTTTGACGCAAAAACCGCATGTGAGCTTGCAACGTTCTTGTTGGCCGGTGTTATTGCAACGTTCTTGCTCTCTGAAAGGACCGTTCCCAAGAGTTCCTTCATGGTAGTTTTCCCGTAGCTACCTGCAACCGCAATTTTAACGCCGGGATGCTTCGCAAAAATACTTTGAGATTCACGAATAAGTCTTTTTTCTCTGGGTCTCACAATAAGCCAACGACCAATTAATATCGGCAGTGTGATCATATATGCCCAGACGACTGGATATACAATAATTAGCGCCACGCCGAATTGCCATGCACCCGCCAAGTCACGTCTACTATCAAGCCAAATGAAAAACACACCTAAAGTTACCTGGAGTAATATGCCGAGCCTTATAGCCAGCAACAACAATCGTGCTGCCTTGGTGCGCTCCAAAGCCCTACGTTTCATAACCTGGCGAAAATCGTTTGTTCGCCAAAACCACCTGAGGTATGGTCCTACTTGATATTCCGTACTTTGCAGCATATAAACTAGGACCGTAGCATAACTTGGTACATATAAGCTTAGTATCCCTTTCATGCCAAAAACTCCTGAATGAGCTTTCTTACTTTCTGGGGCTCATCATGGTGTACGAAGTGTCCTGCGCCATCAAGAATATGCAACTTACTGTTACTGACTGTCTGCTCATACAACCTACCGTAAGTCGGTGGTGTCGCGGTATCCTGAGAGCCATATATAATAAGTGTTGGGGTTGTGAGCTTGTGGGCATCCGCTTGAACGTCATCCGTCACAATACGCTTGAATGTTTCCTGCATGTGCTCAGCCACAAACAAATCCGAACCAATAATGCCATATGCTCGCTTTTTTACTTTGTCTTGCAGTTGTTTTGGTAGCAAATACGTCACAGCCTTGGCAACTTTGGCAGCGATGCGAAGCACCTTTTTCCGACCGTGATACACATCGCGGACACCAGCAGAGGAAAGCAGCACAAGCTTACTGACGCGAAGCTTTTGGGATGCCACGCCCCGGATCGCAACTGCTCCACCGTTTGAGTGGCCAATAATACAGTACGGCTTCTTGACATCTATTTTTCTTAGAAATTCTGCAACAAAATCGCAGTAATCATTGAGACTCCAAGCTACCGGGGGTGCCTGCGTACGCCCAAACCCTGGCAGATCCAGTGCAACAGCCGTATAGGAGCCGGACAACTCTTTTAAGAGTTCTGAAAAAGTACCGCTGGTATCACCCCACCCGTGAAGCATAAGCACAACGGGGCCACTGCCAACTTTTTCATAGCTGGTCATCAAAGAATTAACGACTACTTGCATACCATTAGCATTATATCTTATGCAGACGGTTATTCCTGGATAGACTGGAGTTTTGCCTGGAGTTCTTCTATGGGTATAGATTCTTCTGGCAGATCTATGTCGTGATGAATGCCATAGCTGCCGAGCCGTTCGGTACGGGCATCGCCATCATATGTGACACCGGTAAGCTTCTGGCTCCACACGTCGACCGTCAACTTGAAGGTTAGGGGCTGGGTGTTTTCATACTGCGACGGATCAAGATCCTCAAGCTGGGCGAGGTTCACTATGCCGCCAAATTGCTTCAATAGTTTGATGTATGCCGTAGGCGCAACCGTCAGGCTATATACATACGTTGGCCGACCATTCTGGATCTTTCGTTCAAGCGTTTGTTCGTCAAATGCATAGACGTTGTTGTCGCGTATAGTTTTCATGAGCGCCTGCCTGTCGCTGGCATTCAAATTTGCCGTAGGTACTACGCCGAGGATGGATTCTCCATACAGTGCGCCCGGCTCACCAGTTTGCTCAGTTGAAGTTTTTCCCCAGATATTTAGGATTTCATCAAAGTTCAGTTTTTTTCCCTTGGAATTTTGCTGATCGGTTTCGATGGTGGTATAGCGCACGTACTCCTCCGTCGGCGTACTCATCGCTTCGGTTTCTATCGTCGCATTTATATCGCCCGTTTGGCTAATGGTCGTGAACCCATGCGCCGCAGGCTTTGTCCCCAACGACAAATTAACGCCTTGATCGAGTTTTTGCGAGCCGCTTGTTTGTGCGACTTGACGAGACACACTTCTGACTCGCAGGTTATTTTCTATCGCTCCGTATAGTGTACGCTGCGGATTACTACGGATATTATGCCACCATGCCCAGGCACTCAGGCCAAATACCGCAATTGCTGAAACCAACAATACCGGGACTAACCGACCCTGCCCGTTTCCACCCTGTGCCGCAAATTTGGAAGTTTTGTTCATTTGTCTATTGTAACAGGTTCGTATCTGCATCGTACATGCTATAATATTCTTTCGAAATGGGGAGAAAAGCTCGGTTGGCCGCATCTTGCCGTTTCTACCGTTTTTACTTGGGGATATAGCTCAGTTGATTAGAGCGCTTCGCTGGCAGCGAAGAGGTCCGGGGTTTGAGTCCCCGTATCTCCACCAAAAGTAAAAGTCAACTCAACGTATGGAAATTCTTTTTATTGCAGATAAACGGCCAAAAAATGATCTTGTCTCGGCAATTTAATTCGATAGGGCTTTGTTGAATCCGGAATATAAAAAGACCGCTGCTTTTAGCGGTCTTTTTATATCGACTTAGCTACGACATGGGCACATGAGGGACTCCTTTCCATTTAATAATTATTACTCTACCGGTAGACTTGTATTATTTGCTGGGCAGCAAATGTTCACTTTCAGCCTGGCCATGCTTTATGGAGCAACAGTCACAGTCGCCTCTACAAAATTTCTCAATATGCCGATCAATAAGCTTAAATAACGGTACGATCGTTTCCTCGTTCAGTGAATAGTACCGGTGCTTGCCACGTACTTCAATGTGTACGCACTGACAGGCTAGCAACTTGTTAAGACTATGCGATACGGCCGATTGCTCAATACCGGTACCATGTGCGATTTCCGTAACATTCTGCCAACCCGTTTGCTGCAAATACTGAATAATCTCTAGGCGACGATTGCCAGAAAGTGTTGCGAAGAATAAATCGTATGATATTTTTGTCATATGATTATTCTATCATACGTAATTACAAAATCAAACATATGTTAAATCAGCGTTTTAGTACACAATCCAGGATCGTCTTTTTGCTCCTACGGATAGCGCAATTATGCCTTCGTCAAAGTTTGCTTGATTTCTCTCATGTAACATACTTTACATCTTTAAACTTTCTGTCTTGTTACACTGGGGTTTATAGCAAGGGGGATATATGGCTCACAAATTCGACTTTTCAGGAATCTGGCACAGCGTATACCAGTACACGAGCAGCTCAAAACCTGGTAATTTTGAAAGTGCGTACGACGTAAAGATACAGAGCATCGGGAACCAAGTGATTATGCAAAGCATCCCGAACGATTACGGAGACTATGTACTTCTTCGGTTTACGCAGGACGGACGAATCTTAACTGGCACTTGGTACGAGCAAACTTCGCCAAAAGGGCCGTACAAAGGTATCGCATACTACGGAGCAATCCAGTTGATCGTGAGTGAGGACGGCAATACGATGAATGGCAAATGGGTTGGCTTTGATCGACAGATGAACGTCCGCAGCGATGACTGGAAGCTGACGAGAACAAAATAACCCGCCTCACTAAATAACGAGACGGGTTATCGTGCGCGCCCACCCGCGGCGGGTAAGACACTCGAAAACTTTTGTTTTGATTGTTTATTTTCGCCGCATGTTGCGCACGATTGCTATTAGCATAACCTTTTCCCGCTAACTGTCAAGCATTTTGACCAAATCTGCTTCGGAGAGTTGATGGGTGCCATACTTTTCAGCCTTGGTAAGCTTGCTCGCACCAACGTTCTTGCCAACTACCAGGAAGTCCGTATCTTTCCCAAGCGAAGACTGGAATGTACCGCCGAGTGCACGGATCTTTTCTGCCGCCAAGTCTCGACCCATTGATTCAAGCGTCCCGGTAATGACAAATTTCTTTCCCGATAGTTTCCCTTCAGCCACTTTCATATCTTGCGGCCAAACACCAAGGTGCCGGAATTTCGCCAGCAGTTCCTGATGATCCTCTTCGTCAAACCAAAGCAAGACGGATTCGGCTACGATATCTCCAACCCCTTCAACATTGCGCAGTTCGGCAAGCGTTGCCGTGCCGAGGGTATCAAGTCGTTTGAAATGCTTTGCCAAATCAATTGCTGTCTGCTGGCCAACGTGACGGATACCCAAGCCATAAATGAATCGCGGCAATTCCGGATGTTTTTTTGCCTGGATAGCGTTTAAAAGGTTGCTCGCGGAGATGTCTGCGAACCGATCCAGAGAGAGCACCTGCTCCTTGGTCAAGCTATATATGTCAGCCAAACCCCGGACAAGCCCCGCATCCACAAGCGCCTCGACATTCTTTTCGCCAAGGGTATCTATATCAAGAGCGCTTTTGCTCGCAAAGTGTCGCAAGGCTCGTTTGAGCAGCAGCGGACCGGTAGCACCTTTGACCCGATACACGGCCTCACCTTCCGGACGAACAAACTTCAGCTCCGGGTACTGGTGCGCGAGCTCAGCCTCCATGTCGAATCGCTTGGCATTCTTTGGTCGTAGTTCTGTCAAAACTTTTTGTACCTGTGGAATGATGTCCCCTGCCTTGAAGATGACAACGGTATCACCGATACGGATATCTTTGCGAGCGATTTCATCAGCGTTATGCAGACTAGCATGTTGTACGGTCGTACCAGCAACAATAACCGGATCGAACACCGCCACTGGGGTTGCCGCCCCTGTACGACCTATACTAATTACGATGTCCTTGACAATGGTCGTTGCTTCTTCGGCAGGGTATTTATAAGCTACTGCTGCACGAGGATTCTTGCCGACCGCACCAAGCGCCGCGTATTGGTTGCGATTATTAACCTTAATAACCAGCCCATCCGTATTAAATGGCAGATCGTGACGTTTTTCTTCCCACTCGTCCACGAACCGCATAACTTCATCCAGATTAGCAAACTGCCCGGCTTGCGTATTGACCGGAATACCGAGACCGCGTGCCGCCTGATAGGTAAAGTCCCAGGTAGGTAATTCATTCTCATTATCACGACGTATATCAAAGGCCCTGAACTGCAAAGGCCGCTCCGCAACCAACCGTGGATCTAGCTGCCGAATAGTACCTGCCGCCAAGTTCCTTGGATTCGCAAATACAGGCAAGCCAGCAGCGTCACGACGCTTATTAAGCGCCTCAAAGTCCTGTTTGGTCATGATAATCTCACCACGAATCTCGGTACGACCCTTTAGAAACGCGGCGTATTCCTCGGTTTGCCGCAGGGTGAGGGGTACGCTTTTGATGGTTCGGACATTCGTCGTCACGTCTTCGCCGACAAAACCATCCCCACGCGTAATTGCCCTCACAAACTTACCGTCCTCATATACCACGGCACAACTGAGTCCGTCCATCTTCAAATCAGCAAAAAACTCTGGCTTGTGGCCAGGAGCTAACTTCTCCATCCGCTTTACCCACGCCTCTACATCCTCTCGACTAAAAACATCGTTAAGACTTAATATGCGTGAAGAATGTTGAACTTTTTCAAATTTATCAATCGGCGCATCACCGACGCGTTGGGTCGGGGAGTCCGGTGTTATAAGGTTGGGGTGCTCTTCTTCAAGTCTCTTGAGTTCCTGCATTAACCCATCATAAATTGCATCCGATACGCTCGGCTCGTCTAAGACGTGGTACTCGTATGAGTACTTCGCAAGCAGCGATTTGAGCTCCCGCAATCGACTCTCCGCTTCCACCCGCTTGGTCACAGAAGCTCCTTATACAGACTGTAAGCATAGGCGTGCGCGAACACGAGCGCGAACATCGAAAGCAACACGAACACCCATTGCACAACCACTGGAGCGAACATGATAAGCGGCAGTATAATGACCGCGGCTATGACAACGAGCGCGAAGGGCAAAAACAGTAGCTTGCGGATAATCAACCATCGCCTGAACCGTACGAGCTTCCGTGCCGCCTTGATAGCCGCCATCGGTTGCATGTCCGGCAACGTGACGATATATATAGCGAATATTCTGGTCACTACCAGGTACAGGGTCCAGGACAAGAGTAGAATCACCAGCCCCATCCACAAAATATATTCCAGGGTTGTCACAGCCAGCCCGCCCGTAATGACGATATTGAATACAAAGCCACCAATGAGAGCAGGGATAAACAATAAACAAATAAATAACAATACGAGTACCAGTGGCACCAGCGGATACATACCCTTATAAAAGGCGTCCCGAATCCTTACCTTTTCACCAGCCAACACTTGCCGAAGCGCCCAGATTGTAGCCAAGCTCACAAGCAGTATGACAAGCGTTTGATACACTGCCCCTGACTCAGAGGCAGAACTCCCTGTTGTGCTAACGAGCAGCCCGAATAGTGCCAAACTTGCGCTGAGGCGGCCAAACTCTTCGGCGAACGTCTTTTTAAGCTCCGAGATGCTGTACTCACCGCTCAATCCACCCACCAGCACCATGGTCAGAACAAAGTACACAAGCGTAATGCCGCCAAACAGCTTCCAGTGTTGCCGCACTAAACTTGCACTATCTATAAACAAACGAAATGAACCGGTAAGCTTTTTGGTTGGGCGAGGTTGATTAGATTTTCGTCTGCGTAGCTTTATAGGACGTAAGCGGCCCAAGCGCTTGCCAGACGCAGCCCGACTTGAAATACCAGACAGCTTCTTCGTTAGTTTTTTACCTGTTTTTTTGGCGGGTTTTGGCATTATGGTGTCCTTAAGTAGCCGCTATCTATGGAAGCCCATTTCCCGAAGTTTCGCGACACGATCCTCGACCGGCGGATGAGTACTAAATAGTCCTGTGATACTCTTGCCCTTTAAGGGATTTGCAAAAAACAGATGGGCCGTTGAGGCATTTTGACGTTTCATGGTCGATCCATACTGACCAATCTTTTCGAGTGCACTTGCGAGCCCCTCCGGATGGCGGGTCGTCTCTGCACCAGTTGCGTCCGCCAAGTATTCGCGTTGCCGTGAAATCGCGAGCTGGATAAATGTCGCGATAAGGGGTGTTAAGATAGCGGCTACGATGCCTATCACAAAAAAGAGGCTGCCTCCATTATCGTCATCGCGATCACGGAAAAACGTCATGCGCAAGATGATGTCCGCTAGGATACTAACCACCGCTACCAGTGCAAACGCAATCATCGATACACGTATGTCATAGTTCTTGACATGCCCCATTTCGTGAGCCATGACACCCTCGAGCTCAGTATCAGTCATCATATCCAGTATCCCTGTCGTCGCGGCCACAGAAGCATGTCTAGGATCGCGGCCCGTCGCCATAGCATTGGGCGCGGAATCATCAATTATATAGACTTTTGGCATTGGCATACCGTTGGTTATGCTCAAGTTTTCGACAATTCGCCAGAGTCGCGGATTGTCGCGCTTTTGGATTTCACGCGCGCCGTTAAACGCTAGGGCCATTCGTGAACCGGCAAAGTAGCTAATAAGCGCATACACAGCGGCACCGATTAGGACGTAGGGCGTAAGAGCCGGCTCGCCGACATACATACCGAATAGCCAGCCGAGCCCGGCAACAAGTACCACGAAAAGCAGCATCATCAACACTGTTTTGCGCTTGTTGGCAGCAATCTCTTTATACACCTCTGGCTACACCTCTTCTGTATTTAGTGCTTGGGGACTTATTCGAAGTTTACATCAGTCGGTTTAGCAATAGCGACCATCTCCGCTTCTTCGACCTCAAAGAATTCGCGCTCCTTGAAGCCAAACATGCCGGCAAAGATGTTATACGGGACAGTCTTGACTTTTATGTTCAGGTCGCGGACAGAGCCATTGTAAAAACGGCGGGCGGCCTGAATCTTATCCTCGGTATCGACGAGCTCATCTTGCAATTGCTTGAAATTTTCATTGGCCTTAAGGTCTGGGTAGGCTTCTGCCACAGCAAAAAGGCTCTTTAGCGCACCGGTTAGCATATTTTCAGCATCAGCCGTTTCCTGTACGCCAGTAGCATTGATAACCGCTGAGCGTGCCTTGGTAACTTCTTCGAAGACACCCTTTTCGTGTTTGGCATAGCCCTTGACCGTATTTACCAGGTTCGGAATAAGGTCTGCACGGCGCTTCAGCTGTACAGTGATGTCGCTCCAGGCTTCATCAACACGCACGCCGGCACGGACAAGGCCGTTGTACATCACGATCAGTGCGATAACGATAACTGCAATTATCGCGATAATAATCCATGTCATAGGTAGGTTTTCCCTCTTATATTTACCTAGTAATTATAGCATTATAGTTGCGCAAATTACCATGCCCTCACAAGTGCGATAAGTGCGACAATTGCCCAAATGACGTTCAGTACTACTGATTGTTTCACATTTTTACGTACGGATATGATGATAATCCCGAGTGCACCAGATAGATTAAGCAACTGAAAGACCGTGCCGTTAGCGGATATAAGCTCGAAACTGACCAGTCCGTAGGCCAGGAGTATGGCAGCCGTTCCGTACCAACCGGCAGCCTCCGCTTCCTCTACATCTATACCTTCTTGTTTTCTTTGATTTTTCTTTTTTGCCATCAGCAATAAGTATATAGGATTTTGCATGTTTTTCTGCACCGCACTGCGGAAAAGACACCCATACACTCTTAAGGCTTTTCTCTGACAAGAAAAAGAGCGCACAAGCGCTCAAATCTTCCGAATCTTCTCCATTTCTGGTGGGCGAGGTGGGACTTGAACCCACACGAGTTATTCACTCAACAGATTTTAAGTCTGCACTGTCTACCAATTCCAGCACTCGCCCGCAATAGTACTATGGAGGTGCGTACGGGTAACGCTCCCGTCTACTAGGTTTTGCAGACCTATGCCTAACTTCTCGGCCAACGCACCACGCTTTATTACCATGCTATTCTAGCAAATAAAGAGAAGTGCTAGAAATACCTTTTTGGAAGAGATGATTTTATCTCGCCGTTGCCTCGCACTTCTTGTATTGCGTAAAAAGGTGCGTTCATCCCTAGTGGCCGTACCGCACACCGCCCCACCCTCGTAAACGATCTATCCCAGTCTGCTTTCAAGGCAGGTGCAACCTCAGCGACAGGCCTGACTATATCCTCATCCGCAAACGTAAGGACTATCAGTTTTCCGCCCTGGACCCTGCGGGATTCAGTATCAACCGCCTGTTTACTTGTGGGCAAAATGTCTAGCCCGTCTTTCTTGAGCTCACCATCAACCAGGTCAAATGCCGCGAGCTTATCACCTGGCAGCTCAAACGTTCCTGCCTGGTCGGGTATCAAACCGTTACGAACCATCAAACTTGCAGACTGTGGGTCATGGGGATCCAACGCATCTACGTCTAATCGACCAATCGCGAGCGCAACGGGCAGCGGAAGGTACAACCCCTTCGCGGGCTGAGTATCTAATTCTGGAGACTTGTTAGCTTGGCTCACTGGACTAAACCATTCCTATGCGCGTATGTATTAAAGACAAACCCTAATTATAGCATATTTAATAATATTAAGCAATACCTTTTTGTATAGATGTGTTGTGCTGCAGGACCGGAGCTATTCTTCTGGCAGCAACACTGTCGACCCCTTTCCTCAAGCGACTACATAATTCACAACGTCACCAAGCTTCCTTAGCATGAGTGAGGACGCACCTACACGCGCCGCTCGGATAATGTAGCGGGGTTTATTCGCCTTGGTACTCTAAAATATCGCCTGGCTGGCAGTCCAAGGCCTTGCATATTGCTTCCAAGGTGGATAAACGGACGGCTTTCGCCTTGCCGTTCTTGAGGATTGAAAGGTTGGCCATTGTTATACCCACCCTATCCGCAAGCTCGGTAACGCTCATCTTGCGTTTGGCCAGCATCACGTCAATATTGATTACTATCGCCATAACCGACCTCAGACCGTCAGGTCATTTTCTGACTGTATGTCCACGGCACTCTGCAATAGTCCCTGGAATACAGCCGCAGCGGTTGCAATCACAGCGGACGCGCTGATAATGATAAATCCGATTGCAACGAGACCGGGGGCATCATCCTTATCCGCTACGTAGAATATGTACGGCATACCTGACCCAAATAGTCCAGTAATTGTAAGCGCACAATACTTGATGCTCTTCAAACTACTGACCGATTCTCTAGAGAAAGCCCTGTTCTTATCAATATGACCAAGGAGCTTCAGCGTCTGATATAAAGCAAAGAAAAACGGAACGGCTGCCACATACAGACCGACCCAGATTGGAGTGTGGTAATTTTGCTTACCGTCTGCGATGAGAAATGCAATACCAACACATAAAGCCAATACAACTACTCCGATCAGAACGATAGCTCCGCGTAGTATAATTGTCGATCCTCGTTTCATGCAGTTTCCTTGCTTATTGCAGTAAGGAATATATCATAGTATTTATCGTTTTACAATATATTTATATCGACAATTGCATAATCAACGTTTTATTGACAAAAGAGCCGCAGCAATGTGGATCAGGAGCTGAACATAGCAAGATTACGACTTGATTCGGCGTCCCTATTCAATAGCCTCGATAGTGCCGCACGCCAAACGGGGGCCGCCGCTGTGGCCGGAGCCAGACTCACCTGGCGTATGAGGGTCAGGGTTAGCGTGTACCATAAGGGATGTGCCTGCCGGCGCCGATTCTTTGCCCAGCAGGGAGACCGGACCGTCGGATAAAGTTACCCTGGTGGTAATCGCCTCCAGCACGCCATTGCCGTCTTTGTTGATGGTGATTGCTGGCAGGTCACCGGCATGATAACCATGATTGGCATCCGGGTCGGTGTTGCCATTTGGCCCTGGGTCGAAGTGCCCACCGGCACATTTGAACCCTTCGCAGTCACAGGCAGCTTTTTCATGTATATGGACAGCGTGCCGACCAGGCTTGAGGACGGCTGGATCGCCGGCCAGCTCGAGTCGTAGATGGACGTATTTTGCGCCATCGATATCGTATTCGGTGAACTGCGCAGTGCCGGTAACGGCAGGACCGGCAACCGCAGCAGTCGCCTGTGCGGTAACTTGCGTATCATCTGATTGTAGTGTCAGTTTCACGAGCGGCCTCGCTTGGAAACCATCCGCATAACATAGACTGCCGCAGCCATAAGCCCGACAACGGCGACTACGAATGCAATACTGCGCAGGCTGGCGGTATGTTCAATGGTGTGATGGGCAAAGTAGTTCATATACCTTTAGTATACAGCACATCAGCAAGGCAAAATACGTGCCCTCTTTCGGATTCTGCAAAGACGCATGTGAAGAGCGTCAGCAAAACCATGCCCGGTCTCGTGCGCGATGGTTGCATCAGCATCAAGAAAAAGTACATTACTATCCATGATATGGATAAACTGAAGGCACTTCTGGCCGACCGCGGTCCTGCTTAGCCGGCCGAACCAAAAGAGCCGGCCCTTGTCTTTGTTTTATCATTTCTTTTTTGGCAATAGCGCCCATCGAGCCTTGCCTGGCAACCGCTTCCTGTAACCCGACCGGGCGTTAGCGAGCTTCTTGTCCAAAACCACATTAATCCAGGGATCACCCCATACGCCATCGTGCCTTACTAGATAGTGTCCATGAGGATAGCGTGCCGACCTTTTAATAAAAACGATCACGCCATCCTGGTAGATTGAAGATTGCATATGAGGCTTAACGTATTTGAAATGATACTCAAGCCCGTATTTATTTAAAGCATCCACGAGTTCTTTAAGCCGGAAACCATCTGTGCTTGCCTTTTTAGGGCCGAGTACTTTGACTGCTTGCCGGTACGTTTTATGTGTCACAAAAGCTACGCATGCAGCGCCACAGCCCATACTATCTTCTTGTTTAGTCATGCGTCTCATAAGGACATGGTAGAATTTATAGTTATATAAACAAGCTTGCCCATAACTCAGAATTAACAGATAAAAAAGAGCCCTTTTCGGGCTCAAAGTTGCGAATGGTGCGAGTGACGGGACTCAAACCCGTGGCCTCTTCCTTGGCAAGGAAGCGCTCTATCAACTGAGCTACACTCGCATTTGGTGGCTCCTCCCAGACTCGAACTGGGGACACAAGGCTCTTCAGGCCTCTGCTCTACCAACTGAGCTAAAGAGCCGCAACAGATACATAAATATATGAAGAAATATATATTTTTAATGTAGGCCACCGGCACGTTATCCGGTCGCCAACCACGGTATTTTACGAGAAATAGGGTTTTTATTCAAGAGGCAATCATGCGCGCCTGTGACTCCAGGCTGCCAATCTGCCGTTGCTTGTCACGAATCATGCTTTGTATGCGCTCCTGGTGACTTCTGACCTCTGACCTTTTTTGCGCAATCTCTAGGTTGATGCGTTGGATGACGGAGTGCAACTGCGAGCTCTGAGCGGGATCGTTGGTTACTCGCAAATCATGCTCGTACTGCTGCTGTTGCCTAAGCAAGAAAGCTACCCGATCGTTGATAGAGCGGTTGACGTTAGTTTCCTCGTTTCGCAGGTTCTCGATTTCCTGCTTCAGTAGTTCAGCTGCTCTTCTCAGCTCTGCTGATGCTATCCTCATGTGGTCAGAAACTGCCATAATGCCCCTCCATTCTGACCACAGTATACCTACACTCTTCATTATATGGTGTAAAAAATTTCACAAATAAAAACCCACCTTGCGGTAGGTTCTTAATTTGGTGTCTATCTACAACGAGGCTCGAACCTATTTCCAGCAAAATGCCTGAATAAGCCCCGCCGTTTGTCAGCCAAAGGCTGACCCGTCCCGCCAGCCCTGACTTTTGCATTTTTTGGATTTCCCCCGCCGAATTTCTTTTTTTTCAGTTGAGAAAAGTCAGG
>JAKQHX010000019.1 GCA_029557815.1 bacterium
CCGTATTAATGCCAATCACTTCTCCGCTCATATTTATCAGCGGCCCCCCGGAGTTACCCTGGTTGATGGCAGCATCGGTTTGGAAAAGATTTTGCAGCGTTTCGGCGTTCATACCGCTGGCATCTGCCGCTTCAACATCGCGGCCATACCCAGAGATAATACCTGTTGTAACCGTATTTTGGAATTGCCCCAGCGCATTACCTATGGCAAGCACTTTTTCACCAACCCTTACCTTGCTTGAATCCCCCAGCTTGACTGGCTTCAGCTCCTTGCCTTTAGCGTCTTTTACTTTCAGAAACGCAATATCAAGCGGGTCGCCTTCGTTTGTTTGGCCGACCTTCTCGACGCTTTCTAGCTCGGTACCGTCAGAAAGTGTCACAGTCACGTTATCGCTACCTTGCACGACATGACGGTTTGTCGCTATCAAACCATCCTTGCTGACGATAAATCCGGTACCGGCACTCTGCACTTGCGAAGGACTAGCATCAAAAAAGCCACCCCTTCCACTAGTAGTGGTCGTTACGTTGACCGACACGACGCTCGGACCCACTTCTTTTGCAAGGTTACTGTAAAGCTGGCTTTCGCTGGAAATAATCTGCTGGTTGGTTTTTTCATCTATCGCGATTTGGTTGTCCGCCCTAGAACCTACCCAACCGCCGAGAAATCCCGACGCTGCGCTCATTAGCACCAGCAATGCTACGCCAAGGGGCGCCAAACGACGAGGTTTTTGCGGCAAAGTATTGTTTTCTGCCCCCAACTCCGCTTTTCTTGTTTCAGTTTCCACAGGCTTACCCTCCTTCTGCCGTAATTATTGCTATAGCTCTTAGATTGCTTTGTCGCCCCAGTCAGAAAGTGTCAGGACGATAGTGACAATAGCGACCATCATTAGTATAAACTGCTTTCGCCAACCGACAGAAAGTCTATCTGTTTGATCCAGGTAATACATGGACGCAAGGCCGTAACCGATAACTACAAGCAAGAGCGTCGGCTGCGCCAGTACATTATAAAATAACAGCCAATGGCCAAGCACCCAGACCAATGCGGCCGCAAAGTATGCCCACAAATGGGAGTAAAGCTGTGTGTATGGCTCATCAAAACTGGTGAAAAAATGACGAGCGCACAGATAACAAATGAGCCAACTCAGGATAACCAGCGCATACAAAGGCATGCCCCCAGAGAGTAGAAACAAGGCCATGAGCGCTACAAGCTGGGCGACGCCTGCCTGCAACGACACCTGCAGGGGGTTCGATCCAGGCTTTAAGAAGACGAGCCACAGTCCATAAGCAACCGCCCACGTGATTTGCCAGACCCCAATATTCGTGGACGACATAAAGACCACGACCGAGATGCCAACCATGATATCAACTGCATTGGCACGAATATTCGCCGGCCAGTAGCGTGGACGAACCGCAAACATACGCCACTTACTCAGGATAATCAAAGCCGCAGCAAGCGGTGCAAAGTCAATCCTGACAAGCACATACAAAAGAGCCGGCAGCAATGCATTCAGGCCGATATGCGCCAGGTTGGCAAAACCGCTCTTGGGCTTAATTCGCGAGGCGAGTTTGTTCATTCTGACCTAGTATTATAACAAAATCTGCGTTGCCGGGGGCGATCTTCGAATTTGCAGGCAAACTGCCTACGGCCGTCGTGCTGAAGCGGTTTTCGAGATAACGCTTCGTGTATTTCTTCTCACCGTTTCGCAAGTCGACTACGATCGTTTTCTGGACACCCTTCGTCGGCGCATCGGCGACGGTGCTAATGTTATAGCCATAGGACTTGAGGTCATCAGAAGTTCGACCAGCAAGTCCGACAATGTTAGTGCCGTTATAGATAGCTACCGTTGCGTTTTCATGCGCCAGGAAGCCGTCCTTCAGCCGGTTGCGCACATAGTGTTGGATTTCCTTATAGTTATCAAGGCCGGCTTTTGGATATACGACGGACTGCCCGTGGACCATGCCGGTCGTAACATAATCATTCGGTGGATCAGCCAGCCCTACCGAAGAAATTTTGTTGCTCGGTATTTCGCTACCGATTTCGTACAATCGCTTTACTTCATTTAGCCCCAAGTTTGTACGGATATGGTTGCCAAAATCGCCCATGAGCTGGTTAATCTTGAGCGGGTTACCGTACGTTCCTGCACTGAAAATTTTATCTTTCAGTGCTACCATGACAAGCCGCTGACGTTCGGAACGATCAAAGTCTCCGCGGGCACTCGTGTAGCGTGAGCGTGAGTACGCGAGCGCACGTATGCCGTTAAAGTGCGACCTGCCTTGCTGTACGTTCAGCGTATAGTGCTGTCCCATGAGCCACATATTGCCCTCGTACACGGCAGCGCTTTCGGGCACATTTATATCGACCCCTCCTACCGTATCAATCGCTTTGGCAAATCCTTCAAAGTCGATAACGGCGTGGTAGTGGATCGGAATGCCGATCTTGGATTGTATGACGTCTTCTACGGCCTTGAATCCGGCAGACTCTGCTTTACCCACACGACCACCATCGCTCTGACTTGAATTCGCCAGTGCGTTATTTTTAGCATTGGCAAAGACAGCATTGATCTTAGAGTAACCACCATCGCTTGTTTGTACATATAAGTCGCGTGGGATACTAAGTAAAGCAGCCTCTTTCTGGATAGGATTGATACTCGCTATCACGATGGTGTCTGTTAAGTCTGCGCCCTCATGGCCTTCACCGCCACGGCCAAGCAAAAGAACGTTGACACGGCCATCACCTTCGCCACGCAGCAGCGACGGATCAACATTGTCCTGCATCGCAACAGCGCCGCCGCCTCCTTGAAATATCTTGTTAGCGAGCCACCATGCCCGTCCACCAAAGAAGCCTCCAATCAGCAGTAACAGAACCATAGCGTGAGCAAAAGCCCGCTGTTTGGTCCAATTCTGGCGTTTGAAAGGGTTGAACAAAAGCAAATTCCGGACACGCTGAAACCGACGTTTCTTGGCTTTTGCCGTATGGCGCCGTCTGTGAAGTAAGCTTCGTTTCGGTTTGTGCTGATCGTCTCTGTCATACCGACCACTCTGGACTTCGCCCGAAATATCCTGAACCGGCCGTCTGCCAAGAGACTGCTGACCTATCTCTCCACCCACACGCCGAGCGCTGCGATCTACAGGATGGAAGCCATCGGTTGACTTAAAATTCCCAATCCTTGATCGCTCAGGTCTATAAGCATTACCGTGTTTTAGCTGCGGAATCTGGCCGGATTTGTGTCTTGATGCCGAGGGGACAAAGCCATCTATCGATGACGAGCGGCTCGTGCGCGGTCTGTATCTTCGAAAATTGTCCATAGTATATTACTTCAGTATATCGTTTATGCTCATTCCAAGTAAAATTGTTTTGCTTCGCGCCTGTGGATGGAAGATTGCTACGTTTTGAGATATAGTTGATGTCTGGATATACAGTATTTATGCAGCAAACTTCGAAGCCATGTACCAGGATACCTCTTGATTGCAGAACTAGCAACCAGCTAGATCGGTTAGGAGCACACCGAACAAACAAGCTACAACCGATAAAGCGTCGCGTCGGCATAGCATGTGTCGAAAAGTTACGGCTGAAAACGCCAGGAGGAAGCTTTTTGACATGAACCCTGACCTCCCACAGCCACCCGGTCCAGGCAGCATATCGCCGCCCACCCCCAGGCAAGACTTCGGCAAAACACAAAGACGTGAAAGCTGGAAAAGCGCGCTTTCTACCATCCTAATCCTAGTCATCGCGCCTCTCATAGCGCTTTTTCTGACTGCTTTCGTCTTTCAGTCATACGAGGTCGACGGCCCTAGTATGGAAAGTACCCTGCAGAACCGTGATCGTCTCATAGTATGGAAAGTACCACGCACCGTCGCACGAATAACCGGCAACCTCTTTATACCGGCACGGGGAGAAATTGTGATCTTCATTAAGCATGGAATCGAAGAATTTGACCCGTCTCAGGATAAGCAACTCATCAAACGAGTCATTGGACTGCCGGGTGAACGAGTCGTCGTCCGCGGCAATAATATTACTATCTATAACGATGAGCACCCCGAGGGATTCAACCCGGACAGCGAAGGTACGTATAAGATAATCGATACTGATGCGCAAGCAAACGTCGATATGGTTATACCTGATGGAGAAATATTTGTGGCGGGCGATAACCGACCGAACTCCTTAGACTCCCGCGTATTTGGTACCGTTCCCGCCAGCGACATTGTCGGGACACTTGCTTATCGAATTTTTCCAATCAACAAGGCAGAAGCTTTCTGATTCTGACTACCTCTTGCCCACAGCCTGCCTGAACATCTCGAAAACCTTATAGAGCTTATAGTCTATCGAAGCGCTGAAGCAAAGCTTGGAGTTCATCATCATTTTTGTAGTGAATTTCTAGACGACCACCTTTTGCAGTGCGCTTAACGGTTACTTTCGTACGCAATCTTTTGCCTAGTGACTTCGTTTGGGGTGTCTCTGCTGCAGTTGCCCTACTTGCGACTTTTGCTTCCGCGCCCTTTTTCGCACTCGTAACAAACTGCTCAGCCTGGCGCACCGTCCAATTATTCTTGACGATATATGCAAGAAGTTCAGCTTGTTTTTTTGGGTCGTTTTTTAGGGCAAGGATAGAGCGTGCGTGCCCCTCACTAATCACACCTTCCTGCAATGCCTTGCGTGCGTCTTCTGGTAAATTTAAAAGTCGCACAATATTGTGGATTGTGGAGCTAGCCTTACCCAGACGATCAGCAATCGCTTGGTAGCTAAAGTTAAACTGTTGGTGCAATTTCTCGATAGACACAGCCTGCTCAAGTGGAGACAAGTCAACCCGTTGGACATTCTCTATCAGTGCGATTTCGAGTTGCTCTAGCTCTTCACGCTTGCGCACAATGACCGGCACGTCTTTCAAGCCCGCTATTTGTGCGGCACGCCACCTACGCTCACCTGCAACCAATAAATATTTGCTACCTTTAGGCGAAACGATAAGAGGCTGAAGTATCCCGAAACGATTTATCGATGCCGCGAGCTCCTCCAATGCCTGCTTTTCGAAAGTCCTACGTGGTTGGTCGGGGTTTTGCAAAATATCATTTATGAATAATTTTTGTACTCGGTCATTAACATCGGTCAGAATGGCTTTATCAAAGTCCGTTGGGATAAGTACATCAAACCCTTTACCTAGTCCTTTACCCACGATTCATCACCTCCTTAGCTAGTTGTTTGTAAGCCCGAGCACCTTTTGACCACTTGTCGTGCTCTGACACGGGCTTGCCGTAACTCGGCGCCTCCGCCAATCGGACATTCCTTGGAATTATAGTTTTAAATAACTTGTCTCCAAAATGCTTCTTGAGTTCACTATAAACTTGTTCAGATAGGCTTGTCCGGCTATCGTACATCGTGACCACAACACCCATTAACTCTAAGCTTGTATTCAGGCCTTGACGAACGCGCTGCATCACACTCAGTAATTGACTCAGACCTTCAAGGGCATAGTATTCGGCCTGCACAGGAATGAGTAATGCGTTTGCCGCCGATAAGGCATTTACTGTTAGTAGACCTAGTGCGGGAGGACAGTCGATAAGTATATAATCATAATCTAGTCCCGCAATAGCTTTTCTCAAAAGCAGTTCTCGTTCTGGCTTATTTACAAGCTCAACCTCTGCTGCCGCAAGCCCAGCATTTGTCGGTATGATATTGAGGTTGGGGACTTCGGTTTCAACTATCGCCGTAGCTATTTCTCCAGGCCGAAACAAAATGTCGTAACTCGTCGTTTCAGCAGCTTCTTTAGCAAGTCCCAATCCACTCGTAGCATTGCCCTGGGGATCAAAGTCAACGACAAGAATCTTCTTACCTGCTTTAGCCAAATACGAACCTAGGTTAATGGCAGTCGTGGTTTTTCCTACGCCACCTTTTTGGTTTAAAATCGCGATGATGTTCGACACTATCTGTTTTCCCTCAAATCTATACCTTAAGCGTATCATTTCACAAGCCCATAAACAATGTCCTTACCTGTTAAATGGCAGTTATTTTCACACGTACGTAACGTAGAGAGAGTCGATTCCTGCATAAAAATCAACGTCGCAAAATATTCTCCAAAACTCGACTTCAGACCCTAAAAAAATGAGAGCGAACCGCACCAAACTATATTGGCAACTAGCCGGATAGTGCTAGCAAATGCAGGTTCTTCTTGTCTTTAGCGGTCCGTGCAGTTTTACGCTAATGTGGGTGGCATATCTCTACTGGAATACATTGTCATAGCAGAAATAGTTTTAAGCAAATTTTCTGAGCGCTGCTATTCTTCTATAATCCTAAGAGTCTCGCGCTTGGCCTCCGCTGCTTTGTTTTGGTGGCAGCTTATTTTGGGTATGACAAACACTTTCCTGTTTCATACAAATCAAAAAGCCGGTGATGGATGTATCTATAAGCTGGTGTAGCTGTAAGACCTTGAGTGCGATCCATCTACCGGCATGTATTTGATGGTCGGCTAGAAATTTAAACTTATTTTCCTAGCCTAAGTATTTGATTTGAGCGTGTGTGTTTTTAGTTTTAAAGTTTTGTCTATGCCAAGAACCTTGGTCCCTGACTTTTCTGGGTCATAGGTGAGTGTTCCTACCAGAAAATTGACCCATTTATAGTATGTAGCCCTCTCCAGGATTGGGCAAGCACTAACTGAACAAATTTTACACTCTATATTTATACAATCAAACTATAAATATTGCCAATATTTTTGATTCTGAATGTTGTATTATTTATTATTTAATCTAGATTACAGTTAAATCTTGTATTCATTTGGGCAGTGAAGGCAAAGCATATCGTCTTAAACGTAGGTTTAAACACAACGCTAGAGATGGCGCGAACTAAAGCTGGGCCTACTTATCCACAAGGCCAGGCGCTCCTACTGTATGATTTGGTAGTTATAAGTATAGGTAGTAGAGGCTGCTGCCGCAGTACCCGTATCTATCGTGAAGGTGGTCGTGGCTGTACTGCCGTTATAGTAGTCTAGGGCCGCGCCAGTAACATCTTTTGGCGTTAAAATAACACGCGGCGATGCACCATATGTATCAGCGAAAGTAACCGTGGCAAGGGTGCCCGGGGTGCATACTCCCGTGCCGGTGTTAATTGTAACTGTGCCAGCGATATCAGTGCCATCGATAGTTGTAGATCCTGTGGTACTACAATCCGCAGCCGTACCGGCAACTGTAGCAGTTGATCCCGACAAGTTGCCACTCACAATATGTCCATTGATAGTCATATAGCCATTTACGGTCAAAGTACCATTGATAGTCGCACTCATGACTGTTAACTCTCCAGCGGCACTGATGCTCGCAAGAATTGCCCCAGTAGAGTCTTGAGCCTGGAAAAGATCTGCAGTCTGGCCACTAACTCCTTGGACTAGTATACCTTTGTTAGATGACCCCGCAGTCGCCACTGCAAGCTGCGCTGCGCTATCAGCCGTCGTAAGAGTGTTGAGGTTCAGTTTGTTGGCAGGCGCGGTAGTGCCAATCCCTACCCATTCGTTAACAGTGTCGACACTGAATACCGGATCTCCACCATCTACATCCATCACACGCAGTGCTGTAGTAGAGTCAGCAGTGCTCTGGAAAGTAGCGCCCGTAGAATTTAAAATGATCTGATCGGCACTTGTGACCGTGACATCATTACCAGCTCCTTGGCTAGCTATAGAGAGAGCTCCTGCGCTCAGCAGAGATGGCGTCCTCACCCAAGTAGCAAATGTAGGGTTGCTAATGATGTTGATTGTGTAATTCCCATTTGCCCCACCGTCAGTAGCGGAAAGATTATTCCCCATAGTAATAATGCGCTCACTCGTCAGATTCGCATCAGCTCCCATTAAGAGAAAGCTTGCATTAGCTGGTGCCGCACCGCTACCACCACCGATACAGTTGCCGCTCGTTAAGCATATAGTTCCGTCCGCATCAGGTAGGGTGTACGTCCTGTCATTGGCCAAACTTGCCGTCTGGATCGTACCGGTGTTACTAGAGCCGTCATACACACTCAATGTACCGGCCGAACTCGTCGTTCCAAACGTCGCCTGTCCCGTAACCGTTAATGTACCATTGAAGCGTGAAGCACCGGAGTCAACTGACAAAGCGTACGTGCTGGCGCCGGCAATTCTAAGCCCGTAATTGGCCGTTGTACCTGCAGTCTGGTTTGCGATATAGATACCGTGGTTTTGTTGGATCGTACCAGCGCCGCCACCTGTATTAACGAGTACTCCGTATGCTAGTGGTATGGTTGCGCCGCCACCAGCGTAAACAACGCCTGATAATGCCGCTACACTACCCGGTGATGGAGCAGTACTGCCAAGTGTTACGACAGAATCGACCCCAGAGCATAAGCCTAAATTACACGCATTACTCGCATCAAATGTATGAGATACACTGAATATGTGCCTGCTAATGGCTGAGGCGGTATTACCTGCGCTCGTGAGACCTGTGATATCTAGATTGCCTGATATATCTGTACTATCCTGGAGCTGAATAGTACTACCGGCATTTAAGATAATTTGGTCAACGCTAGTCAAAGTGATGTCATTACCCGCCCCAGAGCTCGTGAGACCCAAGGCCCCGGAACTTTGTAACACGGGCGTTGTCACGCTAGTATCGAACGTAGGATTATTTATAGTTGCAATTGTATAGTTCCCGTTAGGACCGCCATCTACGGCCGTGAGATTACTACCCGCCTGTAGTGATCTTTCATTTGACAAGTAAGTACTGCCAAAGCTACCAGTAAGAAGATAAGGGACAGTTGAGGGAGCGTATGCACCACTAACACCGCTACAGTTACCTGTACTCAGACATATATCGGCCGTAGCCTGGCCAGGATCAGACAAGGTGTATGTGGTAGCCTGGCCTAAGCCGCTAACCACTAGTGACCCATTATTCCCTCCACCAATTAGTACTAGTTCAGGCGTACCAACCGAAACCGAAAAGGTAGGATTATTAACAGTCTGAATTGTATTACAGCTACCACCCGCCCCTAGGGTAACTATGTTTCCGCCACCGCTCAGATTGCCTAAACCATTAGCACACTGAAGCGTCGTGTTTCCCTGGACTGCTGTATTTGCACTTGATCCGTATAAAACAGATAGCACAGGCGTGCTTCCCTCGCCACTATTGCCTGTCAGCGATAGACCTACAGGCGCCCCTAGGTTTGCGATGTATTGGCCGCTTGTTTGGGTGCCAAGTTGTACGGCATCGTTTTCTAGCTCACTGTTGCCAATTGTTTGTCCAAGCAACGAAACGTTCGATTGTAGGCTCAATGTTAGCGTGTCACTTCCATTATCAGTAACCGTGATTTCCCCAGCTGTGCCCTGAAACGTTATATCGCCAGTTAACGCATTAAGCGAATCCACCTTCAAACCGATGAGGCTACCGGCATCTTGCCAAGCAAGCCCATCGTTAGTGTACGTTAAAACTTGATTACTCACAGGCCCATTAGAAGTTCCTAAGTCTATATACGTTATCGTTCCGTCCTCTATCTCCGATCCGGCAACAGTATTACCTAAGGTAGAGGCAATGGTAATACTGCCGGATCCGTTCGAGATAGTAATACCGGATCCTTGCGTAAGGGCGGCCAGGTTGTATCCCGAGCCATTGCCTATGAGCAACTGGCCGTTCGTAGGAGTGGTAGCTATACCGGTACCACCGTACGCAACACCAAGTGCGTTCATCAAACTAAGACTGCCCCCAACGTTGACGGTAGCTCCTGATTGCGTGAGTATTGAGTTGCCGATAACTTGGCTGCCAGTGAATAAAGGTATGGTGCCGATTGCACCTCCTGGGGTAGTCACGCCAACGACATCGTCATCCGCACAGACGATTTGCCCACCCGAATTTGTCGTAAGCGTCCCGCCTGAAGCGTATGTCGTACAGTTCAGTGGCAAAGTAACCGTGCCGCCTACCGACAGTCCGCCTGTCAGCAAAAGCCCAGCAAAGGTAGGAGAACTAGCAAGAGATAGATCTTGCGGTGTAGTAATACGGATTGTACCGTTATCTGTAATGATACTGACCCTGTTTGTCGTCCCTTGAATGACTAGTGAACCATTCTGACCATTAAGTTCATTCACCCCGTTATAAGTAACTTCTGGGATATTTATTTGGCTAAGCTGTGCCCCCAGCAGCGCTACCTGCGCCTGAAGGGCCGTCTGCTCTGCTTGGGTCGCGAAATTACAGTTATTGGCATCTAGGCAGAGCGTACCAGAAGCGTTTGGCAATCTAAACGTTTGATCAGCACTGAGCACCTCTGTCTCGATAACTGACACGAAGGCAGCATCGGTAACTTTTATCGTGCCACTGGAAACAATGTCTCCATTGACAAGCAACGCGTCCTCCTCACCCTGTAGTCCAATCGCTCCAGTATTTGATAGCGGTTCGCTTATCTTCACCCCTTGCGTAGGGATGTCGCGCCGTAAAAGTAAGTTCTCCGTGGTATTTTCTCTCACAATATAGGCTACAGCCAGTCCAGTTAGCAGCACTACCAGAAGCGTAATAGAAAGGGACACAATCATCGCGCGACGCCTAGAAAACGCTGTGGTATGGGCCGTTGATGAAATTACGTTTGAGGGTACAGGAGCATCACCCTCACTCCGTACCTCAAGCGTCTCTATGGGGTAGGTTTTTTGAGAAAGCGAAAAACTTGATACAGGTGCATTAGTATCTGCAGTATCAAGGGAATTCGATTCATCTTCCGATGATATCGGTGTAACTGGTGGAAGGGACTTTTCTTCCATGTTTATATTTAAAAATTTTTGTTTGGGTTAGTTCTCGCAAAGCATGCATCATCTGAAAATGAACACACTTTCCCATCTCTATTGTAATAGAGTACAAAATTTAACACAACGCCCCAGCCCGCAGCTTGCGTTATACCTGTGGATAAAACCTAGATCCACAAAATTGCGTATATGGCTGCCGTACCAATCACAAGGACAGTAACCGCCACTCCTATCACCCTGCTCATCTCTCTTCGGATAATCTTGCCTGCTAACGGATTACGTCCGACTGCCGTAATAGAGCTAGAGATTGCCCCGTAGATAATCCCTCCCTCGGCTACCAAAACTATCAAAAATATCGCCAATGCGGCTATAACCTGAATCTCTCCGACTGGCTTGCCCACTACGGCTTGACCCAGCCGTTCCAGCGAAGAGTCGGTCGAGCTTGCCTGCTGGTTAGATGCAGCCATGTGGTCTAAATTGATGCGTAGCTTTCCTATTCTAACCTCTGTCCTTTCCTCACCCGCTTCAATAGTTTGGGTTTCGGCAGAAGTACTGTCAAAGTCTTCTATAGCAATCCCAACAACGGGCGCGGTGCGCTCATCTGCTTTCATTAATATCCCGAGCAAAGGTGAAGGAGCGAGTAAGTCACCATTTTTTACAACACCATTGATGTCTGTGACGAATACCGTTGCTTCACCCGTAGTTTGAACGAATACCTTTGTATCTTTGGATCCCACTGTTACTAACTGATTATCTGTTGTCGTACTCACACCGATTACTTTCGTCTTCTTGTCCAACGCGGCTCGTTCGACCTTAGGGTTCTCGGCAGTACTAGATTGACTCAGGGCTACAACCATGCCTGGAATCAGCTCCGTATCGTCAGTTGCATAGCCATTGGCCAGTGCCGCAGCAGGATATAAGGCGGCTTGAAAAGTAAGGCACGCTAAAGTCAGCCCCGCGAGGAGTAGCCGATAGCTTCTGTAATATATCGTTCTAATTCTGGGCATAGGCATAAGTACTTACATATAAGTATGAAGTGCTTTGCCGCTGAGTACAAGTCCAGGGGGATTCCCTTAAATAAAAAGGACCCGGTCATGGGCCCTTAGTCTGAAGTTAGGCGATCTTCTTGATTTTTATGAGCGTGTGGCGCTGGCGATGGCCGCGCACTTTGCGAACGCGTTTTTTTGGCTTGTAGCGAATGGCTGTTACTTTGTCCGCCTTCACGTCTTCTTCAACGATATCGACAGACACTTTTACACCGCTTACCTCTGGTGTCCCAACGGTAGTCTTGTCACCGTCGATAACAAGAAGGGGGACAAAAGTAGCAGTTTTGCCTTCTTGCTTGAGAAGCTCCACCTCAAGGGTTTCACCTTCTGCGACCAGGTACTGCTTGCCACCTGTCGCTATTACAGCTTTTTTCATTGCTATTACAGTACTTTCTGCTTAGAAATTTAGTTACCGATAGAGCTTAACAGATACAGTCTGTCTTGTCAAAGGTGTTAGTGGGTCTTAGAGAGCTTGATGAGCAAGTTTCTATCTTCGACTTTCACTTCAACCTCATAGGTGCCCGTACCCTCTCTGTTCAGATGGGTTGCAAGCGTTTCATCCTTAATAATCTTTGCATGCTCATGTATTGCTTTTTCTAAACTCTCATCAGGGCTGGAGAGAACCAAGGATATACGATCATCAATATGCAGGCCAGCCGCTTTGCGAGCGCTTTGTACATTCCGTACAACTTCTCTCATCATACCTTCACGCTTTAATTCGGGTGTTAGGGCAGTATCAACCTGGGCTTTGATATCCAAAAGACCGTAAGTTCCTCGCGCGTTTTCTACAACCTCAGTAAACACCTCATCACCTCCTAAGGCTGTTGGGCGTGGAATGAGCTCTACTTCTTTAACGTTTAGTTCTTCTCGTATGATTTCCGCCAGCTCTGCCCCCATATTAGGTACACCGTACAACGAAACCTTCTTTAGCGGCTGTCGTACTTTGATACCCGCTTCAGCTCTTTGGCTCAACCCCTGATTGATGAGCTCCCGTACTTCTGTCATTTCTTTTATAACCAGCTCGTTTATGTGACCCACGCTCGGCCAGTCACAAAGGTGCACTGATTCCTTGCCGGTAAGCTGCTGGTAGAGTTCTTCGGCCAGGAATGGCGTAAAGGGTGCCGTAACATGGGCTAACTGGACAAGTACGTAGTGTAACGTCCTGTAGGCATCACTTTTGTCTTGACTATCGCCACTCTTCCAAAAGCGGCGACGCGAACGTCGAACATACCAATTCGAGGCGTCTTCAATAAATGGCAAGATGGGCTTGGTTGCGCTCGGAATATCGTAGCGAGCCATATGATGATCTACTTCGTGGACAAGCTGGTGCATTCTGGAAACAATCCACTGATCCAATGGGTTTAGTAAACCCTCACCCGGGTCTTCGCACTTCCCATCCCATTTCCAGCCATCAACTTCCGCATACATCGTAAAGAAGTCATACATGTTCCAGATCATGCTCAGCTTACGCGCAGTGTCACTGACTTCTTTATCCTTTAGGGTAAAGTCCTCTCCGTTCAGTAACGGGCTTGAAAGCAGCAGCATCCTAAGTGAATCCGCACTGTATTTATCCATCACTTCGTTTGGGTCGGTGTAGTTACCAAGTGACTTACTCAGCTTCCTCCCGTCGTTCCCCATAACATTGCCGGTAACGATTACGTTCTTGAAGGCGTTTTTACCGAACAGCCCGACGTTTACTGCATGCAGATAGTAAAACCATGCCCGAACCTGGCCCACATACTCAACAACGAAGTCTCCTGGAAAGTTAGCCTCGAACTTTTCCTTATTCTCGAACGGATAGTGGAATTGTGCGAACGGCATTGAGCCGCTTTCAAACCAGCAGTCCATTACTTTATCTATCCTCTGGTATTTGACGCCATCTATTGTAAAAGTAACATCGTCTACCCACGGCCGGTGGTAGTCCTCTAGCTCAACTCCGGAAAGTTCTTTGAGTTCACCGTAGCTCCCGATGACCTTGATGTGCTCCTTACCGTTTTTATCGACTCCTTTCCAGACAGGCATAGCGGTTGCCCAGAAACGGTCACGAGAAAGATTCCAGTCCGGTGCAGTCTGTACGGTATTTTCAAAACGACCATGCTTAATATGCTCAGGGAACCAAGAAATATTCTCGGTATTCTCAACCAACATTTGCTCTTTCTGCCCCTGTATATTCATGAACCAGCTTGGGTGTGCTCTATACATCAATCTTGTACCACAACGGTGGCAGTGAGGATAGCTGTGCCGGATATACTCAATCTTCCAAACTATATCACGCTCACGTAACCCTTTGGCGATTGCCTTGTTCACTTCCCAGACATTTCCGCCCTTCCAATCGCCCTCTATATAGATGCCACTTTCATCCAGTACATGGACTACTGGGATGTTGTGTTCTTGGGCCAGTATAAAGTCTTCT
>JAKQHX010000041.1 GCA_029557815.1 bacterium
CCACCAGTGTCCACGCCGCTTTTGAGCCGCAGTCCTGACAGGACACAGGCCGTCGAAGAGCCACCAAAACCAAAGCCTATAGACGATGGGCCACCAGAACCGTATACGGTTTTTGAGCCTGATCCTACCAGGCAAGAAGCGGTTGTCGAAGAGCCACCGGCCTCTCTGCCGCGGCCAGCAGAGCCCCGTCCGAATTTGCCCATAAATTTACCAAAGGCGGCTGATTCTCCTAATCTGAATCTGCCATCGCCGCCGCTTGCACCGGTTCCACAGCAACAGCAGCCTCCAGTAGATAATGCACCTCAGAAACCAGCCCAAACTGGCCATGCTTTTGTCGACATGGGCAACAAGACGCTGGATGATATAGAAAAAAAAGTAGATAGCCACCATCAGAATGAAAATGGCAAGTCTAAGCTGCCTGAGCAATTTGTGCGGACGCTGGATGATACAACCCTGGCGGGAATAGAGGAAAAAGTAGACAGCCCACACGCGAAAGCGTCGCAAGCAGACAAACCGAAAATCGAAGAAGAGCGTATTGATTATCACAAGGAAGCCGCCAACCAGGTCGTCAGGGCCATGTCGGGAACGACCTTGGATAAGATCGAAGAAAAAGTAGACAGCCCGCACGCGCATGAAGAGGCAGCGGTAGTACCTCCGGCAGCGGCCAAGAAAGACGACGGGCTTCAGCTCAGCTATGAACCCCACGAGTCAGAACCGGCAGAAAAGACCGAGAAGGTCGAGAAACCGACAGCGGCCGATGAAACGACACGTGAAGAGATTACTCCTCCAGACAAGAAATTAGAAACTGAAAAACCGGAAAAAACTTCTCCAAAAGCACCAGAACCGGCTCCGGCCCAAGCAGAGACAAAAAAACCCGAGGAGCCAAAAGAGCCTAAGCCTGCCGAGGCGAAGCCAGCCCCACAAGTCAAGCAACCGGATCCGGAAGTGGATAAAGCCCGCCAGGAAGAAGCCCGTGATGCCGTTATGCGGGCGATAAGTGTTGGTGGAGACGGTAGGACGGCTTTACCGCCTCTTGAGGGTATCGGTACAGCTGGCGCCGTAGAGGTGAACCACGAAGCATCGACCAAGGACCAGAAGCAGCCGACACCTCCCTCAACCCCGCCACCTATACAGCCAACCCCACACCACGGCCCTTCGCCCAATATCAGCATCGACCCGGTAGATGGCACACTCGTACCTTTGCCGCCTAACCTGGTGCCAAATAGCGAAGGGTTGCCGCCCGATGAAACTGCTTCCGCTGCAAACGAAGCAAGTGCGCCCCCTGAAGTGCCTCCACCAATGATGCCACCGGTTCAGAAGGTAGGTCTTTGACTGCTTGCAGCAAATGGCCAACCGAGGAAACTCAGACACACAATACATACCGTCGGTCGCAGCACCCGCGAATAGCTCAAAGCCATAGCCTCCTTCGGATTGCTCCCCTGATAAGGTATGCTTGCATATATGGACGGCATACTTTTGGTTGATAAGCCCTCTGGCTGGAGCAGTTTTGACGTTGTTGCGAAAGTTCGCACCATCATTCGACGTGAAACGGGCGTGAAAAAGCCAAAGGTGGGGCATACAGGCACGTTAGACCCGCTTGCGACCGGTCTATTGGTGCTGGTAGTTGGGAAGTACACCAAGCGTGTACCGGAGCTGTCTAAGGCCGACAAAACGTACGAAGTTACCATGAAACTGGGCGAAACCAGCACGACCGGCGATGAAGAAGGCGGGAAGACATCGGTTTCATCCGCCCAGCCATCAAAAGAAGACGCCATGCGCGCGTTGCAGGCCTTCGTCGGCGATATCGAACAGATCCCACCGGCGTATTCGGCCATCAAAGTGAATGGCCAACGGGCGTACAAACTGGCCCGTGCGGGCAAAGAGGTGAAGCTGGAACCGCGTAAGGTAACGATTTATGGCATTACTAACATTGAATACGCCTATCCGGTCGTGAAGTTTACCGCCAAAGTCAGCAGCGGTACCTACATCCGTACGCTCGTAGAGGACATCGGCAAAAGTCTCGGTACCGGTGCGTACATGTCAGGTTTGTGTCGTACCCAAGTTGGAATGTATGAGCTATCAGACCCAAAAACGGTTTATGATATAGGTACGTTGCATACACAAGCCATAGAATCCTTTTTATATTCTTGAGTCATACTTTTCTGTGGTTACGCTTATTTTATGTATAATTGAACCTAGTAGGATGGCTTATTTAAGAACAGAGGGTTAGATGGCTCGTTTACCGATACCAGGACAAGATGATGGCACGTGGGGCGATATCCTCAATGAGTTTTTGAAGGTCGCTCATAATAATAACGGCACACTTAAAGATGGTGCCGTTGATAGTTCGGCTATTAACGCGCACAACACGAGCAATACGGCACACGCTGATATCCGGGCGCTTATCGATGAGATTGACGGCTTGACTGAGAGTGAAGCAGAGGCCCTGTTCCAGCGGACAGGTATCGTCACGACGTCAGATGCAAACTACGTTGTCGAGTCCGATAAGCGGCTGATCGTGGCGGTAGGCAGCAGTATAACGTTGCCAGATGCTTCGACAGTGGAAGGCCAAGAGTTTACCGTGTATGCGCCTGGCGGGCCACTCACGATTAATGCAGCAAGTGGTCAGTCTGTGTTTGGCCAAGCATCCTTCCAGCTCGCGGCACCTGTTTCGAACATACCGAACGGTGTGAAACTCGTTGCTGTGAACGCCACCTTATTTGGCGTAGGCTGGACGTGGATGGTTTCGGGCGGAATCGGTATGCAGTTCGGTCTGCCTATCTGGAGCGGCAGGAACATTACCCAAGGGCATGTGGTCAAGATGGGTAGTGACGGTCCCGAATGGGGTACGATCGATGTGACCGGAACTGATGACCCTACGCCCAGGATTGCAGATACCCGAATAGATCTTGCCGGAGCGGTCGGGAGTCTTAATGACGCAGTGACGGAACCCGACGTAATTCTGAGATGTGACGGTACGACGGATGGTGCTTGGACGACACCGAACATCGGTGAGTTCAATAACGGCGTTGATGTGAGAATGAAGTTCAAAATCAAAGGGCCGTCAGGTTCTGGACAGTGGTACTCGGAGCTACTGACACAAACCCACGACAACGGGTTTGGTGCCTGGGATAACTTTGAACTGGCAGTTGTATGGTCTGATGGACCGCTGTTGATAGACAATGCCGGCAATGAGTTTGAGGATTTGGAAGGCAAGCCATACCTGTTTTGGGAATGGACCAAGCAGGGCGGCTCAAGCGAAGCTGCAAATATGATACGAGACGCAGGAATAGCGGTCCAAAACTGGGTTACCGTTCGTTTTACTCAAGATTTTGGCTCTACTGAACTAAAGATGTACAGAGAGGTACCGTATGGGGGTGACGACACTACAGCAGATGGAAAGCATTGGCGTCAGGTTGGAGCGACCTATACGACAGTAGACGCAAATTCTATAGATGCCGGGGTTTCAGAAGTATGGGCAATAGGCTACCGGGCAGACGCTGACATAGCATGGGTAGAGGCTTATAACGGCATTGATGCGAATAAGATTATAGATATAAAGCCTCAACATTTGACGGCGGGCGCGACATCATTTGTAGACGGTGAAGGCAATACCTGGACGACCACGCAAGGGTCTATCGTAAAGACAGATTCTTACACTCCTGCCAACGATGCACACTGGAGTCCTGCGCCTACATCTGTGAGTGAGGCGCTAGATCAGTTGGCTGCCCGGTTATCGGCTCTTGAGCCGTAAATCACGCGTTAGTGAGCTGTGTGAGGTCTTTGATAACCTGGTCGCCGTGGCCGAGCGGTGTGACGCGGCCGTAGGTTTTGACGATCTCACCCTGAGGATTGATGATAAACGTCTTGCGGAGGATACCTTCGCGGCCGAACATCTTCTTGCCCCAGGCGCCGTAAGCCTCAATGGTTTTGCCGGTCGGGTCTGAGAGAAGGGTGAAGCTCAGCTGGTGCTTGGCCTTGAATTTGCGGTGGCTATCGGTGTCATCTTTGCTGATGCCGACCACCTGCGCGCCGAGCGCAATCAGCTCATCATTGGCGTCGCGTAAGCTACAGGCTTCGACTGTACAACCTGGCGTGTCGTCCTTGGGGTAGAAATACAACACCAGCCACTTGCCGGCAAAATCTTTGAGTGTCCGCGCGTTGCCATCTTGGTCCGGTAGGGAGAAATCTGCCGCTTTCATATCTTTAGTGTACCAGGAACTAAAGAACTCAAGTGAGATTTTTGGTGTAAGTCTTTGCCTTGTCAAGCATCCTGGTGCGCTTTGCGGTATTTCGCCACACGGTACGTTGACGCGCCTTTTCTTTGAAGCGGGGCACCTTGCTGTCTGATACTGCCATACTTAATGCAATCGACAGGGATTGCTTTTTTGACTCATCGTCGTCAAACCCACCTTCTAGCAAACGCAAATCAGCAATTCGCTTGGCGCCGCTCGCAATCTTGACTGCACGCCACAGTTCGCGTTCGGCATGGATACCAGCTCGCTGATCTTCCTCGAATGGATCGTTGTCTTGTGTAAAATAGGCTCGGAGTAGCGTATGAGCTGGAACTTTTCCTAATACTAAAGTAGCGGCCATTATTTCTGCATGATACCCCTCGAGTATATCTTTGCTCTCAAATGTTATTGGCAAAGGGAGTGGTTTCTCAGTATCCCCAAAATTAGTAAGAAACGGACCACTCGTACGGACAAAAATATTTGCCAAGCTGTCAGTAATCGCCTCATTCAACCATACTTTTCGATCTTGGGGCGAATTCTTAAGTCCAATACGCCGAGACTCAATATCAGTAAGTATCAATGTATCGTTTCTGGTAATTCGCTGCCCGCTTATGGCGTGAAATAGCTCATGGAACACCGCTTGTCGCAAATCTGAATCTCCCAAGCCAATGTTCACATCTACCGCATGGCTTTTCGCATCGTATGTTCCTGTCGCGTCAAGGCTAAAAACATTCCACATATCACTGAAGCCAATCTTTACGCCACTTAGCCTTTGGTAGAGTTGTTCTTTTGTGATCGGAAGGCCACCATATTCAATGGCACACTCAACAAGTGTCGTGAAATCACTTTTGCAGCGTTCCAGTTCATGCTCTCGACTTGTGGCTTCTTTCATGAAGCCAGTACGGCGTTCTTCAATCAATACATGTAGCTCGGTATCAGAAGAAAACCTCTCCTGTGCCTCATCACCGTAAATAGAAACAAGATCTTCCATGACCCGAGATCGGCAGTCGGCAGTTTCTTCGGCTACTTTCGCTTCGACAGCAGCCTCTGGCATTCCGGTGGCTCTTTCATACTCCTTAAATTTCTCGAGGTTTTCCGGTAGCAGCCTATTGAACACTTCGCCTGCCAGCCAGGGCGTATGAGGTGAGCCATCGTAACTCATAATCTCGGCAAATTGTGCCTGCGATGCTTGCAATTCATCACCATACACATACACTGCTGGCGTTTGCGCATCCAAGGGTGTAGTAGGTGGTAGTTCCGGCTGAGCTGCTAGTCGAGTGGACATTATAAGCTAATTTATAACATAAATATAATGTATTTGCAATAAATACTAGGTATTGACAAAATAGTACAAAGTATGCTATAATAGTAGGATGCAGGCAAATATATTGGCCGAGGCGGGAGTGCCGCTCGGTAAGCTTGAGGCTGTTGGCTTTGCCATGGAAACAGTAGGTAGGCGGCTTTTAAGGTTCGGTGGGGTTGACGTAAATACGGCAATTGGAAGTCTCGAAGAACAATTGCCACGCATAGGTGGTCAGATAGATTCAGCTGTGATTGGAGATATACCGGCCTGGGAAGACGGCTCAATGCATATCATGGTAGTGAAGAGTGACTTGGGCGCATCTGACGCACGCCTAAACTTCTGTTATGGTAGGTCACGATATGCCAGTGGTAACTTCATTGTTTCGGCTGCACGCCTGAATGAGGAAGAAATCATCGGTGCTACCGTACATGAAGCCGGACATGCTGTCGGCTTAGTCAGCTCGGATATGCCTCAGTACGATGGTAACTCTTCGTTTGATGGGCACTGTGTACATGAATGTGTCATGCAAGCAGTAAACACTTTAGAGGAGATGAGAAGAGCAACGCGTCATGTACTCGGGAATATGGCAGTCGCGGGTTTCTGCGACGACTGTGATAGCCATCTGCAAAAAGTCCACCTTGCGTAACAGATAGCGGTGTGGTACTATCTATCCAACGCCATCATCTCTTAGTAAATATAAGTAAGGAATACACATTGATTTCAGCAGAGAAGAAGCAAAAGGTCATTGCTGACCTACAGAATGACAAAAAAGATACCGGCAGCCCTGCTGTGCAGGTCGGCATCCTGACAGAGCGTATCAAGGAGCTCACTGAGCATCTGAAGGCCAATAAGCATGACTTCATGGCTCGCCGTGGCCTGCTGCAGATGGTAGGCAAGCGCAAGCGCCTGCTCAAGTACATCGCCGCCAAAGACAGCCAAGAGTACCTTGCACTGATCAAAAAGCTCGGCATTCGCCGCTAATTTGCATAGACTACTCCCGCTGCAATAGGCGGGACAAGCTTGTGCACATTAACCACTAAGAGATTCGCTGGCAGAGCTCCAGATATACCCGTGCCACCCCAAAGCACAAGGACACGCTGTATATTTGCACCCTGTCAGAGAAGCTTCCAGAAAGGCAAACAAGAGACCACATGGGAACAACCATCAATCCGTTTGGCAAACAAATAACAGTAGTAGAAACAGAATTTTGCGGCCGTACGCTGAGCCTCGAGGTCGGCCGGCTTGGCTTTCGTTCGAGCGCCTCGGTACTGGCCCGTTATGGCGATACCGTCGTACTCGGTACGGCTATGGTCAGCGAGCGTACGGTTCAGGGTATGGATTATTTTCCGCTCAGTATCGATTATGAAGAAAAAATGTATGCAGCCGGCAAAATCAGCGGCAGCCGGTTCATTAAGCGTGAAGGCCGCCCAAGTGACGACGCCGTATTGATTGGCCGTATCATTGACCGTCCGATCCGTCCGCTGTGGCCGAAAGGCTATCGTCATGAAGTGCAGGGGATTGCCTCTGTACTCAGTATGGACCCGAACTTCCGTCCGGATATGATTGCCATGATTGCCGTGAGTGCGGCGCTCATGCTGACCGGTGCGCCGTATGATGGTCCGGTTGCCGGGCTGCGCGTAGGAATCAACAAAAACGGTGAGCATGAGGCGTTCTTGCCGGCCGAAGAGCTTGATAACGGCAAGCTCGACCTTGTGGTTGCAGCTCGTGAAACTGGTGTCATGATGGTAGAGGCCGGGGCGGACGAAGCCTCTGAGGATGAAGTCGCTGACGCTATCCAATGGGCATTTGAGGCTATGCAGCCGGCGATTCAGCTGCAGAAGGAATTGGTCGAGAAAATCGGTGTCACACCACAGGAATACGAACTGCTGCTGCCCGATGAATCGATTCAGACGGAGGTGGATGCCTGGCTTGATGGCAAGCTCGGCGAAGACTTGCGTAAACCATACCCGGAGCGTAACGTGCTGGTCAAGCAGTTGCGTGACGAGTTCCATACGGCGTTCGCTGAAAAGCATGGTGAAGAGTATGACGAAAAGCGCCGTGAATATGACGATGCCTTTACGATGGCGCTACACAAAGATGTCCGCCGTGAAATCGTTGCCAAAAAAGTCCGGCCCGATGGACGCCAGCTGACAGAAATCCGGCCGCTGTCCAGTGAAGTCAGCGTTTTGCCGCGGACCCATGGCTCGTCCATCTTCACCCGTGGCGTAACCCAGGCGATGAACATTGTGACACTGGCCCCGCTAAGCTATGCACAAATCGTTGATACGATGGAACGCGAAGGTGAGCGCCGCTACCTGCATCATTACAATGCCCCAGGCTGGACGGTAGGAGAGGTAAGGCGGCTTGGCAGCCCAGGGCGACGGGAAATCGGCCACGGCTACCTGGCGGAGCGTGCTTTGACGGCTGTTTTGCCGGACGAGGCGGAATTTCCGTATACCATCCGCTCGGTAACTGAGATTATGAGCCAGAACGGCTCGACTTCCATGGCGGCAACCTGTAGCAGCTGTCTTGCACTCATGGACGCCGGTGTGCCACTGAAGCGGCCGGTAAGCGGTATTGCCATGGGTCTGATGATGGAAGGTGATACGCCGTACATCATGAGTGACATCGCCGATGCCGAGGACTTTGCCGGTGATATGGATTTCAAGGTGACCGGAACCACCGAAGGCATAACCGCCCTGCAGATGGATATGAAGGTCCACGGACTGAGCCCGGACATCCTGCGCCAGGCACTCGCCCAAGCAAAAGACGGTCGGGCACACATCTTGGATCACATGCTCAGTACCCTGAGTACTCCCCGCAAGGAACTGAGCCCGTACGCGCCACGCGTCGAATCCATCCAGATAAATCCAGACAAGATCCGCGAAGTTATTGGTAAGGGTGGTGAGACGATTAACAAGATCATTGCCGAAACAGGTGCCGAGATTGATATCAAAGATGACGGGACAGTCTTTATCGCCAGCCCGAACAAAGTTAGTATCGATGGTGCTATCCAATATATCCAACTGCTGACAGCCGAGCCCGAAGTCGGCAAAATCTACGAAAACGTACCAGTCGTGAGTGTCATGGACTTCGGTGCCTTTGTGCAGATCATGCCCGGCAAAGACGGTTTGGTGCACGTTTCGGAAATGAAAGAAGAAAGAGTGAACAAACCAAGCGACGTTGTCAAAGAAGGCGACCTGGTCACTGTCAAACTGGTCGCTATTGACGAGAAAGGCCGCCTGAACCTCAGTATGAAGCAAGCCGCCAGGGAGCTCGGCGACAAGAAATGAGCAAGCTACTGAAAAGCCCACTGCCCGTTGTCGTAGCCGCGGTTATCATTTACTTCGGTTTCCGTAACGTGACCCAGGCAGGGCAGCAGTGGCCATTGTTTCAGAGCGATGGGTATGCCGTAATGGGTGGCCTCATGATCCTTGCGGGTGGTATTTTGACCGGCCTGTGGGTCGGAGGAGAGAAGAAGGGAAAATAGATGGCAAAAAAGAAGACAGCACCAAAACAGAGAACAGACTTACCGGCGACTGGGCTGCGTGGTGCAATCGGTATCGTTTTAGCATACGCTTTTCTGTCGCGGGCTTTTAGCACCGGTAGCTACTGGCAGTATTTCGCCGCAATCTTGTTCTTTGTTCTCGGCGTAAAGCTCTTGGTTCGTTCATTTAAAAATCATCATGGCAGTAAATAAACAGCAACAACTCGACGTCCTGAAAGCAAAAATCTTGGCTGACAACGTATGTCCAGAACTGGCGAGCCAAGCCACGCAACTTGTTTTCGGGGTGGGTAACCCGGATGCGGATATCGTGTTTGTCGGCGAAGCGCCAGGGAAAAACGAAGATACACAAGGGGAGCCATTCGTCGGTGCCGCTGGTAAGTTTCTGAACGAGATGTTGGCTACTATCGGGTTGGAGCGCGGCGATATCTACATCACCAACATCGTGAAATACCGTCCGCCGAATAACCGGGATCCATTGCCTGAAGAAAAGGCGGCTTTCTTGCCATATTTACAGTCCCAGTTGGACATAATTCGGCCCAAAATTGTGGTGACTCTCGGTCGTCACAGTATGAATTGTTTCCTACCGGACCTGCAAATCAGCAAAGTCCACGGCCAGCCCAAGCGGTACAAAAGGCAAGTTTACCTGCCGCTCTTTCACCCGGCAGCGGCCTTATATAACGGAGGAATGCGACAAACTCTTATAGATGATTTTACGCGAATCCCCTCCATTTTAGAAAAGATACCATCTTAGGATGTATTCAAAACCGAAAGGAAAATTTTTGTGAATACTAATAAACCCAATAACCAAAATAGACCCGTCCGTTCTGCCGGAAAGTCAGGCGGACGCAGAAACAATAGTGCCAATGGCCGACCGAAGGCAAAGGCAGCTCCAACGATCGCACCTGCCCGTACGGTCAGCCGAGGCGCGGCGATTCGTGCCCAGCGCCGGACGCATGATGACGCTCAGCGTGTCATCAACCAGTATCTGGATGTCCCGGAGGTGGTCGCAGAAGAGCGGCCGCGTCGCGCCAATGTCATTGACGATAATCCGCGGTTGAAGATTATCGGTCTTGGCGGCATGGACGGCGGCGGCTCCAAGAACATGATGCTCGTTGAGTATATGAACGACGCAGTTATCATTGATGCCGGAAATGACCTAAGCGTCGACTTACCGGGCATCAACTATGGCATTTGCGACGTGAGCTATGTGGAGAGTATCAGGCATAAGCTCCGCGGCTATGTCATTACGCATGGTCACCTTGACCATATTGGAGGGTTGCCACACATCGTACCGAAGCTGCCCGCACCGATTTATGGCTCCAACTTTACGATTGGCCGTGTCGAGGAGATTTTCCAAAACTTTGGCTTGCCGATGCCCGAAGGTTTTGAGTTGCAGACTGTCATCATGAATGAAGATACGCATGAGCGTCTCAAGCTCGGTGCGTTCTTCGTCGAGCTTGTCCGGGTGACCCACTCCATCCCTGGTAGTACTATTGTGGTACTTGATACGCCGGTAGGACGTATCATAAACACCGGTGACTTCCGCTTAGACCCCAACCCGCTTGACCATGAACGGACAGATGTAGAACGCCTGAAGCAACTCGGTGACGAAGGTGTCTTGGTATTACTTAGTGAGAGTACTACAACTGAACGCATGGGTCGGACGCCGTCCGAAAGCACCATTGAGCAAAGCTTCATCGATATTATGGACCAGGCACCGGGCCGGATTTTTATCGGTCTATTTTCGACCAATATGAACCGTGTGCAAATGATCGTGAATGCGGCCGTACACCACAACAAAAAAGTGGCTATGGATGGCCGCAGCATGGTTAGTACGCTCGAAATGGCCGTGCGCCACGGTTTCATGAAGATTCCAAAAGGAACGTTTGTGCCGATTGCGAGCGTACCGAATATGAAAGATACCGACGTCGTCGTCGTTGCTACTGGTAGCCAAGGCGAACCAAGCTCGGCGCTCCAGCGTATGGCAAGTGGCGACCATCGTCATATCAAGCTGAAGGAACAGGACACGGTTGTGCTATCCAGTACACCGATTCCGGAATCTGGCAACGACTCGCTCATCGGCCATATGGTTGACGGCCTGGTACGCAAAGGTGTCCATGTCTTTGAACACCGGCACCACGAACTGGACGGTATCGGTCCGTTGCACGTCTCTGGCCACGCTTCCCGTGACGAGTACGCAGATATGATCAACTACACCAGGCCGAAGTTCTTTATACCGATTTATGGCGCTTACCGCTCCAAGCAACGCCACATAGATATTGCCGTAGAGCAGGGTATCCCACGCAAAAACTGTGCAAACGTCGATAACGGCGAGGTTATTGAGTTCACACCTGATACGATGCATATCGGTGGTAAGGTACCGGTCGGGACGGTGCTGGTTGACCAGACGGGCGCGATTGTTAGCAGTGTAGTCATCAAAGACCGTCTCATGCTAGCCGAAGAAGGGCTCGTCGCCGTTGTACTGACGATTGACAAAAAGTCTGGCAACCTCATGACCAGCCCGGACATCATTAGCAGAGGCTTCATCTATATGCGAGATAATGAGGAGCTGATGAATGCCTTTCGTACAGAATTGAAGCGAGCGGTTCAGCAGCGCTACAAGCGTGTTGATTTGGATCGGTTCAAACAGGAACTCAAGGAACATGTGACGCACTTTTTGTTCGAGTACACCCAGCGTAGCCCGATTGTTATACCGGTTGTGAATGTGATTGGCGGTAGTAAAAACGGCTCCAATGGGCAGAGCCAGCCAAAGAAACAGGATAGCAAAAGGCTGCCAAAGCCCGAGCCGACACCAGAGGAGATAGCTGCCGAACAGCAACGCCGTTTCGAGGAAATGCGTGCCAAGCTTCTTGGCCAAGACGCCCGCACTGACTAGGCATGGCTTAAGGTTGCTTGCTATCGATAAAAAGTTTATGATTTAGGCAAATAAGCTTAAGCGACAAAAAGGTAGACTATGGATTCCCCGACAACTCAGCCCGATAACACTGACGATAACCAACGGGTACAGGAACCGCAGCCAACTTCGCTACCGCCAGCTTCTCCTCAAGAGAGCCCATCATCGGTCAACCCATCCGCTCATATGGCCACGACATATCCAGCGCCAGCTGGTAATTCGGCTGGCTCGGTTTCGGCAGCAGCCCAGCCAGTACAGCCCGAAACGTCCAGCCATCCAACGACCCCATCCGGGGGTGCTGGCTTGGTTGTATTGCAATGGCTTACCTATGCATTCTGGGGATGGGCGGTCCTCGCGCTGTCGTCTCTGACGGCCGCAATTATTGCAAACTTCATCGACAAAGCTGACGTGGGCTCATTTACGCCTTTTGCGATTGCGGCTTTGGTCGTCTTGCTGCCAGTGGCGTTTATCTGTGATTCTTTTTATAGCAAAAAAGAACCCGCCAAAAAGGCAGGGGCAGCTATGGCGGTCATGCTCATCCATGCGGTTATTTTTGCCCTCTGCGGCGTCGCCGCACTGATAACGGCTGTCGTATCGGTGTTCATGATGGCAATCGGGTCGGACAGCGATTCGAAAGGCCTTCTCGTCACACTTATCAGCGCCCTGATAGTGAGTGCTTACTATGCCGCGACGCTCGCACGTACCCTGAATCCTCCTCGATTTCCAGCTATTGCGAAGCTCTTTCGCTTTGGCATGATGGTGACCGTGGGTATCATCGTTCTGCTTGGCATCGTCGGTCCGGTTGCGCGTGAGCGTTCATTGCGTGACGACAGGCTGCTGGAGCAAAACCTCAGTTCTTTGCCAACCGCTATTGAGGACTATGCAAGGGATAATGACAAACTGCCAAACAACCTCAATGAGTTAAGTAACCTCCGAGACGGCGTAAAGAAAATCATAGAAAAGGATCTGGTTGAGTACAGGCCAAACACAAAGACGGAGAGTGTGTTGCAGCCAGGCAGCAGCAGTCTCACGTACGGGGGCACAACCCGCAGGACGTACTATTACGAGCTATGTGCTACCTTCAAGGAAGAATCTAGCTCGTACGGAAGTTACAGGGATTATGCAGGTAGTCAAGACGAATATACTTCCTATATATCGAGTTATAGCCACCCAGCCGGCAGACAGTGCTACAAGTTGAGCACCAGAGGCTACTAGACATTCAAAAGCACAAGCGGATTGACAAATGTTGTAATTTTTGATATAATTATGATATGTCAAACGAACAGCCTCCTATCAACGAATTTAGCGAATCAGAAAGAGCTGCCTTGTCTAGGGAGCTGATGGATCCTGCGACGTCATTTGAGCGTATCAGTGAAATCTCTGAGTTAGTGCAGGCGAGGACGGCTCCATCGGAAGGGGCAAGTGTCGCAGGTCCTGAGCCAACTACAACCTTCGATGCTATGTCGGATGAGGAGCTAGCCGCCCGACTGGCTGATCCGAGTGTGTCGGGCCCCGAAAGAGACGAGATCGCTACATACGTAAACACATACCGTACGAACAAACCTCACACCCCTCCGGAAGATACCCCTGGCACACCAGAGTAAAAAGTTGTAAACTGTGTAAGCGCTCTATGGCAAAAAAGAAAAAACAAACCAGAAAGAAAAAGGTAGAACCAGAAGTTGTTGAACGTTCTGGGTTCTGGCCGATGACCGGTGCGATATTCCTACTTATCGCAGCATTCTTCCTGTTGCTTGGTGGATTCGGCACGGGCGGTCCATTGCCAGTCGGTATGTTCAGGGGCGCATATACGGCGCTGGGCTGGATGGCTTACCTGACACCGGTTGCGTTGGCGTTCTTTGGGGTGTGGAAGTTCACGAGCGAGGATCGACAAATCCCACTACCGAAATTTGTGAGCATGCTGGCTTTTATGACCTTTGCCGCCGCATGGGCACATGTCGCTTTTGTGAGCAAGGATATCGTCGGCGAATTTGCCGGAGGACACGGCGGGGCGATTGGAAGAGCCGTAGGGGGGTTGATGCTCAACGCCCTGGATACCATACCGGCGTCAATCTTGTTCTTTGTCCTGGCTCTGCTCATGTTCTTCCTGACATTTGGTATCTCGCCAAAAGTCTTGTTAGAACTCGTAGATATGTTTAAGCGGCCTGAATCCGACGATACGGATCTGGCGGAGCTAAAGAGCAAAGCTGCCGATAACGGGTTCAAGCTGAACGAAGGGGTGCCGGTCGAGCACCATACGCCCAAAGAGCGTGCCAGGTTGAGTACACTGAAGAATACCGCAGCCAAACTCACGCCAACAGAAGACCATGCCGCCCTGACGGCTGCGAGTGATCCGGACTGGAAGTTTCCGGGGCTTACCTTACTGAACCAGAAACAGGATAAGGCAGATGCCGGTGATGTAGAAGGGAATGCGGAAGTCATCAAGGAAACATTCAACAACTTCAATATCGATGTTGAAATGGAAGGTGCCAACATCGGTCCGCGTGTCACGCAGTTTACGCTCAAACCGCCGACAGGGGTAAAGCTCACAAAGATTACAGCGTTGGAGAATAATCTGGCACTTGACTTGGCTGCCCACTCTATCCGTATGGAAGCGCCAATTCCAGGTAAGCGCGCCGTTGGTATCGAGGTGCCAAATATCAAGTCCGCAACAGTCCGCATCAGCTCACTTTTGCAGTCTAATGAATGGGCCCGGCTGGACAGCCCACTCGGGTTCGTTATTGGTAAGGACATTTCCGGGACGCCTGTAGTGGGCAACCTGGCAAAGATGCCTCATCTGCTGGTTGCGGGACAGACTGGTTCCGGTAAGTCAGTCATGATCAATACCATCCTGACAAGCCTGTTGTACCGCAACAGTCCATCAGATCTGAAGCTTATACTGGTCGACCCCAAGCAAGTCGAACTGAAGCCATATGACGACATCCCTCATCTGCTGACACCAGTTATTACCGAACCAGAGAAATGTATCAGCGCTCTCAAGTGGACGGTGGCAGAGATGGAGCGACGCTACAAAGCGCTCAGTGATGTGCGTGTGCGTAACATCACTGAGTACAACAACAAAAAGGACGAAGAAGGCATGCCGTACATCGTGGTTGTCATTGACGAGTTGGCTGACCTCATGATGATGGCGGCTCGCGACGTCGAGGCGCTCATCGTACGTATTGCTCAGAAAGCGCGTGCAGTCGGCATCCACTTGATTCTGGCGACACAACGTCCTTCTGTCGATGTCATTACTGGCCTTATCAAGGCTAACGTGCCGGCCCGCATTGCCTTTACGGTGGCGAGCCAAGTTGACTCCCGCACGATTATCGACCAGATGGGCGCGGAGAAACTGCTCGGTATGGGCGATATGTTGCTATACACGGCCGACATGCCGAAACCGAAACGTGTCCAGGGTGCGTTCATCGGTGATGACGAAACGAACAAAGTCACTGACTTTATCCGTATGCAGCGGCCGCCGCAATTTGATGACGAGATCATCTCTCAGCCGGTACAGATTGGCAAGGGTGGTGTGGTGGCTGATATTGGCGGTGGTAATGATGCCGATGACCCGATGTACAAAGAAGCGGTTCGGGCGGTGATTGAAGGGCGCAAGGCCAGCACGAGCCTGTTGCAGCGCCGGCTGCGTATCGGCTATGGCAAGGCGGCCCGTTTCATCGAGACGATGGAAGAACAGGGCATCATCAGCCCGGCCGACGGCAATCGTCCGCGTGAAGTGTTGGTAAGCTCTCTGGACGATGTCTTTGGTGGTGGGGGTCAGAGCAGCCTGGCGATGGACGCCGTACTCGACGAAAACTTCCCGGAGCAGCAAGCGTAAACGATAACCCAATTGTAGCCATTAGGCTTGTGCGAAAAGCACAAGCCGTTTTATGTTATATACATACAGTATTTGGGAGAACCGCATGGCCGCAGAACTCACCACGCCTATCGATGAATACTCTGGTCTGCCGTATCCTATTGCGCCACGATGTGAACATATACCCCTGAATAGTCCTGATGTAGCTAATGATCACCATGGATGGCATCCGCGGCACCACCCGGCTCTTCGTACGGCAGCCGGTGTGGCGCTTCGCAACAGCTGGATACAATACGTACATGCGGACCTTCACAACGAGGGTCCTTTTTCGTATCATGCATTTTTTCAGGGACCTGAGTTGCCGACAGACGAGAGTGATATATACGGCCGGGTTGTCCTGGCTTTTGCGGGTTTTGTCCCGGATCATGTCATTGATATAACCAGCAGGTCGCAGCCTTTTGCGCGGCCCGCGACTGCGCAGGAAGCTGCCTTTTTGCGCCAGCCGCAACGGAATAATCCTTTTGGCTACAGGTATCTGCGGTATGGGTATGACCCGGTTCGTGAGTTTTTGCTTGATTATGTCCTGGGCCAGGACCTGAGCCACATCAAAGAGACGGCGATTGATGAGTTTTTATGCACAGACGATGCCGAACGAAAAGTAAAAATCGGTGATTTTCTGCTTTGGTCGGCCGCCGAAGTGGCAACAGACGATATACGTGGCAAGTATACGGCACTGGCCAGAAGCAATTTGCTGCACCCCTTGATGCCCAAAGATCCAAAGCCGCTCGTAAAGTGGAAGCTCGGCAGCCATAAACGAATCAGGCAGCATGTAATCCCCCAGCTGGAAGCGGTGCTTAGCGCAGCGTAGTAGACCTGCTCTATGCAGGCGAAATATCCCGGCAGCTTGACCGAGATATTCGCGAAAGCTCACTACTGGGTTGACCAACAGGGGTAGTTAAGGTATACTTACGCAGTTATTAACTCGGCTCACATCCATAGAGAGTGTGGGCTTTAACCAAAGGAGAGGCTATTTATGGCACAGTACGAAGTTGCCGTACTCTATCACCCTGACCTTGAAGTCGATTTGACCAAGGCCGAGGAAAAGGTCACCAAGCTTTTTGCCGATAACGGCGGCAAGATAGTGGCTACCGATAACTGGGGCAAGAAGAAGCTTGCGTACCAGATTGCCAAGCAGGACTACGCCGTGTATGTGTTTTACACTGTAGAAATGCCAGGTGAAGGTGTTAAGAAGGTAGAGAGTACGCTGAACATTACCGACGAAGTGATGCGTTTTCTTATCACCAAGCCGGACCTCAAGGCTATCGCCAAGGCAGAAGCTGCCAAGGCCGAGAAGGCCAAGAAGGCAGCCGAGCGCGGCGATCGCGCTGACGACGACTCAGATGACGAAAAAGACGAAGAGTAAAGACTTGACGGCTTACGCATGTAGGCTTAGGGTATAAGTACTAAATAAACCCAGGACATAGTTCCTACAAGGAGGGAAGCCACTATGGCAAGAAGTTTTAACCAAGTCATCTTAATGGGAAACCTGACGCGTGACCCGGAGCTTCGGCAGACGCCGAACGGCACGTCCGTCACGAGCTTCAGTCTCGCGCTTAACCGCAGCTACAAAGGCGCTGACGGTAACTGGCAGGAAGCAACCGACTACGTCGATGTAGTAGCTTGGGGTCCACTCGGTGAGCGCGTAGCGCAATACCTGAGCAAGGGCCGTCCATGTCTGGTGAACGGACGACTGCAGTCGCGCAGTTGGGAGGACAAAGAGTCCGGAGCAAAGCGCAGCAAACTGGAAGTGGTAGCCCAGGACGTAACTTTCCTTGGCGGGCCTGGCGGTGAGGGTGGCGGCAGTAGCGGTGGAAGCTCTGCTCCGGCCAGCAAGCCTACGGGCAAGAAAGATGACGTTGTCATCGAGGATATCGGTGACGAACCTATAAACCTCGACGACATCCCGTTTTAACAAATTATTGACTGCACATTTCGGACGAAAGCCTGCGTCAAAAATCCTCCCCCGTAGGTCACTACGGTTCGGATTTTGTGCTCGGCCTTCACCCCGAACTGCACTAGCCAAAATTCGTTAAAACTCTCGAGCAAAGAAAATTAACAACCAATCACTGTTAAGCACTTCAAAGGAGATAATATGGCGAAGATTTTTAAGCACAGGACTGACGTAGCGTACTTTGACTACAAGGACTTTAAGACCTTGCAGCGCTACGTAAACCAGTTTGGACAGATTGAGTCCCGTAAAAAGACCGGTCTAAAAGAACATGAGCAGCGTCGTTTGGCGGTCGCTATCAAGCGTGCACGGCACATTGCGCTTCTGCCGTTCGTGGCTAATAATTAGTCTTAACTAAACGGAGACAAGTGGACATGGATGATTATCACCGAAATCTGGAGCAACAGCTGAGGGATTTGAGGTTTGATGTTCATGACCGGTTCGAAAACCCTAACGACCCCGCGGCACGGGTTATTCATAATGAGCTGCAAAAAGCCGAGGACATGGCGCAAAACGGCCATAACCTGCGGTCTATAGAGGATAGGCTCAAGATGGTGCAGCGCCAATTGCAACAGTCGCAGCATGTACGGCACGACCAACGGGTGATGGATGTGCAACATTCGGAAGCGTTTTATCACCAGATGGAGCGGATGCGCATGGACATGCGTCGCCATCCGAGATACTAGGTTAATCTAAAAACGTCGGAGAATGTATGGCACTAGGAGTTACAGACCTCAAAAAAGGACAGGTTTTTCAGTTGGACGGTACACCGTACCGCGTTGTTGAGTACGCTCAAAAAGTAATGGGTCGCGGCGGTTCGATTGTGAACGTCAAGATAAAGAGCTTGCTTGATGGCAAGGTCCTGGACAAGACATTCAAGGGCAGTGAATCCATCGAACCAGCCGATATTACGAACAAAAACGTGCAGTACCTGTACAACGATGGCGGCACGTTCTTTTTCATGGACGAGGACACCTACGAGCAGTTTGAACTTCCAGCCGAGGATATGGCCGATCAGGCAGGTTATATGAAAGAGGGCGACAAGGTACAGGCACAGTTCTTTGACGGCCGGGTTATTAATATTGAGCTACCAAAGAACGTTCCCCTCAAAGTCACCTACGCCGAAGATGTGGTAAAGGGGGATACGACCTCAAGTGTCCTAAAAGATGCGACCGTAGAGACGGGAATCACCGTGAAAGTACCAGCCTTTGTAAAAGTCGGCGACCTCATCAGCGTCGATACGGCCACCGGTGCCTATCGCGAACGTGTGAAGTGACGGACCCTGGTGTGAAAAATCGTTTGGACCAAGCACTCGTCATACGTGGAATTGTGCCGACGCGTAGTCAGGCTGAGAACTATGTTCGGCTTGGCAAAGTGGTGGTGAACAAAAAAATTATCACCAAAGCCGGCACTATGGTTGGTAATGAAGATAAGATAAGGCTCATTACCAAAGAGCAGTACGTCAGCCGAGCAGGGTTAAAGCTGGCAAGTGTCGCCAAAGTTCTCCACCTCAATTTTCGAGGTAGAGTCGTACTTGATGTCGGTAGTAGCACGGGCGGCTTCACCGATTATGCGCTGCAACACGGTGTCAAAAAGGTTATTGATATAGATGTGGGGACGAACCAGCTCCATCCAAGCCTGCATGGTCACCCTAAGATTGAGCTGCACGAAAAGACGGATATACGGGATGTCAGGGAATTGTCAGCTATACCGGATATTGTGGTCATTGATGTTTCGTTTGTTTCGCTGAGAGAGATACTGCCAAGCGTTGCTCGGTTGTGCGGTTCGCAAACAGAAGTTGTTGCGATGGTAAAACCGCAGTTCGAGGCTCAGGTAAGCGGCCAGAAACATAAAGGTGTCATCAAAAATGATGCGATGCGCCGAAGGATATTACAGGACTTTGAGGCATGGGTAAGAAGCTTGTTCGTTATTCAGGACAAAGCTGATTCTGAAGTCGCTGGTGCCAAAGGCAACCGTGAACGCTTCTATTTACTGAAAAAGCTTGGAAATTTGTAAGGAAAAGAGCAGCCCAAGCGACGAATTCATTTCGTTGCCTGGCGCGATGAGAAAAACCGCGAGGTTTGTCTCATTAGGTGAAGCCGTGAACGCTTCTATCTCCTGACAAAAATACAATAATTCCCACGTTACGCTTGTGCTACACTGGTCATAATGTACTTTCGGAACAGAGCAGAAGCTGGCAGGATGCTAGCTGAGAAGCTCGATCAATACAAACAAGCAAATACAACCATAGTCGCTCTGAGTCCGGGCGCTGTTATCGTGGGTGCCCAGATTGCTATGCAATTGCACTCAGCTTTGACCATGCTTTTGACCGAGAATATCGTTTTGCCTGGGGAAAATGATGCACTTGCAGTCATATCGTCGAACAATACCTTTACGTATAATGATAAGTTTTCGACTGGCCAACTCGAAGAAATGCGAAGCGAATACCTGAGCGTTATAGAGGGCCAGCGCCTAGAGAAGCTTCATAAGCTACATGCTTTACTTGGCCATGGTGGCGAAATTCATAGGGAGCTACTACAGCGACGGACGGTTATCCTGGTGTCAGATGGACTGAACAGCGGTTTGTCGCTTGATCTGGCTAACGATTACCTAAAACCTGTTAAGACAGAAAAACTGATTGTAGTAACACCATTCGCAAGCCTTCAGGCGGTTGATAAAATGCATTTGGTAGGCGACGAGATTGTTTGCATGAGCGTACTGGAAAACTATATGGACACAAACCATTACTACGACGACAATACTATTCCGCCCATGGATGACCTGATAAAGATTATTACCAGTACACCAGTTCACTGGGACAGAAGTGTACACAATGATCGCAAATTCTTATAAGCCTACTTACTAACGTTAAACCGAAACTCAACCACATCGTTCGGCTGCATGACATAGTCTTTGCCTTCGGTACGGATTTTGCCCGCACTTTTTGCGGCTACCTCAGAACCGGCAGCTACAAGGTCGCTATAGTCGACTATTTGGGCTGCTATAAAACCACGTTCAAAGTCGCCATGGATAACGCCGGCTGCTTGCGGCGCAGTGGCACCTTTCCGTACGGTCCACGCACGAACCTCTTGTTCTCCGGCCGTCAGGTAACTTTGTAGGCCAAGCGTATCGTAGGCGGCGTGGATGAGTTGGATGAGACCGGATTCGTCGACACCATAGCTTTCAAGGAGTTCTTTACGGTCTGCATCATCGACACCTTTGAGTTCGGATTCCAGCTTGGCACATACGAAGAGAGACTGGGCGTTACCTGCGAGGGTACTCAGCTCACTTTTCTTGGATTCGTTTGCCAGCGTTTCCTCATCTACATTAAACAGGTAAATAACAGGCTTCATCGTAAGTAGTTGGAGTTCTTTCTGTACCCACTCCCATTGCTCGCTGCTTACTGTAGTTTGCTCTGAGAACAAAGGTCTGCCTGCATCCAATAGCTCCTTGATTCGACGCAAGGTATCAGCAATAGGCTTAAGCTTGGGGTTGGCACGGGCTTCTTTTTCTATACGGGGCAGACGTTTTTCGACAGTCTGCAAATCAGCGAGTATAAGCTCGGTGTTGATGACGTCAATATCCTTTTTCGGGTCGTGCTGGTCGTCTATATGAAGGACATTATTGTCAGAAAAAGCTCGCACGACATGACAAATGGCGTTACAGCTACGGATATTTGCCAAAAATTGATTGCCGAGGCCTTCGCCCTGTGATGCCCCAGCTACGAGTCCGGCGATATCTACGAATGTGACGGTAGCGGGTACAATTTTTTTACTATTGTAGAGTTCGGCTAACTTGTTCAGGCGCTCGTCGGGGATCGGTACGATTCCGGACGAGCGCCTGAACAAGTTAGCCGAACTCTACAATAGTAAAAAAATTGTA
>JAKQHX010000024.1 GCA_029557815.1 bacterium
TTCAAGGGTGCAGAGATTCATATGCTCATGGGTGACGATATGCTGGTTCATTTTGCTGACTGGCCACATGTCGAAGAGTTGGTCAATACACTCTATTTTGTGATCGGCATTCGCCACTTCACTCGAAAGGAAGTGGTCGAACGCATTAAAGTACTGCGAAAAACTCGCGGCATGGAAGTACGATATAGATTGTTTCAGGCCAAAATTCCTGAGTTTGCATCCAGCAAAATTCGACTGGCGATTAAGCAGGGCAAGGAGCCCGATGGGGTGCCATCCGCAGTGTGGCGCTACATTCGGGAACACGGCCTTTACGCTTCTTCGAAGCTTGGCTCGTAGTGCGTCTGTAGATAGGCCAGGTGTTTTGCACGGTACTGCTTGAATTCAGCCTTCCTAAAGCCATTCTTGCGAATAAAAGCGCTCAAACGTTCGTTGCCGACGAAGTGCGGCATCATGACGTAGCTGGCGCCTTCATTGTAAAGCTCCGAAGCATTGGCGGCGTTATCCGAAGTGCAAACAAAGACGGCCCGCGGATTGTGCTGCTTCAGCCAGTTGGCTAGGAACTCGTTCGTCTTGAAGTCCGATATCGTCGAAACAATCAGATGAGATTTTTCGAGCTGTAGTTCTTCTAAGAACTCGGAGTCTGTCGCATCGCCGTACAGAAATTCCTCGTCATGTCTCTCTAGTGTTTCTATCATGTCGGGGTCATAGTCGACGATAACGAACCGCTTGCCCATGTTCCGGAATGTCTTAATGAATTCATGGCTGTTGCGGCGGTAGCCGAACAATACAATTGGATAGTGAGGAGCGATATGCTTTTTGTCCGGAACGGTCACTTTGCGTTCGAACATCCGAAGTGCATTTTCCAGCCTTCCGAACAATGAGTTATCAAACTTAATGAAATACGTCGAGATAGCAAAAGTAATAAGTGCCGTGAGTGTCAAGGTATCGGCAACGTGTTGTCTGGCCAGATTGGCGTGGACGGCGGCGACGGCAAAGACTAGCGAGAACTCACTAATTTGACTGAGTGATACGGCAGCCTTGAAGCTAGTGCGTTTGGTATAACCGAGCAGCCCCATGCTAATAAGTGCAAAAATTGGCTTGATAAACAACACGAATGAACTAAATATAACTGCCGGCAGGACAATATCCGATAGGCTACCCGGAACTAAGCCCTGTCCGAGCGTGACAAAGAAAATGATGATGAAAAAGTCGCGCAGAGGCTTGAGGCGGGATGACATTTCCCGACTGTAAGGTAATTGTGCCAAGCCGATGCCGGCAAATAGGGCACCAATTTCGATGGAAAGGCCGATTTCTTTGAAGAGCAGCGCCCAACCGAGTCCCCAACCGAGCGCAAAAAGCAGCAGAATCTCTTTTGAGCTGCCGATCGACCTTGCCAAATGCGGTACGAGACGTTTGCTGGTCAAGTACAATAGTCCTGTTACAACGATGCCCATTGCGAGGAGATGGATAACAGCGTCCGTCGTACCGTCCGTGGTGCGTGCCGCTAGCCCGAATTTACCGGCCGTGACGAAAACATCCTGGACAATAAGCATACCGATGACAATCTGTGCATACAGGCGCGTCGTTTCGCGTTTATCGTTGAATAACTTGACGATAATGATCGTACTGCTGAGCGCCAGTGCCAAGCCGATGACGGCTGACTCCATGCGTCCGAAATCCAGTAACCGGGCAATGAAAAATCCGAAAGCGGAAGTTGCGGCAATCTGGACGGTTGAAGTGATAAAAATCGTCTTGCGAAGCCGCAAGAATACACGCGGACTTAGTTCGAGGCCAATGATAAAGATGAGTAGCGCGATACCGATTTCACTCATACCATTCATGGCGTCGGCGCCTGAGATGATATTGAAGGCAGCCGGCCCGGCTAGAATACCGGTTAGGATATAGCCGATGATGAGCGGTTGGCGCAATCTGTGCATGACGAAGGAAATTGCTGCGCCGAGCGCAATAACGAGGCTAAGTTCTGAATATATGTCGCCATGCATAGGTGTAGATCAGTGCTTTCTTTGTTTCCGTATAATCTGAAATTATTTTATAACATCACAAAGCATAAGAACAGTGTTGACGAATAGAGGATGTCGTGCGATAATGCGCTTACTTCTAAGTGGCCGCGTAGGCTATCGAAGACAAAAATTTATCAAAAATAACAAAAAGAGACGGGTGTGGTGAGGAGTAGTCAGAAGGTGTGTAGCCAGGCTTTGCCTGTAAAAATAAAAACTATAACTTCACGGAGCACAAAGGTGGAAGTAAAAGTACGACGGCCCAAGTGGCAGCAGTTCATCACGTACTAACTGACGTGACGACACGACTAAAACCAGCGTTTTGCTGGTTTTAGTGTTTTTGGGACAAGCGTTGCCGGATGTTACTATAGAAGTAGTACTTAGTCATGCAACACGAGAAAGAAAAACAAACATACAACCTGGAAATCAATGAAGCCTTGGAGTCATTCGGCTCGACTCGCAACGGGCTGAGTGCTGTCGACGCACGCCAGCGGCTCGCCGAATATGGTCGCAATGAACTGACCGCTCGCAGGACTCCGTTGTGGCGGCGGATTATTGAACCGTTTGCCAGCTATTTCGTCTTGGTGATTATCGCTGCAGCCGTCATAAGCGCCTTTGAGCGGAAGTGGTTCGAGACGATTATTATCAGTGTGATTGTGGTGGTGAACGCCATCATATACTATTTCCAGCAGTTTTCGGTTAGCCGTGTTCTCAAAACGCTCCGCGAACAGGACAAGCAGTTCGTCTTGACGCTCCGCGACGGTGAAGAAGAAAAAATAAACAGCGAGTTGCTGGTGCCGGGTGACGTTATCTATATTTCGGAGGGCATGAAGATTCCGGCTGACGGCCGGTTAATCGAGGCAAACAACGTACAGGCTGATGAGTCGCTGCTGACGGGCGAATCGTTGCCGATTCACAAGCATGCCGGTGCTGTTGCCGGTACCAAACAGATTTATGACCAGGCAAATATGCTGTTCAAGGGATCATATCTGAGTAGCGGCTCAGGTATGCTGCTCATTTGCGGCACAGGGAATGCCACCGAACTTGGGGCGATCAATACGCTTGCCGCTGAGGCCGATGATGGTAAGACACCAATTGAGATTAAAATTGACGACCTGACCAAGAAGCTGCTCATTGGCATCATGGCGGTGACCATCGTTGTGTTCGGTCTGGCTATTTATCGGGGCATTCACCTCGAAGAGGCGATTGCCTACACGCTTAGCATTCTGGTTTCCGCTGTTCCCGAAGGTCTGCCCGTCGCGATGACGCTGGTGTTGCTCTTTAGCGCGCGGCGCATGGCTAAACAAAAGGCGCTCGTGAAGCATATCGCTGCGATGGAGACCATGGGAGCGATTACGCTGATAGCAACTGACAAAACCGGCACTATCACCCAGAATAAGCTTGCGGTAGCTGACATGTATACTGCCCATAATGACAAAAAGACGTTCCATGAAGCAGTACGGGCCAGCCTAAACGGCGATGTCGATAACACCGAAGACCCTCTAGACAAAATATTGCATGTCGAAGTTGAACATACACGTATACCTCGTGACTGGAAGAAAGTAAAGGAATTCCCCTTCGACCAGCGACTAAGGTTGAGCGGTGTATTATGGCAGCATCCGAAAGGCTACTCGCTATACGTTAAGGGTGCGCCGGAGCAGATTTTGCATCACTGCCGACCTACTAAAGCATTGGCCGAAGCCAAGACGCAGCTCGCGGCATTCACCAGCCATGGATACCGGACGATTGGTTTTGCCCAAAAGGACAGCAAGAGCATGCCAGAAGCGCTTGACCATGGTGTACTGTCGAATATGTCGTTCGATGGGTTCATCGGTCTGAGCGACCAGCTGAGAGCCGGTGTCAGTAATGCTATAAAACAAGCGCAACAAGCCGGTATAAAAGTTGTTATGCTGACCGGCGATCACGTAGAAACAGCTGGACATATCGCTCGAAAGGTCGGTATTGCCAATGGTCACGGTGGTATTACTGACAGCAGTGTGCTTGCCAGCGGCTCGCCTGAGGAAATTCGTAAAGCACTTGAGACAAACACAGTATTTGGTCGTGTGCTACCAGAACATAAATACGCGTTACTCAAGGCAATCAAGAAGCATGAGATTACCGCCATGACCGGAGACGGTGTAAATGACATACCTGCACTCGTTGAAGCGGACGCCGGCCTAGCTATGGGTGCCGGTACGGATGCAGCCAAGGATGCGAGCGACATTGTGCTTATCAACAGTAATTTTCAGACTATCATGAATGCCGTTCGTGTCGGCCGGACCGTCCTGGCTAATATCCGCAAAATGGTTGTTTATCTCGTCGGTACCAATAGCGGCGAGATACTTATCATGCTCCTTGCATTGTTATTCAATATGCCGCTGCCACTTACGGCGGTGATGATTTTGTGGGTCAATCTGGTAACGGATGGCGTATCGGTTATACCGCTCGGTCTGAGTCCGGCCGAAGAGCACCATATGAAGCAGCCACCCAAGGATCCGCGTGCTCCGCTGCTGGAAGGCTACATGCTGAATCGCTCCATCCTGCTGGCTATCATTATGGCGACGATGGTGCTATTTATCTTTAGCTTTACGCTGCACCACGGTGAAGCGTATGCCCGCACGGCGGCATTCCTCAGCCTGATTGTTATCCAGTGGGCAAATGCGTTCAATATGAACTTTGAATTCAAGTCATGGGTATATAACTTCGTGCATCCAAATTACAAACTGGTTGTTGCTATCAGTGCATCAATTCTTGTAAATATTATTGTATTTATGACGCCTATAAAAGAGTATTTCAATCTGGTTTCACTTCTCCCATACGATGCGCTCATAGCCATAGTATTGCCGGTACTTGCGACGCTCCTTCTGTGTGACATGCACAAACTAATTTCCAACTTGTTAATCAAGCACCGCTAGAGCATCAGGAGCGCTGGTGCTTTATGCCGAGATGCAACCCGAGCAGTAGCCAAAAAACGGTAATGATACTTGAGCCTACGAGCACGGTGGTTAGGCCGAACTCATGTATAACAATCACGGCGGAAGCCGTCACAATACCTCCGCCCATGAACGGCTCGAATACTAGTTGCTTATAGGCAAAGCTTTCGCGTGCTTTGGACTTGTTGGATGGATCGGCCAAACGCTGCAGGAGCAAGCCAGTGGCGGTCATACCCATAGACTGCCCCATATTTGTCAAACCTTTTTCGAACCAATGAGAACGGAACATGGCAGGCGCGAGCACTACAAAGCCGAAAACAATCCATGCGATACCAGCGACACTAAGAATAATTATGATCGGTAGTTTGTCGCTCAGAACGCTGAGCGAAATAGTAGCGACCGCGCTCGCGATGAGAATGTCCAAAGCAATAGCATTGATGATTTCTGCGGTACGTCGTTGGATGAGTGTCTGTTTGCCGGCTTTTCTAAGGAGCATTTGGAGGATAATCCCTCCAATCATAGCGAGTGGGAACATCGGCAGGTATTTAAAGAAGCGGATGTCGGTAAGACCTCCGAGAATAAATTCTTCACCGATGATGAGCCCCTGCCAAAGGAGCCAGCCTATACCAATGGATAGCGCAAAGGCAACGAGGTTTATAATGATTGCTTTCGGGTTAGTACTGAGCTTCTCACCAAGACGGAGCAGATTATAGCCGCTGCGGATCATTTGCTTTTCGCGTCGTGCGAGCTCCGCTTGGCGAGCCTTGTGATTTGATGCGTGTCGATTGTGCCAGTTTACAAAAAACACCCCGATAAGTATGGCGCTGATGAGGCTGATTGTTGCGAGCGTCAGGGCGATGTCAGTGCCCTCTTGCCAGCCTAACTGCTCAAAGGTCGGAGACAAGCCGGCAGCTGTACCGTGACCACCTTCGAAGCTGACCTCTATGAGTGCCCCAGTCAGTGGGCTGGCGTTGAAAACGGGTACGAGCAGAAACATCGTTAACAGGGCACCAATGACATATTGGCCCCATGCCAATACATTCCCAAAGGCGATCATAGGACCGGCCATTCTCCAAATCTTTTGGCGGTCGGGGATAACCCTTCCAAGAAACAAGCCGGCAAATACGATGTTTATGAGGTACTTGGGAAGCTTGGCCCATTCCGTAGTTATTTGCAGCGGTATGGTTTCCAGGACTTGCGGCCCCAGGATAAGCCCAATTACGCCAGCTACCAAAGAGCTTGGTATGAAAAATTTTTGCAATATTCCGGAGCCGCGTTTGATAAAACGAGCAATCACCAGGATGATGGCAAGTACTACGAGGCTTTCTTGAACTGGTGTCATGTTACTCCGACTTCACGGGGCAGTTGGCATCGGCCCACCCGCTATGTTTTATTGGTTTTGCTTTTGCTTGATGGCGTCGTCCAGTAGTTTGGTAAATGCATCCAGGCTGGCCGGATTATCGATTTTCTGGCCATTCAACTCAAACGTAGGTGTGGACTGGTAGCCGAGCCGTCTCGCTTCGGCACGATCAGCTTGCACGATATCGTTGGTCTGCTCGCTCTTTATGTCGGTGCGAAACTTGTCCATATCAAGCCCAAGTTTTTCGGCATAGCCTTCGAAAATCGGGGTAGGATTGGTGCTATCACTCCACGATGTTTGATTTTCGAACAGCATGTCGTGCATTTCCCAGAACTTACCTTGCATAGCAGCGGCTTCGGCGGCGCGAGCACTGACAAGAGCGTTCTGGTGGATTTCGACAAGTGGATAGTGGCGGAACTGGAAGGTAACTTTACCTTTGTATTTTTGCTTGAGTTCTTTGAGCAATGGGTGGTACTGCCCGCATGACGGACACTGGAAATCACCATATTCTATCAAGACAACGCCGGACGAACCCTCAAGCTTGTGCTGGGTCAGTTCCGCTGTTTCTTTGCCGCCATTTTCGGTAGGGGTATTCGTTTCGCGCTTATTGAATACCAAAAGACCACCAAAGACGATGACGATTGCGGCCAAGATAAATAAAAATCGTTTGCTCATCTGGACTATTTTCCTCCTAAAATATGTACAACTAATCATACCATGCTGGTACTATTAAAATCATGAATACGTTTACGGTTATTTTGTTTACGGCGCTCGCGCTCATGTCAGTCGGGCTTTTGAAATCTTACCGCAATGTATCGGAGCGCGAGTTGCGGCGGCGGGCCCGGGAAGGCGACGAACTCGCTGCTGTACTGTACAAGGCGGTCGCATATGGGTCGAGCTTGGGCGCGGTGTTGTGGTTTTTGGTGGCCGCCACGAACGCTATGTTTTTTGTGTCTATCGCTCGTTCAGCGCCGGCGTGGTTTGCCGTTGCGGCAAGTGCGGCGCTCATATGGTTTGCCTTCGTTTGGATGCCCGCCCGCGACGTGACCCGTTTCAGTACCTGGGTTGCCGTCAAGCTAGCACCGGTTCTGGCCTGGATCCTTAATTATCTCCACCCTATATTCAGCCGCATCGCAAGGTTTGTTGGCCAACACCGCCCGGTTACCATCCATACAGGTATTTTTGATCGCGAAGACCTGGTTGACCTTATCCAGGATCAAAAGGTCCAGCCATACAACCGCATAGACAAAGTCAGCCTGGATATTGCACTGCATGCGTTGACCTTTGGTAGTGTGCTCGTGCGTGATGTCATGGTTCCGCGTCGCGCGGTTAAGATGGTCAAGTCAGACGAAACGGTCGGTCCGGTGCTGATGAGCGAACTGCACAAAAGCGGTTTTTCGCGTTTCCCTGTTTTTTCCGGCAAGAAAGACAATCTCGTCGGCACGCTTTATATGAAGGATCTCGTGAAAGCCAAGGCTGGTGGCAAGATCGAAAAGATCATGCGTGATGATTTGGCGTATATCCATGAAGAGGAGCCATTAACTGATGCACTGCAGGCCATCCTCAAGACGCACCGCCAGCAGTATGTCGTAGTGAACAGTTTCGAGGAATACGTCGGTATTATTACCATGGAGGATGTGCTGGAGCAGATCGTCGGTAAACCAATTCTGGATGAGTTCGATCAGTACGACGATATGCGAGCCGTAGCAGCCCGTGCGGCACAGAAGGAGCATGCTGAGCACCTAGGGAAAGAAAAGCCTACCGAAGAATCTCCAGAGGTGGTAAAATAGACCAAATGATTGTATTACGAGCAAATCTCAATATGAATCCCGGGGCTGGCGTATAGCAACGCTTGTATGCATGTACGCCCACAGCCCACCCCAAGCAAGTGCTCACCTAAATAACTCGGGAAAATTATGACAATACGCACACTCAGCATCGACACCAAAAACAAAATCTCAGAAGAGATAATCATGAAAGGATGGGTGAACTCTCGGCGCGACCACGGCGGGCTTATCTTTATTGACGTGCGCGACCATACGGGCGTCACGCAGTTGGTATTCCAGCCGGAGCATCCAGAAGCTTTTGCGGTTGCCGAGCAGCTACGGGACGAGTATGTGATTTCGGCCACCGGCACGGTCAAAGAACGCGCGGAGGGGCTAAAAAACCCAAACATTGAGAGCGGCGCTATCGAGGTTGTCGTCAGCGACCTAACTATCCTCAACCGTTCGGAGCCATTGCCGGTTCAGTTACACGGCGAAGCGCAGAGCAGCGAAGATGTACGGCTTCGCTATCGTTACCTCGACTTGCGTCGGCCAAAAATGCAAACCATGCTGAAAAAACGTGCACAGTACTACAAAATGATGCGTGATTTCATGGAATCGCATGCATTTACTGAAGTCACGACACCGATTTTGGCAAACTCCAGTCCCGAAGGGGCGCGTGACTTTTTGGTGCCATCACGGGTACACCCTGGGAAATTCTATGCCTTGCCGCAGGCGCCGCAACAGTTCAAGCAGCTTCTTATGGTTGGCGGTGTGTCGCGGTACTACCAGCTAGCAACCTGTTTTCGTGATGAAGATCCGCGCGCTGACCGGCTGTACGGTGACTTTTACCAGCTCGACCTTGAGATGGCCTTTGTTGAGGACGGCGAAGAGGTGCGAGTTACGACAGAGCCGTTGATCAAGCAGCTGGTGACTGAGTTTGGTAAAAAGAAGTTACTGGCCGAAGAAATCCCACGTATCCCATACCAAGAAGCAATGGACCGCTATGGTTCCGACAAACCGGATTTACGTTTCGGTATGGAACTGGTGGATCTTTCCGATGCATTGCGTGCGACAGAATTCGGTGTTTTCAAAAGTACGCTGCAAGCGGGCGGTGTCGTGAAAGCCATCCGGGTAGAAAATGCCGCAGCTATGAGCCGGTCGCAAATCGATCAGTTTACTGAGATCGCCAAAAGCGAGGGTGCAGGCGGTTTGGCATACCTGACATACGAAAACGGAGAGGTAAAGTCGCCGATAACAAAGTTCCTGTCCGAGGCAGAACTCACTGCAATCCGCTCCAAGACCGGTGCCAAAGATGGCGATGTCGTATTCTTCGGTGCTGACACGCGGACAACTGCAAACAAGGTGCTCGGTCGGCTCAGGAACGAATTTGCCGACCATTTTGGGCTCAAGGATCCAAACGTCGTGGCATTGGCCTGGATTGTCGATTTTCCGTTCTATGAGTGGGATGACAAAGCGAACAAGCTTGATTTTGGTCACAACCCATTTTCTATGCCCAAAGGCGGCATCGGGGCACTAAAGTCAGAAGACAAACAAGCCATTCTGGCTGATCAGTTCGACATGGTCATGAATGGCTACGAAGTCTGCTCTGGTGCGGTACGAAACCACAACCCGGATGTTATGTACGAGGTATTCGGTGCCCTTGGCTATGATAGGACATACGTCGACGCCAAGTTCGGCGCTATGATAAATGCCTTCAAATATGGCGCGCCGCCGCATGCCGGCTGTGCGTTCGGTATCGATCGTATATTTATGGTGCTCATGGGCGAAGAAAACATCCGTGAGATTATCGCTTTCCCGAAGAACGGCTCTGGGGTAGACGTTATGATGGACTCGCCTTCAGAAGTTGACCCTATCCAGCTGAAAGAGCTGGGGATAGCGTCGCCGACAGTCTCTCATACATAAAACTCCGCGGTATCTTATGGCTATGCTAAAATAGTGCAAGAGAACCCTTATGCTAAAAAACCATAAGATACAGCTTAATTTCGCACTGTCGTTTCTTGTACTTGTATGCAGTTTCTTCGTGGCAACGGCCAGGACGGAGGCCGCTACGATAAGTGTGAGCGCAGGTACTGATACAAAAGTGACGGATTCGGTTTGCCGCTTGTCCGAAGCCATAGAAAACATAAACAACCAGGCACAAACACATGCCGACTGTGCGGCCGGTACTGGCAATGATGTTATCCAATTGCCGACAGGGACTATTGCGTTGAGTGCAGACTTGCCGATGCTTACGAGGTCAATCACTATTCAGGGCAGCGGTACGGACAGATCTATTATCAACGGTGGCGGACAATACTTTGTGTTTCGGTTTAACGCTCCGACTGGCGGCTTTGTATTCAAGGACCTTAAGGTAAGGTCTTTCGGTGGCAGCGCAATTATGGGTCAAGATGCGAAAAGTATAGACATAAAAAATATCGAAGCAGACGGCAACGGTTCTATATCCAAGGATATGGGCGATGGGACGACATTCATAGGTGGCTTTGCATTCATTAGCTCCGGAGTTGAACCTCCGCAGATTTCCATTGATGATTTCTATGCCCATGATTTTGTATCATCGGATGCTGTATTTATGGCCGGAGTGGCAGTAATGGGTCCGAATAATAAGATGCAAACAGTAATCGGTCGGAATATTACCATATCCAATCTCGTGTCTACCACCCCTAATGGGCAGCTGATAGGAGTCTTTAGCACTGCTGGTCTTGGAGGAGGCTCTCGTTCCATGGCCGGTACGTATGAAAATATTACAGTCGAGAACATAGAGTCGATGAATGGAGCAAACGTCTCTGCCTTTGCCCTCTCTGGAGTTATCGGTGGGGGTGACAGTACGGGTAATATTACCTTGCGAAACGCAACTATTCGAAATATCACAACCGGGCCTAGTCCTTATGCAAGTGGGGCGGTTAGCGTGGTCGGGGGTGCTAGTGGCCCAGGGGAGCATTTCGAAGGAAGCATCAAGCTACAAAACGTTGTCATTGCCAATGTGTCTGTAGGTGGCACATCAAAGAGCTGTAGCAAGAACGACATAAGCACGTCGCTCGGGGGTCAAGGTAGCGCTTCACTGTCAATCGAGAGTTTAGGTGGAAATATTTCTGATGATAAGTCCTGCAATGCTTACTTTAAGCATGCCACCGATAAGACAAACCAGACGAAGCTCAAGGACACGCTCGGCAAGTTAAGCAACAACGGCGGGGTAGTGCCAACTATACCTCTGCTTGCCGGTAGCCTGGCAATTGACGCCGGTATATGTGAAGATGCGCCAGCAAAAGATGCGCGTGGTATATCCCGCCCTCAGGGGGTGACTTGTGACTCCGGTGCGTTCGAAGTACAACAAGCGTCACTATCAAGTCCTGAGGGCTCGCCTGATCCTGTGACAGGTAAAAAGATATTTATTGATGCGCCTATCCCCGGATCGGTGGTAAACTCCGCGTCGATTATTCCTGCTACAGAGGCTGAAGCCGACTCGTCCCATGAATACCCTCTTGGTTTGGTTGGCTTTACGGTAGAGGGAATTCCAAGTGGCTCTACCCAGACCATGAACCTGTATTTCGAGACTGACGCCAAGGCGGAAGAATTCGTAGCCAGAAAATACAATCAAAGTACCAAAGAGTACCGGGACATTCCTGGCGCAGTCCTCTCGAACGAAACCAGAAATGGCAGGCCAGTTATAAAACTGAGCTATCAGATTACGGACGGCGGCGAGCTGGATCTCGATGGTGCCGCGGATGGATCGCTTCTTGACCCGGTTGGTCTTGCAAAGCCAAAGAGCTTACTCGCAAGCACAGGTACGACTACCATAGTGACTTCATTGGTTGCGGCTGTGCTGATAGTAGCCGTAATCTTGGTCAATATTGATTACCGCCGGCATAAGGCACCTCTCATAGAGCTCGATAAGCAAACCCATCAGAACCTTGCTGCGAACTATACCTTCTGGCATCATGTCAAAGTCGTCACAATCCCAACTATGAAGTACCGGTTTACGATTGTCTTGGACAAAAAGACAACTATCTAACATCTAGCCGTTCCTTGTTCTCTTTCGACAGATTTTTGGTTTATCTGATAATAATCCGTGTGGCTGATTCTTTGTTGCCGTCTTTTTTGACGAAGACCGTGACTTGATTGCCTTGCTTGACTGCTGAAATGTCCAAGGTATTGGATTGCTGGGTAACCTGTACGCTTTCGCTGAGGGCGATACGCTTTTCTTGGCCGTTCACTTGTTTTATGGTTATGACATTGTTGCCGACTTCTGTGACCTGTCCAATGACAGTACCGGGAAGAACCGGGTTATTGGCGATGAGATTGAGCGGATTTATGGCTTCGGTTATTTTCTTTATTGCAGCTTCTCCACCTTGTTCTTTGCCCTTTTGGAAGCCAGTATAGTAACCAATGCCTGCAGAGGCACCCACGAGCAGTGTTATCACCACGACGGATTTGGCATAATGCCTTTTATTGGACTTGCGATGGTATGCCGGCGGTAAGACTTTTGGGTCTGATTTATCTTGAGATGTTTCCATTACGTATATATTACCATAAGGACAATTGATTATATCATTACAAAAAGCTAAAATTAAAACAACCAACAATCATGAAGCAGGGGCTTCGGGTGCATATATTTTCGGAGTTATCAAATCTCGTGCAAACAGACAAAAATATGAACTATAAGTTTCCATTGGTGCATTGGTACGCCTTTGTATTGCTCGCCACGTTGTTGCTCGCGGCTGTCGTTGTGCAAAACGGTTTTACGGCAAGCGCATTTAGCGGTAGTGGCGAAGGTACGACCAATGCGCCATATCTCATTAGTACATGTGAACATCTCCAAGAGATTGCGTTGGATAAGGACGCAAACTATATATTGACTCAGGATATAGATTGCTCGAATACCACTTCCTGGAATGACGGTGCCGGCTTTGCGCCTATACACAACTTCATCGGATCCCTAGATGGCAGAAACCACACCATAACAGGTCTCTATATCAATCGACCGAGCGACTACGCAGTGGGACTATTCGGATTTGCAGACGGTGCAATAATTAAAAATATACGGTTCGCAAACAGTCTGGCCACAACCGGACAGGTAGCTATTACCGGTAGGCAGAATGTGGGTGCTGTAGCCGGCGAATTACGATACAATGCTGTACTCTCCAACATTCATAGTGAGCTCTCCGTACAATCTTCGCCTGCCGGGACGTCAGGTAGTCTTACGGGAGGACTGGTCGGCATTAGCAGAGGTAATATAAGCCGGAGCTCAAGTAGCGGGACGGTTATTGCAAATGTACCCGATTCGGGAGGCGTTTATGCAACCGCAGGCGGATTGGTCGGCTACACGGATACCTGGGAAGGGGGCGTGGGACATGTACAAGACAGTTATGCCACTGGAACGGTGCGGCTCGCAAACACAGAAACGACATATCCCGGGACTGCTAATTGTGGGGGGCTTATAGGATCCATCAGCTATCCAGCAACCGTACAACGCTCTTATTCAAGTGGGGATGTTAACTGTCCTGCGAATGATGGCAGTGCAGGTGGCTTTATCGGTATACTTATCACAAGCGGTACTACAGAAGTACAGGTGGAAAACAACTTTGCCACCGGCTCTGTTACCGGTCCGTGGGGCGGACGCGGTTTCATTGGCTGGACTGACTCGGATACAACCGACATATCGAGCAACTACTACGATGCCACGCAAACTGGTCAAACAACGTGTGTTGGGGAACAGGAGTCAGGATGTAACGCCGTTAACACAGACGGCTCAGACCAGGACTACTTCAAAAACCCAGATAACTTCCCATTCCCCAATTGGGATCAGGGAAGTGTATGGACAATCGGGCCAGACATGCCCGTTTTCAAGGAAGTCCAAATAAGCCCCGATCCTCCAACTAACCTGAACGCCATACGTGAAACAGATATAACGCTTAATTGGGAAGCGCCGATTCCGCTTGAGGGCAGAAGCAATAACATCAACGATTATAAAATAGAGTATAAGTTACCCACCGACACTGCGTGGACGGTATACGATGATGGTGTGTCTGCGCTCACATCCGCAACGGTGAGCGGAATTGACGATGAAAGTACTTATATCTTCCGTATCCAAGCCGTGAATGATATAGGCGCAGGGCTTTACTCGGCGTCTTTGCAGGTTTCACCGGACGCCCCTACTCAGGTGGTGGGGCTGACCGGAGAAGCCAACGCAAGGTCAGCGAGCTTGTCATGGGAGGCGACAGAGAGAACGGCAAGCTACAAAACCCAATACAAAGCAAGTTCAGACTCGGAATGGTCTGAAGGTATCAGTCTGGGTGAAGCGAGTGATACAAGCAGAGCTATATATGGGCTAAATCCCGGTGTTGCTTATGAGTTCCGGGTGGCAGCAGTCAATGGGGGCGGTCAAGGACCGTGGTCTGAAGTGCTTGAACTAGCAACCACACAGCAACAGTCGTACACAATTGCGACATGCCAAGAGCTACAAGACATACAGAACGATCCATCAGGAATCTATACCCTTGCGAACGACATCAATTGTTCGGATACGGTGAACTGGAATAGCGGCAAAGGCTTCTTGCCTATAGATGTTTTCATCGGAACGCTTAAGGGTAATGGCCATACAATCGACAGCATATACATGAATACTCAGATAATCGGCTCACCGCAGGATACTTTTCATGGTGTAGGGCTTTTTGGCGTAGTGATGGATGCGAATATTACAAATGTTCGGTTACAAAATACTACTCTGATAGCAAGCTTTGCACTCGATGAAACTGTTGACGCAGACCAAGACGGTATTCCAGATGACGTACAATTGCCGACCAGTCCAGAGGAAATCCAGCAGTTGCTCGCGGGCGGCCAGGAAGAAATATTAGCAAGGCTGGGTAGTATCGCAGGCGTGGTGGGCAACTTTGGAAAAGTTGGCGCCGGCACTATGGCAGGGCTGGTTTTGGGTGGAACATACCAAGATATCACAAGCAATAACGCTGCGGTGATTGGTGGCGAAGCTGGCGGTATATTCGGAATCGTCACACCATTTTCACTCCAGGCCCAGTTAGGAGGCGCCTCAGCACCGTTTACTGAAAGTGCTCCAATTACTATGTCCAGGCTATCATCTAGCGGCGCGGTTAACGGTGTGGTTTCTGGCGGGTTAATCGGTTTGATACTATCTGGCATATCCAATGACATCAATGTTCCACAGGTAAAAGTCCAAGATAGCAGCTCGACTGCAACGGTTGACGGGAACGTTTCTGGCGGCTTGGCTGGTGTTGCTGTTTCAATCATGGAAATTTTGTCTCTGGTACAAACTCAAAATCCAGCAGAAATACCTGAAAAAGTAAGTTCAGCACTTTCTACCTATGATATAGAAATCAAAGACTCATCGGCGAAAGGCAATGTAAGTACATGCAATACGATCACGCAGGTGCCTATCGGAAGCTTGGGTGGGGTGCTTGGCGCGGGCGTTGGAGTGCAGCTTAAAGGGACCAAAGCCAGCGGTAGCGTAACAGCCTGTGCGAGCAATGCTGACGAGATAGGAGTGTACGGCGGTGCGCTGGGCGGCCTGGCTGGCAGTTTGCTTGCCAGCCGGATAGATGACAGCCATGCCAGCGGGCGTGTAGGTGGTGTCCAGCCCTTGACTGGCCCTCGTCCAGATGAGAGGCTCAGGATTTTTGCGGGCGCAAGCGGTGGGTTGACTGGCATATTCATCTCTACCGGCGATCAGAATAACAGGCCGGTGATTAGCAGCAGCTCTTCTACTGGACCGGTTAGAAATGACGGCGGCAACGGTTTGTTCGCCTTTAATGGAGGATTCTCTGGCATATACATAGGAAGCGGAACTATCAAAGATTCGCATTCCAAGAGCGTGGTAGAAAATAAGTTGCCTCAAGACCACTACTTTGGCGCCAGTATCAGCGGAGGACTTCTCGGTTTATCAGTGGGTATTGATGTGAATCCGATTCTTAGTATGGTGTTTGGTAAAGGGCTGATTCCGTCACGGGGAATCGTGGTGAATAACTCCTACGCTACCGGTGACGTCAAGACTACCAACAGTAGTGGCGGCGTCTTCGCGTCTATATCAGGCGGCATGGGCGGTATGATACTGGGCCACGCGAGCATAATTAACTCGCACGCTACCGGTAATGTATCATCGAACATGTCTGATGGCTTGCACATAAACGTGGAGAACCCTTTCCAGACCCAAGGAAACTCACTTGCGATAAGCGGTGGCTTACTGGGTTTTGCAGCTGGCATAGACCAGAATCAGATACTAACTACAGTAGCCGGCGCCGAGCCTAAAGACGGAGACGGTATTTTGATTAACAATGTGTATGCTGCTGGCAACGTTAAGGGCACCATAGGAGGTGGCTTGATCGGCTATGCAGAGTTACGAACAAGGATTAATAAAACATATGCCGAAGGCAAAGTGCGTGGCACAATTGTCGGTGGACTCGTGGGTTCAAGTGGTGCAGGCGCAACGGCTGGACTAGCAGGAGCGAGTGCGGTGCTAAGTAGTATCACTGACCCGGACGGTATACCTGCAATGGTTATGCCGTTAATCCAGAAGGGGGCCGAGATGGTCTCGCCTTTGGTTATTACTAATACGTATACGACTGGTGACATAGCAGCTGTGCCGTTAAGTGTTAAGGTGACGCAGGGAAACTCTCCAGGCCCGGTTGCGCCATTTGAGCTCCCAACCATGGCTGGTGGGGTAGTGGGGCTTTACGCCTCTCCTGCGGGCAAGGTAGAGGATTCGTATGCAAGTGGCAAAATAACAGTTGCTAACGATACAACCCTAGAAGCTGCTTTGCCAGAACAGGTAAAAATTCCCCGCATATCGAACATGGTCGGCGGTATCTTTGGAGTAGCAGTAGCCATGCCGCAGCCTGACATGGCCCAGATACTCGCTGGAGCAATTGATAGAGATAATCCTCCGCCCCTTGAGGCTTACTTCAAAACCCCGATGATTGTGAAAGATGTTTTTGCAGTGAGCGAGCTGCGCGTTCCGGACAAGACACTGGTCGGCGGTGTTGCCGGCTTGTTTGGCTCGCCACTCAGCGCTGCTTTTCAGGATTCGGTTCCGGCAAATAAATTCTACGACATAGACAATATATACTTTGATGAGTCGCAGATTCGTGTGAGCGGTTGTAATGGTCCCCGGAAGCCCGAGATGTTCTTTAATGAGTTATTTGAAGGACTTGAGGTGCCGGACGAAGCAGTGGAGGCTGGCACGCTACCCCCACTACCGGAAGACTCACCCGTAAATATTGTGCTGCCGTTCTTCAAGGTTGCAAATTGTAACAGCGTAAACAAGGCTAATACCACGCCTGCGTACTTCAAGAATAATAAAGTGAATCCACCCCTGGATAAATGGGACTTTGACAAAACCTGGGTCGTAAAAGAGGAAGATTATCCAAAGTTTGTTGCCGGCGCTCATACCTCTACGCCCGTTGATCCGCCCACTCCTACCGTTCCTACAACTCCTTCAATCCCTACGGGTACAACAACGACAGGCACACGGCGTCTGCCGCCTAGTGGTTTTGGGGCCGGATCGCCAATCGATCTCGATACTACCGAGACCGCAGGCAGACTTGATAACTTCATGACGAATAGATTTGGTAATGTGTCTGAAAAACTCGCCAAGCTAATCCCTTATATTCTCCTGCTATTGCTCGTAGCGCTCGCTTTGTTGTATACCTACCTGTCCATCCTCGAAGACAATAGACGGAAGCGCTTGCAAGCACTGGTTACGCGGTTCAAGGAATCGCAGATTGCACGATCCGTATATCTAAAGCTTACCTCGCACTTCATAAACACCCCTATTACAGAAATGCGAACAGCGGTTGAGTTGTTGACCGGCCTGAAGCAGCTGGATGGCCAGGTTGCTGGCGTCGTTCAAGAGCAGCTAAAGCTACTTGGCGGAAACGCACAAATGCTCCTAAGTGCCGCCCAGGAGTTGAGTCAGGCACAGGAATCAAGTCTGCAAAAAGTCCAGGCCATCAAGATACCTTCCCTTGTCAGGAAGCCGGCAGTATGGGTGCCCGTAGCGGTGACCGTGACGCTCGCACTATTTGCAAATATACTATTCGTACAAATAGATAAATACGAACCAAGTGTCATAAATTTTGCTACGCAGGTCGCCTTGGCGGTAGTAGGGGTTGTGGCGCTGGTCATATCCTGTTACTTCCTTGAACAATCAAAACACATAACGGCAACTGTTCGTGCTCAGCATGATTTGGAAAAATCAGTTTTTGACCAGCAAAACTACTTAATTCATTCGATTGCGTCTAGTCTCGATAGGGAAACGCAAGAATTAAAGAAATATGAAAAAGAAATTGCAGGTAAGCCGAAAGGTACTATATTCACCGATGGGCTTAAGGATCTGGAGTATCTAACCAGTCGTTTTGATAAGCTATCGCAGCTATCCAAGCACGTACCTGGTCTTAGCTGGTCGACGAACGTTAGTCTCGTAGCGCAAAAGGCACTTGCTGATGTAGCGCACTATGCCGAACAGGCCCGAATTACCATCAACTCATCAATTGACAGTACCGTTCATGCAAATGTTGATACCGATTCGCTCTATCATATACTCTACTCATCGTTAGAGAATGCGGTGAAATACAGTAAGCCTGAGTCACAGGTAGCTTTGGTTGTAGGCGCGCAACGAGAATATGCCATTATCGAAGTACAAGACCACGGCAAAGGAATCTCCAAGGAGAACATCGTACGGTTGTTCCAGCCCTTTTCACGAATCAGTCCGGTTGAGCAGTTTGACGATCAAGGAATAGGTCTGGATCTGTACTTTTCTAAGGTAATTGTCGAAAACTACGGCGGATCAATCGTCCTTGTTTCACAAGAAGGTCAAGGGACCACGGCGAAAATAAGGCTGCCCCAGAGTCGCAAGCCGGCTAAAAAGTAAAACCCGGCAAGATGGTAGCTAGTATATTGTTTTTGTGTTATAATATACAAAAGTTATGAGTAGTATCGACATTCCGCAAGTGCGGGTTTTTGCTCCTGGTGTGCTGTCCTTTCCTAGTGGCGAGGCAATTGACTCACCTATGGCATGGCAGGAATATTTAGGTGACTTGAGTATCATGTCTATCGACGGCGTATCTTATGCCCCTCTGCCTGCAGCATTTGAAAAGACGCGTTCGAGTGAAATGCGGCGACCGATATGGGCTGGTGACCAGTATTGGCATCTTGACCTTTGTCGCGAGGGCAATCAAATCGGTCGCCTGGTCACGGCAATATACTATGCTGAAGGCGATGAGAGTGCACCAGGTACCGATATCGTTGACACTACGCGCTTGCGTGAAGCTATGGAAGCTGACGGAGTTTTTGCCCGAGCCGAACTGGATGAAGATACTTTGTCCCGGCTCGAGACTGAGTTTTCCGCCTCAACGTACTTTACGGAAACGCTTCCACGGACGGCTAGACAGGCCAGCCGGACAGAAAGAGCAGCAATTGCGGCGTTTCTAGAGAGCAGGCAGATTGACGGAAAAGAAGTTCCGCTACAAAAATATGCTGACTACCTTGACGCAAGGCATCCCCCTGTCAGGTTGCCGCTTTTGCAAGAAAACCCTTTTGATCCACAGGGCGGTGTTGGGCTGATGTTCGATGTTGAGCGTGGACGTGACATCATTGATCCTCGAACAGGCTTATCGTATGGAGGGTTGCTGTATGCGATGCGCCTGTATCTTGACGTTAAAGAGTCGGAACTGCGAGAGCGGGGAGTTATTGACACTATTGAGCCGGAGCCGGGTAAGGTAGCACTCTTTACCCGAGAAGGTAGCCTTCACCGTGCACAGGCTGGTAATGAAGCTAATCGCAAGATTTTTCTAGGCTGGCTCGCCACCAAGCCGGATGGGGTTGCGCTTGACTTCAGTGATTAGGTAGCTGCAGTTTTTGGTGAGGCGTATAGTATACTCATTCTCACCATGAAGGATACGCAACGTAACCGCCAAGCTCCGACCGGGCCGCTCTTTTCCTTCGGTATTATTGCCGATTGCCAGTATGCGGATATTCCGGACATGACTACCTTTGCCGATAGGCGGTTTCGTTTATCATTACAAAAACTTCGTCACGTAGCAGAGTTCTTCAACGCTAAAGACCTACAATTTGTAGTACATCTAGGCGATGCCATTGACCAAGATATCAGTAGTTTTGATACGATCATGCCCGTGTTCGGCCGGATGCGAGCGCCGGTTCTGCATGTCCTTGGCAACCATGATTTCTCAGCAACTGGTGGAACGGGCCAGATAGATAGGCACGAAGTCTTGCGCAAGCTTGGGCTCGATCATCCGTATTACTCCTCTATCGTTATGGGCTGGCGGTTTATCGTAGTAGATGGCAACGAAGTAGGGGTTATCGAGTATCCTGAAGGCAGCAAAGAGTACGCAAAAGGCAAAGCCTTGCTGGAAACCCTGATTAGGGCTGGGCGAGTGAATGCCCAAACGTGGAACGGTGCTCTCGGCCAAGAGCAGGTTGACTGGCTCATGTCTGAGCTTGAGGAAGCCGAAAAAAGCGGCCAACAAGTCGTTATATTCTCACATCAATCTATATACCCGAAACATCGGGAAAACATTCTGAACGACGAGGAACTGTTACCGAGATTGGCTCGCTATAAGAACCTCAAGGCGTTTATCAATGGCCATAATCACGACGGTAATTATGGCCAGTATGGCCACCTGCACTGCGTGACGATGCACGGTATGGTTGACACGGCAGAAAATGCCTACGCACTTGCGCATGTCCATGATGACAGGATAGAAATTGAAGGTTACGGACGTGAGCTGAGTAGAACACTTAGACTTTAACAGAGTATACTAGAAGTATGGCAAAGGACATTCATTATACCGATCCGAGCCGACAGAGCGGCGTACTTGAGTATGACAACGAAACCGCCGCTGAGTACGTGAACAGTTTGCAGCCGATTAAGGATGGTCGCCGCAGAAAAAAGCGAAACAGAATCTTGGCTGTAGTATTATTTTTGGCCGTGACATGTGGGGTGGCGGGGTATTTCTTTTTATTGAAACCTGACAAGCCGGACCAACGACAAGGGCCACAGACTGCCCCGCCGCAACCAGTAGAAGAACAGGTACAGATTGCCAAACCGAAAAAATTTGTTTCTCAGGACATGAATCTGAGTTTCGAATACCCTGGCAATTGGAACGTTGACGACAGTATGCAAGGGCTCATACAAGTAGAATCGCCGGTTGTAAAACTGGCTGATGGTAATGGGGAGCAGTCGGATGCAAAAGTAGTCGTGAGCTTCCTGAGTACCGGCAGTGAAGTGCCGGGCTTTGGTGAGTCGAGCGCCACAGCTACACGTGATTCGGAAAAAATTACCTACAGCGCACCGTCGCAGAACCAGCGCGCCAAAACATACCTGAGTTTCGCAGCTTTTGGACGAAGCGGGATAGACGCGGTATTCATCACTGGCGACAACGGTTACCAGACGGATCAACTCATCCCTGAGAGCGATATCAAGAAGGGCGACCCGATTATTAGCGTGACGTTTAATAGCTGCGATGACGCCGATTGCGGCGGTGAGGGATCGGGTGCGTACACTATCCAGCCTGACGAGTGGGATGGTAACGAGGCACTTCAGGCCGTCCAAGCTTTGCTGAAGTCTCTAAGGGTTGAATAATTCAGTGCACTGATTTACCTTGAAGGCATGGCCATGATACAAATGTTTGCCCAAGCTACACGCGTGCCAGAAAATGGTGCCAGTAGAGCCGAAGATTTCCAGCCCTTGACGAGAAATCCTCAGGCAGCCGGAGGGGGTGTGCAGTCAGGTGTAGAGCCGCAAAGCGCCGGGGGACAAGATATCTTAAACCACGAAAACGCCCGGATTATAGTACCCACAAATGATGTCCAAACGGCCACACCCATGCAGACTACTGCCAATGGTGCCAGTATTAACTGGTTTCTGGTAATAGTGATTTCCATAATACTAGTCGCTCTATTGGAGTATGTTTTCCGTAGGCGTGAAAAGGCCCCTATCCCAAAACAAGTGTCTTCTGTAGGTAGTGCCTTGCCGCAGGATACAGTCGCGGTACCTGCGTCTAGCGTTCAGGAAATAACGTCCAGCAAAAAGAAAGTATCGGCGAGGTCTAAATCAAAACGAAAAAAATCTCGTAAATAGAATCAAATTGCCGTTTTTGGTAAACTATATGTAGAGAACTCCTTATGGCAAAAAAAGACACGAAAAACGAGAAAAAGACCGAGCTGGTACACGATGACGCTGAGGTTGTGGCACGTGTTGAAAAAATGATGGAGCCGGATACCAAAAAACCGCAGCCTGCTACAGCTGAAATGAGCGAACCGACAACCGCACCGGAGGTGACGGAGCTTCCGGTACCAAAAGAACCGCTCAAGATAAAAATCCTGCGAGATAATGAAGCCGCCGATACTGATGAGCCAGTTTCTGCCCCGCTGTTGACGGGAGATTCTGCAGAGGCGGAAGGGCCTCAGGTCCCCGAAACCACGCCAGAGCCAGAAGTGCTCCCAGCGGAAGCTGATTCACAACATGTCTCTGAGACAGATGGATCGCCAGAAGACCCCAAGACGGCTGAAGCGGTAGAAGACATCGTGCGCCGTGAAGGCGATGAGCTCCTGAAAGCCGAAGACGAAAAGCTGGCAGAAGCTTTCAAGCCACCGGCACCCAAAACCTTTTTCCAGAAGCTTAGGTCTACCCTTGGTGATATTTGGAAAGACCCCAGGAAGCGTAAGGTTTTGTTGGGCTCGTTGGCCATGTTGATCTTGATCATCGGCGTTGTACCGGTGAGTCGCTACTTTGTCCTAAATACCGTAGGCGTTCGAGCAAGCGCCAGTATACAGGTGTTAGACAAAAGTACACTCCAGCCGCTCAAGAATGTCGAAGTTACCCTACGAGGTGTGAGCGCCCTGACAGACGAAAGTGGACTTGCCAAGCTCGAGAAGGTCAAGCTTGGCTCTACTCAGCTCAAGATCGAACGTCGGGCGTTTGCAGTGATTGAGCGTAAAGTTACTGTTGGTTGGGGTAGCAATCCGTTGGGCGAGGAAAGACTGCAGCCAACAGGTACGCAGTATGCCTTCATGGTCACGGATTACTTGTCGGGTCAAGGTATCAAGAAGGCTGAAGCTACAAGCGGCGACGCCAGCGCTTTTTCCGACGAGAGCGGTAAGATTCTCCTCACTATGGAAAACCCCGCCGATGAGTTGGAGATACAGATCACGAGCGACGGACGACGGACGGAGACATTTACAATGAGTGGCGACGCCAAAGGTGAGCGAAAAATACAGATGGTACCAGCTCGTAAACACGCCTACATTTCGAGGCGTGACGAAGGCCGCTACGACGTCTATGCCGCATATGCTGACGGCAAGGAGGAGACACTCGTACTTAAGGGGACTGGTAACGAACGTGACGATATTGTACTTGTCCCACATCCAACTGATGACGTAATTGCACTCGTTTCAACTCGTGATGGCAAACACAATGAGGACGGCTATTTGCTCAGCACCCTGACTATTGTCGATCTGAGAACAAAGAGCAGCGAAACCGTCCAATCATCTGAACGCATCCAGCTGACCGGCTGGTTTGGTGACCGATTGGTGTATGTACGGGTTGTATCCGGTGCGAGTGCCGGTAATCCACAACGAAACCGTCTCATGGCGTACCATTACAAAGACGATACCAATAACGAACTTGCAGCTAGCAACTATTTCAACGACGTGATGGCTGTCCGCGACAGGATCTACTATGCGCCCTCTGGAGCGTATCAAAATGGTGTGAATGTCAGTTTATTTAGTGTCAAAGCCGATGGTAGCGACAAAAAGATTATCTTGGACAAAGAAGTCTGGAACATGTTCCGTACCGAACATGACCATATTGCTTTAGCTGCACCGGGTGCATGGTACGACTATAGGATCGGTGACGAGCGACCCGTCAAGCTTGGCGGCGAGCCGGCGCGCCTAACCTCACGGGTGTTTGCGGATAGTCCAAATAGCGAAAAAAGCCTATGGGTTGATATCCGTGATGGTAAAGGTACGCTCATCGTTCACGATACTAAGAATAACAAAGACAAAACGCTTCGCACGCAAAGCGGACTCAAGAACCCCGTCCGTTGGCTGAACGACAGTACAGTTGTGTACCGCGTGAAAACGGATATGGAAACTGCCGACTACGCACTAAGCCTGGATGGCGGCGACCCAAAGAAAATTGCCGATGTGACCAACACGGACGGCATCGACAGGTGGTATTACTACTAGGCCGTGAGAGCCGGATGGATCTTATCATCGCATAGATAAATGAGCCCGTCTGTTCTCTTTTGGCCTACGGTTAGTTTGAGATATCATAGTCATATGAATATGAAGAAAAGACAAAAACTACCGAAGCTCAAGAAAGGGATGTGGTTTTATAAAATCCGCGGCAGTTATCTGCCCGCTACTTGGCAAGGCTGGCTGACGTATTTGCCTTTTATCGCGTTTTTGGTCTGGAGCTGGACATATGCTATGAATACACGGCCGTCTGTCGGCGAAGCACTGTTGGTAATATTTCCTGCTTGGGTGGCAAGCGCTGTCGTCATGACGTGGATTGCGTCACGTAAGTCATAAACTAGCTCCCGTTCGCGTGCATACTCTACAATAGTCTTAGATGACAGATATACAATTGTTCCGAGAAGCGGTGTGGGAATACTATGCAAACCACAGGCGTGATCTGCCTTGGCGTCATCCAGGGACGGGTGGTGGGTTTGACGCATATAAAATCCTGGTGAGTGAGATTATGCTGCAGCAGACACAGGCTTCGCGGGTCACTCCAAAATACCTGAGTTTCATCGAAAAGTTTCCAGCTGCACAGGTTTTGGCTCAGACACCCTTGGCGGGAGTGTTAGCAGCCTGGAATGGACTTGGTTACAATCGTCGCGCCAAGTATTTGCATGAAGCAGCGAAACAACTAGCGACTACGCCGCACCCTTGGACCTTGGAAGATTTGGTTGCGTGCAAAGGCGTTGGGCCAAATACTGCGGCTGCGGTTTGTGTGTATGCATACAATCAGCCGCTCGTATTTATCGAGACAAACGTACGTACTGTATTCATCCATCACTTCTTCCAGGACAAGGTCGACATACATGATAAAGAAATATTGCCGCTTGTCGAGTTGGCTTTGGATAGAGAACTCCCGAGAGAGTGGTACTGGGCGCTCATGGACTATGGTGTACATATAAAATCGACTGTTGGCAATACGGCCCGCGCGAGTAAACACTACACAAAGCAATCAAAATTCGAAGGCTCCAAGCGCCAAATACGGGGACAGGTACTACGACTCCTTGGCGAAAGGGGCCAAACGCATCAACAACTTGCCAAATATATACCAGACGAGCGGTTAGAAGCGGTGCTCGTTGACTTGCAGCGCGATGGCCTGATTTCTGTCCGAAAGGGCAACATTTCTCTCGGATGAAACGGAGCGGTTGTGATAAAATAACCGTAAGGAGTAACGCTCATTTATGAAAGTCATGAAGCTCATAATGTGTATGGTTTTGGCCATACCTTTGCTTGCTGGCGACGTTGCGTTTGCCCAGGAATCCGCCACCACTCCCCAACCAGCTACCAGTTCGCCTTCGAATAGTGGGGAGAATGGTAGCCAAGCCCGCGAAAAACGAGTCGAAGAGCGAAAAGAAAAATCCCAGCGCTCCCTAACGCAGCTTGAGCAGAATATAGTCAAATCCAAGTGCCAGACAATACATGCCTCTGTCAAAACAACGCAGTCGCGACTAAGTAGCTTCGAGCCTAAGCGGACACAAGTCTATGGTCGCTTCGTCGAACGCTTACAGGGGTTTAGTGCTAAGCTCAAAGCAGCAGGGATAGATGTTACTACCTACGATCGGCAAGTTATGGTTCTCAAAACAAAAGCCCATGCGTTTAACGCGGAAATTGCCGCCCTACAGCAGGCCGTTGATGACCTGAGTACCATGGATTGTACGGTAGACCCAGAAGGTTTTGCGGTCACTTTGCTAGAAGCGAAGGCTTTGCGCTCAAGCGTCATCAATAAAGGCAAGGATTTCCGTACGTACCTACGAGATACGTTCAAGCCCGTATTCACGAACATTCGTACCGAACTACAACTACAAACTAACAATACTAAAGAAGAGGGCTAGGCCATGGATGATACTCAGCAGCACCAACACCGACCATATGCCCGCCGAGGAGGCATTATGGATATCCAGCCGCGGCGTCCCCAACAATATGCCAATGGCGATGCGGCGTCGGCCGAATCGACCCAACCTGTGTTGGATCACGAGCCGGTGCCAAGCAACGTGGAAACTCCGAAGCCGGCTATCCCCGATACGGTACAAACTCAGCCGTCACCTACCGAAACAGCCGAACTCCAAGCCGAACCACCAGCCCCTGCGACCTCCCCAAAGCCCGGCCTCAGCCCTGAATTATTAGCACAAGCAGAATCAGAGGCCAAGCAGCAGGAACAGGCAAAACAAGCGCTTCTGGCAGCACGGAAATCCCATAAAAATAGAGGTCCAATCATTGCAAGCATCTTTGCGATTGTGATAGCGTTCTCGCTCGCCGGTCTGACCGTATACGTGTATATATCACAGAACAGGACAGATAGCTCCAAGCAATCTGCCCAGGAAGCAGGGGCTGACAACCAGGCCAACTCATCAGAAACTCCCCAACCAGCTACGGCGGCAGAGGTTGAAGACCTTGCAAAAGAACTGGACGCAACAATCAATGCCACCGACGAGTCTCAGGAAATTCCCGAAGAGGCCCTCAATGAAGGGTCGGTCGGACTCTAGTTTTTAGCTGGTTCGTCGCCGGCCTGACCGACAACTTTTATATTGTTCTTGGCGAAAGCTTTTTGGAGCAGACGGTAAAATTCACTGCGCGTCTGCCACTGCGCTGCAGCATTGGTTTTGGCAAGTATCCGTACGGCGATGCCTTTATCGGTCAGGCCTTTTATCCCGGCAAAATATGGTGGCTCGATTATACGATTTTGTATTTGGGGCAATGCTTGCAAGTCTTCGCCAACTTGTTTGATGACTTTTTCTAGTTTGTCCATGTTGGTATCAAAGTGTACGACGATTTCTTCGTTCATACGACTGTAGCCAAGTGTCTTGTTTGTTGTTACACCGATATTACCATTGGGCACATGGTGGACATCGCCGCTCATATCTCGAAGTACGGTCGTTCGGATAGTGAGGTCTTCCACTTTGCCTTCAATCCTTCCCAGCCCCAGCCCGGCTACGAGCGTCACCTCGTCACCGATACGGTATTGGTTTTCGGAGATGATGAATATACCTGTCGTGAGGTCTTTGATGAGACTTTGAGCGCCAAAGCCAATAATTGCACCCATTACACCGGCGCTTGTAAAGAGTGTCGTTCGGGCGTTAGGATATAGTTCGCCAATTACGAGGAGTGTCGCTACGATGTATACGCCAAGCCGGACAACACCCCTGACTAAACTGCCGAGGGTCTTGATGCGCTTTTCGCGGTCGCTTTTGGTGGGATACACGTCCGGCCGAATAATATGTCGAAGAAATCTATGCGTAAAGTCATTGGCAACTCTTTGGAAAATCCAGGCGCCAATTAGAATGACAATAACGTTAATGAGGTGGTCGGTCATCCATATGCGCAGACTATCGGCAAACCACTCAAACCGGATAAACTGTTGTTCGATAAAGCGATCCATGATTATGTATCATTATATAGAGGGAGTGGTGAAAAGCATATGGTTACATTCAGTACTTTACACGACAGCGAGATTGTGAATTTGTTACAAAACGGCTCAGTCGGTGTCATTCCAACGGATACAGTGTATGGGTTGGCATGTCTGGCTACGGACCGGACGGCGGTTGGCCGTCTATACGAGCTAAAATCCCGCGATGACAAACCAGGTACGCTTATAGCCGCTAGCATAGAGCAGCTGGTTGAGCTTGGCATACCGCGGCGTTACGTGACCGCTGCCCAGAATTTTTGGCCGAATCCCATAAGTGTCATCATCCCGACTACCCCTGATTTGCAGTATCTTGACCTTGGTAGAATGAGTCTGGCGATGCGGGTGCCGATAGATCAAACAATCACCGCATTGTTGGCTAATACCGGTCCGCTACTTACATCCAGCGCCAACCATCCCGGCGAACCACCTGCATCGACGAGCGAGGAAGCCAAGACCTATTTCGGCGACTCGGTGGATTTTTATGTCGATGGCGGCGATTTGTCCGATCGAGCCGCTTCGACCATTATTCGGATAATAGATGACGCCGTTGAGGTGCTCCGTGAAGGAGCGGTCAAGATAAACGAAAAAGGAGAAATTATATGAGTCCTCTGACATTTAACGAATACCAGGACCAGGCTTTAACAACTGATATTTTTGAACATAGGAGTTCCTCTGTAGCGGATCCTTCGTTTATGTCGAAAGTGTTAGGTCTCGTTGGTGAAGCGGGCGAAATAGCTGAAAAGTTCAAAAAAATTCTCCGTGACAAAGACGGTATCCTCGACGAGGCTGATAAGCAGGAAATTATCAAAGAACTCGGTGATGTCCTGTGGTATATTGGCGTACTTTCAAAGTATATGGATGTTCCGCTTCAGGATGTGGCGGATAGGAATTTGGATAAAGTCCTGAGCAGAAAAGCTCGCGGAGTCCAAAAGGGTTCCGGAGATAACAGATGAGTGGCACAGTCAATGTGCCAGGTGTATGTGTACTGATACGGAAGCAAGGAAAAGCCCTCTTTGTCTTGCGGGAAAACACCGGATTCAAAGATGGTGAGTATGCTGTGCCGAGCGGCCACGTTGAAGATGGCGAAACATTCAAGCAAGCTGCATGTCGTGAAGCACTGGAGGAAGTAGGTGTGCATGTGCGCCCGGAAGATCTTGTGTACAAATTGACCGTGCAGCGTAAATCGGTTCAGGATATTAGGGTGGACGTTTGGTTCGAGGCACTGGCATGGACCGGAAAACCTACGAACGCAGAGCCAGATAAACATAGCAAAATAGAATGGATTGATATCGATAGTTTGCCGGAAAATGTCGTTGATTATATTTCTTTTGGGATTGAAAATATCAATGAAAATAACTACTATGGTGAATTCGGCTGGCGATAGAAGCCCATTCTCTAGTATCATACATCTATGAATAAAACAGTACTACTCGTAGACGATGACAAGCTCGTGCGCGAAAGCCTCGCGCGCGTGCTGGCAGAAAAAGGCTTGACCGTACAAGAAGCCGCTAACGGCAAAGAAGGACTAGAAAAAGCCCTCGCCGGCCAGGTGGACTTGGTCGTAACGGACGTAATTATGCCCGAGGTAGACGGCCTGACGATGCTGGCTAAGTTGCGTGAAGACTCAAAGGGCAAAGAAATTCCAGCGATTATTCTCACCAACGATGAGCAGACCGAAACGTTGAACCAAGCTATGCAGACGGGCGTCACAACGTACTTGTCAAAAGTGAGCCTGGATGCAGAGGCGCTATCTGAGCAGATTCTTGTCGCACTTGGCTAGCACTAGACTTTTTTCGCGGGCAGGGAAATAAAGAATGTTGTGCCGACGTCTTCTTTGGAATTCATCCAGAGTCGGCCCCGATGTTGTTCAATAAGCATTTTTGTAACCCATAGGCCCATGCCTGTGCCATAGGCTTGTACTTTCGAAGCGTTGGCGGCCCGATAATAGCCGCGCAATACTTTGCGCTGTTCTGTCTTTGGGATTCCGATGCCGTGGTCACGTATGCCAATGACATGCCTGTCGCCTTCGGTATGTAGAGCTACTTCTACCTTGCTGCCGTCAGGACTGTATTTGATAGCATTCGAGATGATATTGCTGAGTGCCCGCTTGAGTGCTCCCTGGTCACCAATAGTCAGTGCTTCTTTTGGCCATTTGCCTATGTGTACAAAGGTAAGTTCTCGTTCTTCGGCGGTCAGTTCGTGAAGTTTCAGTACATCACGCAAAACGAGTCTTAGATCGACTATCTCGCGCTGGAGTTTGCTTTCTTTGCCCCGGTCAAAAATTGAGAAATCCAGTATCTCGTTGACAGTTGCCAGTGATGACGCGACATTGTTGTATATAGCGGTCATGGTTTTTTCTTGATCCGGTTGGTGCTTGGCTTTGAGCAATGACTGGATACCCCAGAGCGTACCGGTCAGGGGAGAACGTAATTCATGCGAAGCAATGGAGACAAACTGGGTTTTGAGCTCTGTTATTTCGTGCTGCTTACGTGCTAAACGTCGGTTGTAGATAAGAACGGCCACCGGTATGGCTGCCAGAATCAAAGGAATCGTTGCCCGGACAGCGATTTGTTCATAGTAGTCGTTTGCGGGTGTGTCAATACCGAGGACAGCAACGATTTTGCCTGATTCATCTTTCACCGGTGCTGCGGCCGTTACCCAATTACCATAACTATCCGCTAGTGGCCCTTCAATAATTGGCTCATCATTATAGAACGTCGAGCGTAGCAGTCCGGAGGCTTCTGGGTACGCAAGCCCCGGCGCAGAGTAGTCGGCGCTTGAATCACTTTCTGAATCAGCTAAAAAGATAACATCATTCCTATCGTTCTTCCCAAGCAGATAGACAAAACGGGTGCCTGAGTTACCTTGTCGGACACTGACGAGGCGTCGCTTCAAACTTTGATACGTAGGGTTTGAAATGTCACTGATGCTGCCACTCAGTGCCTCAATTTCATCACCGGAAAAAGCGGCTGCGGCAGAAACCGCCCTTGATTGCATAAGGTCCTTGTTGATTTGGATAGCATTGGCGCCAGCGAGGGCCGAGCCAATGATGCCTACTGCAATCACTACAGCAGTCGCAGAGGTGAGGTATTGCATTGGCCGAGCCAGCACTTGGGGTGTGCTCGCATGGAATTTCATATCTAAACTATAGCACGATGTTTATTCTTAGGTTCGGGAGAATTCTTTTCTCACCCATTCGTCGAGGCTGTCGCCCCCGCCGCCAGCCATGCAGACAACCATATCACCATCATCCAGATGCTTTTGGATAGATTTTTTCAATCCCGTATTTCGTTCAGCAGCGATGGCAAATGATCGGTCTGGCAGATGAGAGATGAGCTCCTCTGGCGGTATGATACGTTGTGTGGGGTCTTCGCGGGCAAGGTAGCTGGGGATCCAGTACAACCTGTTTGTACCGGCAAAACAGTCGCCGTAATCGTCCAACATATAGTGTTGCCGACGATTGGTAAGCGGTTCGTAAACAACGACTAGATTTTGGTTTTTCTCCTCAGCTACCTCCAGCGCAACACTCATAGCACCCCGGATTTTTTCGGGCGTATGGGCATAGTCGCTGTAGAGGTTCGGGATGATTTGCTCCATGCGTCTCTGGAGTCCAGGAAACCCGTTCATATGGACAGTTAACGTGTTAACTGTTTCGTGAGTGATACGACGTACTGCCTGTATGGCAAGCCAGGCATCCAGTCGGTTGTAAAGACCGGCGAGTGTAATATCGGTTATTGCCTCGTCGGCCGAATCCTGGATGGATAGCTGCGGGGTTACTGCGAGATGTAAGTACTCAGCGTCTTCTTGCCAGATGATTGTGTGATCGCTCTGGCTGATAAATTCTTGAAATGCCTGCTGATAGTCTTCACGGGTAGGAAAGATTTCATGATGATCCCATGTGACGCCAGTGATGAGGCTTAAGGCAGGTTCAAATGCCAGAAAGTTGCGGTCGAACTCGTCGCACTCATAGACAAAGTACTCAGAACCTTCCACATACTGGCCCATGTCACCAAAAGGAATCTTGGCTCCGACGGAATAGCTGATAGGCACACCAAGCTGCTTGAAAAGCCAGACGACCATAGTGGTGGTGGTGGTTTTGCCGTGCGTGCCGGCAATAGCGATCATCTTGAGTTTCTTATCAGTGATAATCTGATTCAGCAGCTCGTCGCGTTTACTCGTTTTAATACCCTGTTCCCGACAAAAAGCAAGTTCCGGTGCATGTGGATTTTCGAGCGGCAAAGCAGAGGTGTAAACAAACCAGTCGATTGGCTTTTCGTTGTGTACCGTATCGATTTGCTCGTGTGTCTGGCCGATATGAATGTTAGTCAGGCCTTGTTTTCTCAAATACTGAATATACTGCGAATCCTGTTTGTCAGACCCGGACACGGTATAGCCGGCCTGTTTGGCAATGAGCGCCAATGGCCCGATAGCTGTCCCGCCTATCCCAGAGAAGAATATATGCATAGCTAAAAGTCTAAAGTTATTTAGCTCTAATGTCTACCAAGGTATACTAAGCACAGATGCATAAGCGAAAACTCCATCATCTGCTCGTCGTGCTCCGGCCGATAAGTTATTGGTACTTTGTAATCATCTTTATTTTGGGCGCATCTGCAGCGGCCTTTGCATTGCGACAGAACAACCTGCGGGCAATCCAGCTGCGGGACAAGGTGCTACAGGTAGACAAAGAAAACGGTGATACCGAAGCAGCCCTCCAAGAGCTGCGTCAGTATACCTATTCCCATATGAATACGAGTCTGGCGAGCGACACAGGTATCTACCCGCCAATCCAGCTCAAGTACACATACGACAGGCTGGTTGCAGCCGAAAGGGCACGGGTGGAGGTTGACAACCGGGATATCTATAATGCCGCACAGGAATACTGTGAAGCAAACTTTCCACAGGGACTCTCGGGCGGTAACCGATTGCCCTGCATAGAGCAGTACATTGACGAAAACGGCCGTCCTGAAGCCCAGCCCCGACCCATTCCCGATGATTTGTACAAGTTCGATTTTGCGGCACCTGCCTGGTCGCCGGATTTGGCTGGGTGGTCGTTGGTGATAGCCGCTCTGGCCTTACTGCTCCTGGCGACCCGAGTCGTTGCCCAGCTGTGGCTCAGGCACCAGCTTGATGACTAATCTTTCAAAGACCTCATATTTTGATAAGATGGGTCAATGAGCAAGGATAGTACCGCGGTCAAGAATATGCGTACGGTGATAAATCAGCTAGCGAATATGCAGGGCGTCAAGTTTGAAAATACGTCGGATGGCGTATCATTGCAATCCTCTACTTTTAATTTGGAGGTTATAATAGAAGAAAATAGGTTGGGGATGTATCTTACGGTACTCGATACCAAGGGCAGGTATCTCATCGATCATTATTACGATACGCAGTATACCGACATGACTGAACTTAATAGAGTACAAATTCTTGCCGACCATGCTGATTCCATCAGTGCAAATATTAAGGCGATAGCCAATAATCAAGTTATGGTAGGTCGCCACAAGGGTAGGACTGCCATGATATTGCCATTCCAGACAGGATATATACGCGTTTGGGCTGGAGTCATTGTGCAGAGATCAAAGGAGTTCGAATCACTGGATGAAGCAATGAAAGACGGACAGTACGAGCCCCTTAAGTGGAAGTGCTCAACCACCTGAGCTTGGGTTAGGCAGGTGTTGCGTTAGCACCAAAGCGTATTTTACTGTGCTGTTTGAGGGGTAGTTGGCTGATTTTGCTGGCTTGACTCTTGCTGTTGGCTTTCTGTGTCCTGTTGCTTATCAGTGTCTGTCGGTGTGGTCTGCTGAGTGGTGGCCTCACAGTTCTGTTGGCCATTAGGGTTGGCTTGTTTGTATGACTCGACTGCTTTGGCTACTTTACCATCTGCCTTGAGGTTTTCCCAGAAGACGACCTGGTCACGGTTAATAAGCATTTGGTCCTGTGGTCCGTGTAGTTCACAACCCAGTTTTACGAGTGAAATATCCTGTGCCGACTGTTCGCCTTGCTTGGGTTGGACTTGTTGGTTTACGCGAAGGTAGTAAATATCCGTAACACCGACATACTTGTTGTTGAGCTCACGGATTTTACCAAAATACACTTGTCCGCCGTTGAGGAATATGGCTTGCATTTTATCAGTTGCCACATACCGGCTCTCGTCTTTCTGCCGGTAATTCATAATGAAGCCGATGACAGCTACTGCCAAAAGCGTAATAGAAAATAGCAGTATGACAGACGTGATGGTGTGAAAAGAAGACGACCTGCGTTTCGTCCTTTTTTCGTTACTTGAAGGAGTCTGTTGCGAGTGTCCTCCGGTCATGCCGTTCGTAGGTGATACGGTTTGGCCGGTATTACCCATTGGCTTGCCGGGGCGATTCATCCATTCCATAAGTTGTTTTCCACCTTTGTTGTTAGAAGTTCCATTAGTTACAAAGGGTAGTGTAATGCATAAGCAGGTTGCCTTGCAACACCTTTAGAAACGGCTATAACAGAGGAAGTTGACAGCTTTCAAGAGGTAATTTGTACATAAAGCCATTGACAAGCTAAATCTCCCCAGAGTATGTTAGGGGTACCATTACTAATTACAAGAGAGGGAGATTTGCAAGCTATGGCTTACAAGCACACAAACTCTAAGGGTGTAACTTATTACTTGAATTCAAAGGCGGTCACACTTCGCGGTGGCAAAGAGCAGACCATCTACTACTTCAGTAAGGATCAGCGTCCAGAGGCAACTGACCTGCCAGACGGCTACACAGTAAACGAAAATCCACGCAACGGCTTTTTGACCGTAAAGCGCAAATAGTTCGTTTTTTTGGAAATAAAACAAAACTCCGAAAACACCTCGTTTACGCGGGGTGTTTTTATTGCGCTCAGGCGGCTACCTCTATAGACTAGAGAGCATGGCAAAAACTATCCTTGAAGTAAAAGACCTCACGAAAAAGTATGGCCGCAAAAAGGTCGTTGATAGCATTAGCTTCGATGTCAAAGAAGGCGAAATCTTCGGCATCCTCGGCCCCAATGGGGCGGGTAAGACCACGACGCTTGAGATGCTCGAAGCCCTGCGGCCGATTGATGCCGGCACCGCAACACTTGCTGGGTTCGATGTACAGAGTAGCCCGAATCAGATCAAGGCTCTCATCGGTGTGCAGCCACAGACGCCTTCGTTCGAAGAAAAAACCAGGCTTACCGAACTTATAGAGTTTTTTGCAGCTACGTACGGCGAGACGGTTGATGCCAAAAAATTCCTGAAGAGCGTGCAGTTGGAGGAAAAGGCAAACAGCTACCCCGAGCAGCTGTCCGGCGGACAACGCCAACGCTTCAGTATCGCCGCGGCGCTCGTACATGGGCCGAAACTATTTTTTCTCGATGAGCCGACAACCGGCTTGGATCCGCAAGCCCGCCGAAACTTGTGGGACCTCGTACGCAAAGTCCGTGATAGCGGCGTAACAGTCGTCATGACGACACACTATATGGAAGAGGCGGAACTGCTTTGTGACCGCGTGGCTATCATGGACAACGGAAAGATTATTGCGCTGGACACGCCCAAGAGTCTCATCAAAGCTTTGCTCAAAAAGGGTTTCAAAAAAGCCCAGCATGTCGAGCAGGCCAACCTGGAAGACGTGTTCATCGACCTAACAGGAAAGGCACTCCGGGATTAGCATGAAAAAACAATTACTGCCAATCGTAACGTTCATAAAAATTGATGTCCGGCGTCTGTTCCGCGACAAAGTAGCGATTTTCTTTACCTTTGCATTCCCGCTTATATTTCTGCTGATCTTCGGCACAATTTTTCGGGGTGGGGGTGACGTGTCATTCCGGGTAGCCTTCATTAACAACTCCCAGTCAGAATTTGCCCGTCGGTTTGTTGACGAGTCAAAACAGAACTCCGTATTCAAAATTGACGATGAAGTTACAACCATGGATCAGGCCCGGGAGAAAATGAATCGTGGCCAGCTTGACGCGACGATTATACTGCCGGAAAACTTTGGTGAGGTGAAAGACGCCGCATACCCAACCGGTCAAGCGCAAGTACTCTATGACCAGAGCAATGAGCAGGCTGGCCGGACGCTTGGTTCGGTTATGGAAAGCATCTTTACAAAAATAAACGGCCAGTTTGTAAAGCAGGTGACACCGTTTACCGTCAAGACTGAATCCACCGCCACCAAGGGGCTAACACAATTTGATTACACCTTCTCCGGGCTGCTTGGTTTTACGCTCCTCTCACTTGGAGTGTTCGGACCAACATCGGTCTATCCAAGGCTCAAGCAGCGAGGCGTGCTACGCCGTTACCAAACAACTACGCTGAAGGTCTGGCAGTATTTCACCGCGAATGTATTGTCGAACATGGTGGTTGGTATTCTGTCGGTCGCTACGATGTTTGCGGTGGCACTGACGATCTTTGACCTCAACATGCGGGGTAGCTACCTTGATCTGCTGGTTGTCATACTGGTCGGAGCGACACTTATGTTCGGTATCGGTCTTGCGATTGGCGGCTGGGCAAAGAATGAGAACCAAGCGGCACCGCTCGCACAGCTTGTGGCCATGCCGATGATGTTCCTGTCCGGCGTGTTCTTCCCGACCTTCCTGATGCCGGAATGGCTGCAGGCAGTCACGCGCTTCATTCCGCTGACCCCAATCGTTGAAAGCGTTCGTTTTGTGGTGACGGAAGGCAAATCCGTATTCGACCTCGGGCCACAGTTCGCATTGATGTTCGGGTGGCTCGTAATCATATATATCATAGCGTTTCGGGTTTTTCGCTGGGAATAGGCCCTTTCCACATCAGCAGGCCTGATACGACGTCCAAAGACTGGTATGATTTCACTATGACAGGTAAAAACTTACAGACTATTGCTTGGGGCTTGAGTACCCTTGTTGCTGTGGTGGCTATCGGAGCGTGGGGAGATTTTATCAATTGGCGGTTTGATAAGCTGAACCTCTATATCATCTTTCCGTTGCTCGGTATGCTGGCTTTCAGTCTCATGTGGGTCCATTACATTATCGGTGCACTCAGGCGGCGTTATGTCGTAGCAAAAGAGCAGCTGCAATTGTACTTTGATATGACATCTGCGCTGGTGCTGTCATTAATCTTGCTTCACCCGGGTCTGCTCGTTTGGCAGTTATGGCAGGATGGCATGGGCCTGCCACCGAATAGCTACAAAGCCTACGTTGGCCAGACATTGTATGGGTTTGTGCTGCTTGGTGTCATCGCGTTGGTTATCTTCATATCGTATGAGTTCCGACGGATTGAGCGACTGAAACGATACGGCACATGGTTACAGTATGCCAGCGACGTGGCGATGCTACTGATATTTGTCCACGGCCTGAAGCTCGGGGGTACCCTGCAGTCAACATGGTTCAAATGGATATGGTTATTCTATGGCGTGACCCTACTCCTGGCAGTCGGTTATTCTCGCTGGCCGAAACCCACTGAGACCTGAGGGTATATTGCAAAACTTTCATATCTGTGATATAATATACATATGGGTGAATGCAGCCAACCTAGCTTGTTTGATCAAACGGAAGGCAGAGAGGGGCATCAGCAAGCTGTGCCCCTGGATCCTTCGACTATATCCTCTCGTTCGTACGAGCACACAAGACACCTGTCCCAGGCTGCCCTGGATCAGGGCTGGGGTTGGCAGCCGGCAGTGGTATCTGAGACAGCTATGACGGCTGCTGTAGGAGATGGCATCGTATCTGCTGAGCCACTAGAGCAATCCGTAGACTGGCAGCCTCCAACCGAAGAACAAAAGCAGCGTATTCGTGCTCTCATCGCGACGACAAGAGAAGGCTTGCGCAGGAAGCAACTATAGGCTGTATACTATAAATCGTTTTATGAATATTTGGGATGAATTACCAGAGCCATTCTTCGTTTTGGCGCCAATGGACGATGTGACAGATACGGTCTTTCGCCAAGTGATCGCCGACTGTGCGCCACCGGATCTGTTTTTTACTGAGTTCGTGAACGTTGATGCCCTGCAGAGCCAGGGTAGGGAGGCCACATTGAAGCGCCTGCGATTTACTAAAAAAGAGCGGCCTATCATCGCTCAGGTGTGGGGACTAAGGCCAGAGAATTTCCGTAAATCGGCCGCTGACATTGCCGAAATGGGCTACGATGGTCTCGACCTTAACTTCGGCTGTCCGGATAAGAATGTGGTACGTAACGGTGCCTGTTCGGCTCTTATCAAGAGAGAGAACTGGGACAGGGCACTGGAAATTATCCAGGCGTGCAGGGAAGGGGCGCCTTCCCTCCCCTTGTCTGTCAAGACCCGGCTAGGTTTCGGTGAAGTTGATTTATCGTGGCACGAACTCTTGCTCAAGCAAACACTTAACGCGTTAACTATTCATGGACGAACGCGTAAACAAATGAGTAAAGTGCCTGCGGATTGGGACGCGATAGGCCGGATTGCCGAACTCCGCACTTCCCTGGCCCCCGAGACAAAAATCATTGGTAACGGCGATGTATTGACCAAGCGGCAAGGAATTGAGCTGGCCCGACAGTACAAGCTTGACGGCATCATGGTCGGCCGCGGAATTTTCCAAGATCCGTTTATATTTGCCGGTCTGCAGACTGGCGGCAGTCCGTGGGCAATGTACACCAGGCAACAAAAGATGGAGCTATATGCTAAGCATGTTAAGCTTTTTGCCGAGACATGGGCTGAAGGCGAACGCAAAATCCATACGCTCAACAAATTTTGCAAAATCTATATACATGGCTTTGACGGCGCTAAGGAGCTCCGTGAGAAGCTCATGTCTGCCGATTCTACCGATGAGCTTTTAGGACTGCTGGTGTAGAATACTGTATATGAAGTACGATGACGACATGGAGCATATTTATCTGGAAGACGAGGCTTCGCCTCCAGTCAAATCCCATGGCCATCATATGACACCAGCGGTAGAGAGCCGTGAAGAGTATAAGAAGCTTGGATATGTCCTAGTCGGCATTTTGATAGTTTCTTCTCTGCTAACGTTCATTCGAGGCATGGCGCTCGATCGGTTCTTGGCGGATTTCATGGCCGTGTTTTTCATCACGTTTGCAGCGTTTAAGTTCGTTGATATCGAGGGTTTCGCTCATGCGTACCGGAACTATGACGTTATTGCCAAGCGTATCCGTCCATGGGCCTATGCCTTTCCTTTTATCGAGGCATTCATGGGTTTTTGGTACCTGTTGTCTGAAGGCCCGGTCAGTTTAAACGTATTGGCAATGATTATCACCGGTACTGCTTCCATCGGAGTGTTCCGTGAAGTGAAACGCAAGTCGCGCTTTCACTGTGCCTGTCTCGGTACGTTCATTCGGTTGCCGCTCTCGAGAGTTAGCCTGATCGAAAACATGACGATGTTTGTTATGGCGTTTGCTATGCTGTTCATCTAAAACGTAGTTATTCTTACAATTACTATAGAGACTGAATTATCCCCCTTGTAGTTTGTTAGATATTTCATAGCCTAAGGTATGGCCCAGGCTTATGATGAGCGTGGCTCAAAACGAAGAGGCTTATAGTAGAAGCTTCGATTTGGTCAATCGGGAGGGTTTATGCGAAAGTTTACATTCCATCAGGTCAGTCCAGGTACGCTGGTCACAGCTGGAATGAGACGAGTGCAGTTCCCCCGGTCGAAATACAAGCAGTTCGGATATGGTGCGGCCATCGTGCTCGCTGTATTAGGTGCGCCCTTTGCCGTTCAGGCGATGTCGGGGAATCTAGTATCCAAGGATGCGCCGCCCCAAGGCGAGACAACTTCCGGACAGCATGTAAGCCAACCTGGCTCAGAAGCAAAATCGAATGCGAGTGAAGGGGCAAAATCCATGGACAGTGACATCAAAGTAGAGTCAAAAATTGAATCTTCTGGAGCGGAACGTTCCGATGTCGATGTAACAGTAAATGGCCAGAACGTGCCAGTACCGGAAAATGGCACAGTCCACAAACGCCTCTCCGGCAATAATGGCGAAACGACAGTAGACGTGCGGGTAGACAATGGTTCAAGCTCACAAAGCTCATCGTCATCCACAGTAATTATTGAGCAGCATTCATATAGTTCAGGTGACACAACGAACGAAGGAGGTACCGGACGGCATCCAGCGCGCAGGTGAGAGCTTTGTCAATCGACTTTGCGGTCGGCCATTGTTGCTACCACGAAGCCGGGTGATAAAGCCCGAAATAATAACTAATAAGGAGGGAAGCATGAAAAAAATAGTAAGAATCGCGGCTTTGTCAGTGATGGCTCTCAGTCTCACCGGCGGGGTAGCTGCGGCTCATTCGGGCTCTATCGGTACTACCGGACCTGACTCGGTAAACAAGATTGAGCACAAGAATCGCAGCACACGCAATGTAGACAACAACAACGCATTGTTTGTCGTGAATTACAACCCGCAAGAAGCACGAACAGGCCGCGCACGCGTTAGTCACAATACGACTGGCGGTGATGCAACAAGCGGCGACGCTACCAATGACAGTTTGCTGCGGGCACGTGTGACTGTCAATAACAGCGGATCGAACAGTGCGGCGCTGGGGAGCGGCAGCAGCGGCAACAACTCAGGCACCATTAGCAAAACCGGACCAGACTCGTACAACACGATCAAGTTTGAAAACAGCAGTTACGTTAGGGTAACGAACAACAATCTTGTCGGTGTCGTAAACGTCAACGAGCAGAAAGCCAAATCTGGTAGCGCTCGAGTAAGCGGTAATACGACTGGCGGTGATGCAACAAGCGGCGACGCTTCTAACATCAGCACCAACGAAACAACTATATCAATCACCAACTAGTCAGGACATAGCTTGGTAATTCTATAGTGACACGAGCAGGGAAAGTCCGGGTCACAAGGCCACGGACCTCCCTGCCCCATATCCAGATTATCACGAGAGGAGACGGTGGCGTATGTTCGGCAAGACTTCGAGAAACGATACAAGTAATATGTATGAAACGCATGTAATTATCCAATTGAGCACTTTGGAGCGCGCGCACCGCAGCCGTTCGACCTACCGATACGTCCCTGCTCCGCGATCAGTGCGTATTGCTTCTATTGTTACTGGAATACAGCTTGTTGCCGGCCGCAGCTTCGCCGGGTGTATGATTGTCCTGATGGCGCTGTTCTATCCGGCTGGCGCATATGCTCAGGAGGCACCAGCGGCAAATACCCCGACGCCGGCGTCAACCGCCGAAGTACAGACTCCGCCTTCAGTCTCACCAGCGGCTGCCGAAACACCCTCCCCATCGTCGGTGCCACCTGCGTCTGCCGCTCCAGTACAGACTCCGCCTTCGGCACCAAAAAAGTCGAAGACCGGTCCCAAAAAACCATCCCCAGCACCGGCTGCCCCAAAAACCGGTCCTCAGAAGCCAAATGGAGCAGATGCAAACAAATACACCTACAACAAAGCCACCGGCAAGTGGGAAAATGGCCAGTATGCCTGGGATCCGGTGACTGGCCAGTCAAAGCCGCTAAACGCCCCAGACTACAGCTACAACCCAGAAACCAATGCCTGGGATACGACCGATTGGCGGTACGACCAGGCAACAGGCAAATACGTGCCGAACACGGTGGCGATTGCGCCGCAGTCTGACGGTAACGAGATAGCGCTTGAGGACGACTCCACTCAGTTCTTTTCCTTATATAACAATGCTGCTATCAGTAATACGGTGAACTCACATGCTCAGAGCGGCGACGCATGGGTAACGGGCAACACGCTGGCCGGAAACGCACTTACCGGCGATGCTCTGACCATCGCCAATATATTTAATATGATCAACTCCTCGGCTGGCTTCCAAGGCGGAAGTGAAATTGCGACCTTTAGCTCTGATATCTATGGTAACGTTTACGGCGACCTGTACGTAGATCCTGCGGCGCTCACTGCCGTTCAGCCAGCCGCTGGTATCGGTGCTGATAATGCTAACGTCGAGGTTAACGCGGAGCTGACCCACAAAGTAGAGAACAATATCAGCCTTAATGTCCAGAGCGGTGACGCAAACGTCACACACAACACGACCGCAGGCAACGCCACGAGCGGTTCGGCAAATGCCGTCGCAAACCTAGTCAATATGCTCAATTCTGCTATTAGTAGCGGTAGTTCGTTCCTCGGTGTGCTCAACATTCACGGTAGCCTCAACGGTGACATTCTACTGCCTCCCGGACTGCTCAATGCCCTGCTGGCGAGCAATACCACTAACGGGCAAAGCGGTGACACAAGTAACACGTCAATGAACGTCAATCTCTCTGATACACAGTCAATCACAAATAATATCAAGGCCAATGCTGCATCTGGAAATGCCAATGTTGCACAGAACACCCAGGCTGGAAATGCAACAACCGGCAATAGTCAGACCAACGTTACCATACTTAACCTAACTGGTCGGAATGTCGTAGCGGCGAATTCGCTGCTAGTGTTCGTTAATGTGCTCGGTCAGTGGGTCGGTGTTATCATGGACGCGCCGGCAGGCAGTACGTCGGCAGCACTTGGTAGCGGTGTAATTGAAAACAGTGGCAGCAATCTGGAGGCCGATTACGATGTACACACAAAGAGCGAAATCGTAAACAACATCGATGTCACTGCCCAGAGCGGCGACGCCAATGTGACCGGCAACACAGTAGCCGGCAGTGCCACGACAGGTGATGCTACGGCGAGCGTCAATATAGCAAACATCACCAATAGCAACTTTAGTCTGTCGGGCTGGTTTGGAATTTTGTTCATCAATGTCTTTGGTAGCTGGAATGGCAGCTTTGGCGTCGATACGGCAGCGGGTAATAAACCAAGAGTACAAAAACCAAGTGGAAGCACGACACGGAGCGACACAACACCGAAAGCATTCCGCTTCGTTCCAGCTAGTGGAAACGGTGATAGCGGCAGCACTATGACGCTGGCATCTGTAGATATGAGCAATGCGGCAAACGCGAAGGCTGTATCGAAAGCCGTCAAAGCTGCCCAACAGAAGATGGGTACCACTCCTCACAAGTCTTCAGAGCCGTCCTCACAACTTGCAGCGCCATCTACGGATGGCTCGATCAGCGGTCCTGACTACACACTTCCGATGCTTGGTTTTGCCTTCGGTGGTGTCTTGCTTGGCGGTGAACAGATAATCAGCCGCCGGCAGCGCCGCAAACTGCCCGCCTAGAGACAGGACTGCGTGGACAAGTAGTCTATCCAACCAGTAACAGCCAGAAGTTAAATACGAGCGCAGGAACCGCATACCCTATAAGAGTGATTTGTTCGTGATTTGGTTTATGTCTAGAGACAAAGCTAGTTGTTGTGCCAAGGATGGTGATAATAAAAACTCCGACAATCAATGCGGGGCCTAGAAATATATTATTGTTCCCAAAAGATGCTAGTCTCTCGGCAATCAATGCAACGAAAAATGGACTAAAGATAATGCCGAGTCGTAATAGCACCTTTGACCAATCGCTTCGCATTACAGTAATGGTAGCACACTCCCTCGTATAGGTATATTGGCTTTCACAATGCCCATAATACAAGTCGGCCATCTAATATCAGGAAAACATTCCAGATGTGTAAGCAATCAGTAATATAAAGATACATATAAGTATCGCTAAGATCACTCGAAGGGTTAAGCCTATTGGCTTTGACAACGAATTAGTACTTTTATGTTGAGGATTAATCTTTTTGAATACTATGTCAGCGCCGCCAAAAAGTAAAAGAATAGGTAATATGACAAAGCAAAAAAGCATACATGTCCCGAGCACTACCCAAAGGATATTTAAATCAGAGCCAGGTTCCAAGGTCATAGCTAGATAATATAGGCTTTTGTATTTACAAACAAAAAAACACTTCTCTCAAAGTGTTTATAGGTGGTGGGGGTGACAGGACTTGAACCTGTGACCAATCGGTTATGAGCCGACTGCTCTAACCACTGAGCTACACCCCCACGTCGGTATGTAATGATTAGTTTGCCAAGTTGACCACAAAACAAGTTTGTTGATCAACAGCGCCAAACTAATCAAGCTACCTCCTCTATAAATTTGCGAATCCTCTCGCAAATTTGGATAGCTTCACTGGTATTAACAGAGAAGAGTATATCATTAATTTGTGTGGAAGTTGTATACTTACCTTAAGTAATGTTGGAAAAAATAAAAACCTACCAAAAGCATCCTGTCGTCCAAGAACTGAAAGACGTTCGGGTGCTCGGCTTGATTGTTTTCTGTATTATTGTCCTGCTGGTCAGCTGGAGCGGAGTCCGGGTTATCGAGACTAACTATGAGCTTCAGCAACAGATTGCCCGCATGGAGGAAGAAACGAAACTGCTGGAGCTGGAAAACGCCAATAAAAAACTAGAGAATGAATACTATAACACCGACCAGTACCTGGAGCTTCAGGCGCGCAGACAGTTCGGTAAGGCTGCTCCTGGCGAAACGGTGCTTATCGTGCCAGAAAGTGTAGCGCTCGCCCATACGAAAGATCTAGGTCAAGAAACCAAAAAACCCCACAAATCCCAGCATGCTTCCAAGCCTTTCTACCAGAAAAACTTCGAAGCCTGGATGAGCTTTTTCTTCCGCCGCAGCTAGGTCGGGTCGGGACTAGACTTTCTTTATCGCGCCCATGAATAGCGGTTCACCTGATTCTACGTCACGTATTATGAGGAAAAATGGTTTGTTGACTTCCATGTAGTATCGGTCAGTCGATGGGCCAACGGATTCAGTTGCTATACCTATACTGGTTACTGCAGCAGCCTCAGTACCTTCCTCGTTTACCTCGACGAAAGTTTTGTGCTTGACCTCACTGATTTTAAGACCGCGACCAATGCCGCTAAAGTCAGCGCTGTCAGAAAATGCTGTTTTTGCACCCAAGAGCTGTAATGGTTTCACGAGGCTCGTATCATATTCTAGTTTGAACCGAGGTAGGAGTAGCGTACCCTCTTTTTGCTTTAGTTTTCCTAAAGTTGCATTCAGCTTTTCATTGTCCAGTTCCTTGAGGTATGCATCTAGGTTATCTGGCAGTACGACATTCATGGCATATTTGCCCTCTTTGCCGTAGGGTAGCTCGATAGCCTGCAGGCCATCCTCTTCGTAGTACTTCAAATCTTCAGACTCTAGTGTCATGAGCGGGGTATCCTTCTTGCTACCGTCAGCGGCTGTGAACTCTCGATTCTTGGTATCTGCTTCGTCGAATTGATATTTCCAAGTGCCTTTAAAATACACGGCATTAATTAGCATCATGACGTAATCGTTGGGGATGGGGTTTGGGGCTATGGCTTGAATTTTGTTGTTGGTCTTTTGTTTAACCCAGTCATCTATTTTTTCTGCTGATCCGGTTGCCTGCAGGTCTAGGTTTTGTACCTCTGCCATATAGCTGTCTTTTAGCAACGCCACATAGGATGGTTCTACTGAAAATTTATCATCAATCCATGCGGAGTTAGCGATATTGGTCATGACATCGGAGCTGCTTTGCGTTAATCGCTGCTGTATGGCAAGGTTCTTGGTGTTCAATTCCTCGTCGTCAATGTCACCTAATTGCAGGGCGCTTCGAATTTCGTTTTTTGTCTGGTTTTTTGCCCCTGCTTGTACCATAGTCAAAGCGGTAGATATACTGGTTGGAGAAATGAAAACGCTGTCATTGCTGTTACTGAGTTGTTGCAGCAGCTTGATTCCCATTTCGGTACGAGCTTTGGAGAGGTCATTAGTGGATATGTTGGGGGTGGTCTGCGGCTCCAATACTTGGTTGTGGGTAGGCGACTGCGGGGTCGGCGTTTCCGGTCTGGTCAATAAATACGCAGCCGCACCTGTTCCGCTCAAAATTACGAGCAGTAATAGTATTAGGACAGCGCGCCTTTTGCCTGATTTCTTTGGCTTGAGGGGTTCGTTTGATCTAATATTGGCTTCTTGAGGTGTGGCAGGGGTAAATTGGGGCATCAAACTCGGTTCGGTAGACGTTGTTGGTAGTGGTTCACTGCCGGAACTTTCGTTTTGATTATTGTTTTGGTCGGTTGACTTAAGTGGTGGCATTATCAGATCCTCTTATGCTTTTTATTCATATTAACAGCGCGGGCACCAATTTCATATTTCCATTTGACACATGCATAGTCGTCAGTGAATTATTCGGCAGAAAATATTGCAGTCGGTTGGTACGATACCTCTGCCATAAAGTAAGCAAGGAGGTAATATATGGCACGTGGAAACTTTGGGAACCCTCAGCAACATTCTGAAGCCGGAAAGAAAGGCGCACAGGCGCAGCCAACAGAGGCGAAAGCTAAGGGTGGTAAGGCAAGCCGTGGCGGAGGCCGAAAAACGAGCGATAACGCCTAGAGTTTAGATGGTATGACTGAAGCTGAAATAGGGGCAAATTGCCCCTATTTCGTTATCATCCATCAGCGTGCTCACTAGGTAGGTCAGTATGATTCGACACCTTTGAAGGCTTCCACAAAATCTTTCGGCAGGACTGATGACATCTCGTAGGATTTCTTGCACTGGTCATTGCCTTCAAGCTCGCCAGTAAAGTAATACACTTGTAGCGTTCTATTATCCTGTAGTGTAAAACTTGTCGCTTTTTCGGCAGGATTATAGGGATCTTGCTTGTCTTCAACCTTCAGACGGAGAAAGTTAGTGCATGCTAGAGTAGTTTCTTCCTGAGGATTCATGTATGCATCTGTCGTTATGTCTGCTTCTGTGGCAGGCCCACCTTCCAGGTCTTCCCTGAGGGTATAGAGTAATGAACGAGCTTTCTCGGTGTAGGGTACCTTTATCCTAAGTTCAGGTATGTATAAAGTATTTGAAGTGATATCGTAGGCCAGTCGTCGTAGACTATATGCTTCGTAAGGCAGTGCGTAGGCACGTGTGTTAGTAGCTACGATTTCTTCAGTGTTCTTTTTCGTCTCAGCCCGTAACGCGGTATTCTCTGATTTCAGGTTTTTGATCTGTTGGTTTGTGTCAAAAGCCACGAAACCGATGCTTGCGACGAGTAGTACAAGTACGACAGGAACGATTAATCTTTTCATGTATATTCTCCTTATGCTTAATTATTGCACAAGGAGAACAAAAAAGTACATTTTCTTGTGTAGTGGTATGTCAGTTGCTGCTTTCGTGAGATCGCGTAGATTTTTTAGCCCAGAGAACAGCGCAGATACAAAGTATAATGAATGCTCCCATCAACAGATATAGAGTATTGAGCCCAGTTTTTACCAAAAGGGCTGCCTTCTCTTCTGTGGCTGGGGCACCTGGTATATCTTCTGATGACCCCTCGCTACCTTCGGTGCTCAAGGAGGCTAGGCCTGCTGGGTCAGTAATGTTACCGTCTACTTCACCATCGGTATCAAGTTCGCCGCCGTCAGTCACGTCGTAGGTCACGATTGTTACAATATTGCCACTAATTTCCGTTTGTTCGATGACAGCCTCTTGAATAGTGGAATATGTATTTGTGTTCGGGTCGTATTTGCGCAGTATCAAATCAGAGCTTGGCACATTGTAGTAATACTGTTTAATGGTTGATGTAAACCCGGGTGTTCCGCAAGCCAGAGTGAAGTCCATAAGGCCATTAATATAACTATAGTCTTCGTCACGTACGGGAATGGAAGTTTCACTTACTGATGATGCTGAATTTACCGTACAGGCATCGTCTGTTACGAGCACGACAGTTTTTTCCGTTACTGAACTTGTGTAGCTGTAGACATTAGGTTGGTCTGAGTCCTCGGTGCCGTCCTGATTAAGGTCGCTACCAAGTGCGGGGTTGGTAATAGTAACAGACGATGACCCTACATTGTTAGTGAGTGAACCGCTTAGACCGGAAAAGTTTACCCCTGAGATCGCATAGGTACCCGCCGATGAAGAGACTACAGGAATGGATGCAACACAGTTTGCACCGCCGCTTACAGAACTTCCTGCGAGAACTACAGAATTGCTTCCTGCTGTTGCCGTGAGAGATCCTCCACATGTATTGGATAAGCCCTCGGATCCTATTACGAGTCCTGAAGGTAGTGAAACTGTATAGCCAAGTCCGCCCACTGTCGTTAGTTCGGTATTCACAATTGAGACATTAAATAACACAGGATCGTTCACATTGGTCGTATTCGAGGCAAACGATGCATTGAGATTTGTTCCTTGCTGGGTTGCGAATTGTTGAAAACTTGCGGTTTGTGTTCCTGGTGTCGAACCGAGATTCCATTGCATCATCAAGCCAGCATCGTGAATTGACTCAGTGACTGCAAAACCGATATCCCCACCATTACGCACGCTAGCGTATGGGGCACTATAATGCTGAGAAGTAGCACCATCAAAAGCTTTCGATCCCGAAACTTCACGCAATCCAAACATGATATGAGAAGAGGTATTCAAAGAGATAACTGAGCGAACCGGGCTTGTGAGCATAATACCGTATCCTGAATCTGACGAACCAGGTGCAGTATCTCCACCAAGATAGAATTTGACTGGCTCAGTATTGCCTTCTGGAATCACGAAGCTGTAGCTATCTGTTACGTAATCATTAGGGTATACATAGCTGACTGTGCGGGTAACGGTGTAGACCTGCTCATTGTGGTTGATGCTATAACGTAATGTGGCGTTTGAATTTCCGGTGGCGGACGTTCGTTCTCCGACCGATGTTGCGCCAGAGCTGGAAAGTAATTCGATAGAGTCCCAGGTCTGACTACTTGTAGCAGGCCCTGACTGACCGTACAATGTTCCGCCTATGTTTAACATAGGCCCTCCAGCGGAGCAGCAATACTGATACGTATTGCGATACACCACTGCGTCTGCGCCGGCGTATGCGTTGTTGGGGTTACCCGAGGCGCTGTTTGAATTTATCGTGAATCGTATACCGTCAGAACCGTTAGCCTGCAGGCCGCCACCCGGATTTAATGTTACTTGGCCCACCGGTCCCACTTGCAGCGCTAGTGATTTCGGTAGCCTTATGCCACTTACTACCATAGCAACGAAGACAAATACGGCAACAAAGAGACCGTTCCACAAATATTTGAAGCTGACTCTCATGTACTCTTTATAATCCTTATTACAATAATATAGCATAAGAATTATGTAGTATGACTAAACGAGCATCACCTTTAGCTGTTGCAAGTTGGAGGGCCGTGTCGCTCCATAGCCAAAATAAAAACCCCATCTTTCGATGAGGTTCATATTTTGGTAGCGGGGGGAGGACTCGAACCTCCGACCTTGTGGTTATGAGCCACACGAGCTGCCACTGCTCTACCCCGCGGCGTCAAAGTGTGATACTTGGGTAGCTGATTTGCCGACAAAACAAGTTTGCTCGGCAAGTGTATCTACCTAAGCAAGCCTTCTCCTTATCAATTTTGCGAATCCTCTCGCAAAATTGGCAAAGCTCACTCTGCGTACATTGCCTGGGAAATACCGAAGTATCTCTCACGGCTGTTTAACTTGGTTATCTTAGCAAACAGAGGTAGCTATGTCAAATGCCTAAAACAAAATAGCTCCCTTTGAGGGGAGCTATTTCCGTGCGGTAATAAATTACCAGCTGCGATTATTGCCACCGCCGTTGAAATCACGACGTGGACGCTCTTCGCGCGGGCGAGCTTCGTTAACCGTAATGCTACGGCCACTGATCTCGGTGCCGTTCATTGCCTTTTCAGCTGCTTTGCCTTCGTCGTCGTTTTCGAACTCGACGAAACCAAAACCTTTGCTGCGGCCAGTTTCGCGGTCAGTGATGACCTTTGCGTATGCAACTGTACCGTGGGCACTGAACAGCTCTGAGAGCTCTTCATCAGTGGTTGCAAAAGGCAAGCCACCTACAAATAGTTTGTACATTCAATCTTCCTTGATTAAAACTTGTAGCAAGGTACGACCCCTTACTGTCTACAGCCGCTGAACCGTCGAACCTCGTTTTAATCACGAAACATCGAACATTTCTTTGCGCTAACAGTTAAGTTCCTGCCGGTAGATTTAAGCACAAACAGGGAATTATAGCAATAAAGAAAGAAATGTTATTGACAAATAAGCAAAAGCGTGTATAATACATAGTGTTGATGCATCAAAACAAACACCATTAACATAAAGGAAAAGAGTAGCCAGACAAATTAGGTAAGAAAACCGTGGTTTGTCTCATGCATACATCACAAGAAAGGGAAAAAGAGTAACGACTCTTTTGGGGCACCATGTTAGCGACACTCAAAGATTTGGCATACGAGTTGCTGCCAACCAGTAATGAGCAGATTCTCAAGATCGACTCAGAACTCAAAGACATATTGTAAGTAGCGATACTTACTAACTAGTAAGGAAAACAAAAAGGAACCAAAATATGTTAATCCAAGACATCAGGCCGGTACGGGTTACGCGTACAAGACGCAAAACCGCGCCGCCAATCCGCGGCAAGACAATAACCATTATCTCTGCCTAATATAGAAAGAGCTCCCACTTTGCGAGGGGGCTCTTTTGATTGCAGTATGGTAGCGGCGACAAGACTTGAACTTGTGACCCCAGGCTTATGAGTCCTGTGCTCTAACCAGCTGAGCTACGCCGCCGCGTCGGCATGTGATGGTGATTTTGCCGAACTGCCGACAAAACAAGTTTGCTCGGCATTTCTGGCAAATTCACCAAACTGCCTCCTTTTCAGATTCGAGAATCCTCTCTCGAATCTGGAGGGCACATGCAATGCAACAGGGGAGAATATAGCACATTCTGCATCTGTTGGCTAGAGTTCCGGCGTGACTTTTAGAGCCATTCATAGAGCTCGGCGTTGCCAAGGTGGCTTGGATGGCTGAAGGGGAAGTCTTTTTTCACGAGGCTGCGAAGCGCCCGGCCGGTAGAACCATGGCTCACAACCAGGATGTTGTCAGCTTGTTGGGCTTCTAGCCAGTTGAGGAATGCTCGCATGCGGTCGATGAGCTTTTCACTGGTTTCGGCACCATGCTCCAGCCGGTGGTCTTCAGAGTGGTGTGGCGAATAGGTCTGGGCTTCTAGTTTGCCGAAGTTGCGTTCAATCAAGCGGTCATCGATAATAATTTTATCTACTGGATATCCGATCTCGGTGGCTGCTATTTGCGCTGTCTCCAGAGCGCGGCTCAGAGGTGAGCTAACGATAAGATTAATATGTAAACCAGCAGCGTCGCTACCGGCTTTTTTGGCCTGGGCCCGGCCTTCGTCGGTGAGTGGGGTATCGGTGTGTCCGGCATAGAGGCCCTGCACGTTCAGTTCACTGATTCCGTGGCGGATAAAATAAAGTTTTTTCACAGTGTAGAATTATAGAGTGGAAGTCAATATTCAGCCAGGATTGTATGTCATAGCAGTTTCGGGAGGTGTGGACTCGATGGCTTTGCTCAGCACGCTTCGGAGATATCCTGGTGTGGAGCTTATAGTAGCGCATTACGATCACGGCATCCGTCTGGATTCGGCCGAGGATAAGCACTTGGTCCAGGATGTAGCTCGCGAATATGGCTTGCGATTTGTATATGACGAGGGAAGGCTTGGCCCTGATGTGAGCGAGGAGGCTGCTCGAATTGCACGCTATGATTTTTTGCATCATGTACGTAAGGTGAGTGACGCGAAAGGTATTATTACCGCACACCACCAGGACGACTTACTGGAAACAGCCGTACATAATATGTTGCGCGGAACGGGTCGGCGCGGACTTGTATCACTACGTTCCAGGGACTACATACATCGACCATTACTGCATATTCCAAAAGCCGATTTAGTGGCGTACGCCAAAGGCCACGGTTTGCGATGGCGAGAGGACAGCACGAATAGTGACTTGCGATTTCGTCGCAATTATATTCGCCATAAAATTTTGTCTCAACTTTCATCTGCCCAGAAAAAGGAGTTACTGCAACACATTCGCGATATTCATAACAAGCATGACGAGTTAGAGGAGCAGCTTACCAATTATTTGCACTTGCAGCCTGCCGCAGACGTACTGGACAGACATCGGTTCGTTATGCTTCCCCATGTAGTGGCACGGGAAGTACTTGCCGCTTGGTTGCGCAACCATACTATTACTAACCTGGGGAGCGGTATGGTGGAGCGGCTGACCGTCGCAGCCAAAACGTACACTATTGGCAAGCAGGCTGACATCACGAAACAGCACGTTTTAGTCGTTGAAAAGGACGTACTGGCAATCAGGCGGCGTGACCGCTAGCAATGCGGAAAAACACTCTGTATAATAAAC
>JAKQHX010000025.1 GCA_029557815.1 bacterium
CGGGGATCGGTACGATTCCGGTGTTTGGCTCTATTGTGGCAAAGGGATAGTTTGCCGCCAAAATATCATTGTCGGTCAAGGCGTTGAAAAGGGTGGATTTGCCGACATTTGGCAATCCGACAATCCCGATAGATAAACTCATAAGAATCCATTATAACAGAGGTAAGAGCAAACCCGGATAGTTTGAAGATTGTATTACTTATCCGGATTGCATATTCTTTACGTTTTACGATTTATTGTTATACTTATCAATAATGCATAAGCACTAAAGCTATAAGGGTGCACAAGGCAAATAAACTATGGTGGCCAGGTTCGGCAAAAGAAAAAAAGAGATGGGCAAAACACCTTCCGGCTCAAGCACCGGCCAGCCTGAGCGTATTTCTAACAAGCTTGAACACAAGCTCGTGATTGAAGATAAGCCAATACCTTGGTACCGGCAAAAACGAAATGTAGTGATTATCGTCAGCTTAATTATTGTTGTCATAGGTATCGGAGGCTTTATCGTGTGGAGTAGCCGCAAGAACGATGCCCCGGCTGATAACAAAAGGGTAGTAGGTAATAACCAGTGTCTCAGCGGAAAAGGTTACGAGCTTGCCAAGAAAGCAGGCGGTATCTTACAGGAAGCCAACAAAGAGAAACAGCTGGAAAAGCTTGTGAAAGATATACAAAAGATTCCGGACTATGAACAAGATCCCGTCTGCTTGGTACCAGTAGTTAAACATCATATCCGTACATGGAAGTTAAATGAGTCCAAAGAGTATCTTGCAAAATTAGAAGCAGTCTACGACCGTCAAAAAGTATCAGATTTCTATGGTCTTAACTACGATGCACTGGCCGATCTGAAGAAAGCCTTGAAAGGGCTTGAAACGGCAGCGGATAACCTTAATAAGGGTGTAATTTACCCTCCTGTCAACAATGAAAAGCAGTAGCCATATCCTGAGTACAGTTGGACATAAGAAGTTGTCTCACTTCATGATGCAGATGCTTATCGTGGTTGGTGTACTGTTTGGTATCCTCGTGGTTTTCGCGCCCGAAAGAGCTCATGCCGTTGTCGAAAACCATGAGAATCTGCCGGCGCACGTTACTTTACATTTTTATTACGGGAATACTTCCTATGGTCTGCCAAACCGCCGCTGCTGGAACGGTAGTGTCGTGAGAGAAGAAGGCCATGCTCAGTACGCCTGGCTTTCTACGGTGGGAGGTGTAGGTGGAACGGCGGTCATTAATGAAGGAACTGATTCTGTAGCCTTATGGCTCAATAGCACGACCGCACAGTGTGACAGAAATATTGATGGCGCGGGCAACCTTATTGGTCGTAGCTTGCAGCGGACGCGTTCGACCTCGATTCTCGCGACCAGTTCTTATGGCAGCCTGAGCTTTTCGTCCCCTAGTGTTACATTGAATTACGACTGCTCAAATATGTTTAATCTGCGTTGGGTAAAGTTGTGTGGAACGGGTCCCTACGATGTTTTTCCTGATCATCAGGACGTTACACTCTCGGGTCTGGCGTCCTTACCTCCCGGTACACACACTGTAACGGTACAAGTTTGGCAAAGGATGGTGCATCAATATAGCGGTGGTGTCTACAGGTGCGTGCAAAACCCATTCGGTACGGGATACCTAGATTCGATAGATGGCCTTACGGGTAGTAACTGCGGAAACGTTATGGTGCCGGTTACGATCAATATTGAAGTACAGACAACTCGTGTCGACGCCGGTAGTTGTGGTGTTACCCCAAGCCTTACCAACCTGTCCCCGAATCAGCCATTTACAGCAGCCTTTACTGCCACAAATTCCGGCCTGAACGGTGGATTTGTCTGGTCGGTGTATCCACCGAACGGCGAAAAATATCGGTTGCGACGAGTTGCTTCTAGCATACCTGGTGTGCCCGCTGAATATGATATAAGAGGCGGGGGTGTAGAGGCAGCGTTTGGGGGGGTCTTGAGGCCTGGAAGAACTGCTTCATGGAGCGAAAGTTTCACTGCGCCCAACGCACTTGGCCAATTTACAGTGGAGTGGCGGATTTATGGGTATAACGTCAAAGATAACTTCCATTATGTTGGTGCAACGTGTGCGATGACTATCAATGTGGTGGCTAAACCTTACTTCAAGGTCTATGGCGGGGATGTATCGGTTGGTAAGGCAGCTCCGGCACCTCCCGCAACGGCCTGTACGGTTAACGCTGCGGCAGACATACGGAGCTGGCAGCGACTTTACTCGGGTACCACGTATGTAGGTTCCGGCACCCAGCTTGCCCTATTTGCTCTCGATAGCATCGACGGCTTTGCCAGTGGCCAAGAACGATACACCTTGCCGCGTAAAAACCTGACGTTTGCCAACACCGGTTCCACAGTCGCCAACTCTACGTACGGAGGAGGTCTTAATGCGGACAACATGCCTTGCGCAGACGACTACTGGCAGCCAAGTGGTGCAAGCGGTATACCGAGCCCGATTAACCCATCGCATAATGGGTCATACCAAGCAACTGGAAACGTTACTATCAACGTTAATCCCGGTGGAATTGGTTCCGGCAATCATGTAACTATATACGTTAACGGCAACGCCTATATTTCAAACAACATCCGATACCAGCCAGCAACTTACGGAAACATAGGTCAAATCCCATCATTCCGGCTTATCGTAAGGGGTAACATCTACGTTGCGCCTGGTGTTACGGAGTTAAACGGCACATTTGTAGCACTTTCCAATGGCACACCTAATTCCGGCAAGTTTTATACCTGTGGGCAGGCATCAGGCGCCCCGAGCCCTAGTCAGCTAGAGAATGAATGCCGCTGGAATTTCTTGACAGTATACGGATCCGTCATCGCCGATACGGTTAAGCTCAGCCGGACGGGCGGTACAATCGAACAGGCAAGCTTACCTGAGCTTTATGACCATAACTACCTACGTGGAACTACTCAGGGTCCTGCTGAGCGCTTTATTTACACGCCGGAGTTTTGGCTGACAAGCGAGTTTAGTACTGGTGGTGACTCGGGTTCGTACAAAAACCAACCGCCAGTGCTCTAGAAGAAGTAGAAAACCTATACGGCGTAATGATGGCTCTGATATACTGCTACCAAAGCACAAGCATATAGAAAAAGGTAAGCTTCTGATGGCAGCGGGGATGGGCAAACCTAAGAAAGAAAAAGCCGATAAATCGGTTGTTGCTGATATGCAAAACCTCCAGGCAAAAACCTCACGTAACCCAAGCCACTTACTAGTTGCAGAGGATAAATCAGCTGGCAGAAGTCGGTCTTGGAGGAGCCCAAAGACTAAGGCATTTTATATCTTTGCAGGGATTGTTCTGGTAACGGTTTTGGTACTAACGGTATATTTAAAGCTTGTCAAAGAGCAGTCAGAGCTATCAGCGCCAACTGACACGCCTGAACGTGATTTGACCCAGATAGTAAACAACGACAGTGTCAAAGATGTAGTAAGGCAGTATGGTGCAGAGTATGATACTGCCACGGAGGAGCTAAAAACAAAGAGCACAGAGTGGGATAAGGCCAGAATAGATAAGGCGTATTTTAGTCTTTTGTACGCTCATAAGGTAGGTGCATTTAATCAAGTGTATACAATGCTGTCGCTGATTGATGCAGCGCAGAGGAATGGCCTCAATATTGACGATAATAGTTACGGAATAAGCCAAGATGAACGTGACGCGATTCGAAAACGTGCTGATGTACATGCGCAGAAAGTACGGGATAGGCATCAAAGGGGTGGCAATGAGTAAGCTACGGCAACTATTGGTCATGTTCCTAATGGTGAGCGCTATTTTTGTGATATCAGGTGGGAAGGCAGAGGCGGCAAAAACTATCACAGGGACAAGTGGTTCGCCAACTGAATACCGCGCGCTCTGTGATGGCGGGACGCCAGTAGATTTTGCGGCATATCCATCAGACGTAAACTTCGACGGTGTTAATTTGACGTATAACATCAACATCCATTGGCAAAGATGCACTGGTACCGAAACGCGAGCGTACGCGATATATGGCGGTGAGGAAGTATGTCCTGTGTCGGGCACTTACGGTGTTGCGGGTATAGTTACGGATTGTGTCAAGTATATAGGCAGTCCAGAGTATAGTGGGCCTGGTAATGGTCTGACATGCCCCGAAGGTGTCAATGGGCAATGTGTGACGCCTGCTTTCTCGGGTGCTAGAGTTTCGGCAAATCAACCCTCATCCGCAGGCACTTCGATTACAATTCCAATGTCTGTGACTAATAACCTTTGGCTTCTTGCTCCTGATGCAGCAGGCACGTGGACTGTCAGCAACCAGATGTGTCAGTATTACAAAACAGGTGCAAACTTCACGGTACATAACGACAACCGCTGCATCACGTTAACGATGTCGGTATCATGGGTGCCGACGCCGGTACCTCCTACGATTTCTTGTGGCTCTGTCACTACCTCCCCGTCAAACCCGGAGCCAGGAGAGAGCTTCACGTTGACTGCTTCATTCTCAACAGACGGTGGTGAGCACGGTGGTAGTAATGACCCCACGTTGTATTCTATCCAGGTTGCAATCCCTGCGGCTGGTGTCACGGCACCTGGTCGCTATGCTGCCGCCTATGCATCAATCCCATGGGATGCGGGAAGTGGCAGCGGTACGCTGCCAAATATCTCGATCGGTGGGGCAAGCGCGCTGCCTATATCCATTGCTACTTCCGGCGTTCACCCGGTGACCTATACTGTTGTTGTGGATGGCGCAGATAACACGCCTCAAACTTGTACCGGTTCCGTTACTGTTGCCAATAAACCTTACTTCAAAGTCTATGGTGGGGATGTCTCGGTCGGTAAGGGTAGTGGTGGTTCGGCTTGTGCTACGAATGCCAGCGCTGGTGTCGCTAGTTGGTTGCGGCTTTACTCGGGCGGTATCTACGCCGGCTCTGGTACGCAGCTGGCAGCATTTGCCCTTGGCAGCATCGACGGCTTTGCAAGTGGACAGGAGCGCTACACGCTGCCGCGTAAAAACTTGACCTTTGCTAATAGTGGCTCGGTAATTGCCAATTCAACGTACGGCGGAGACTTGAGTCCGAATAATATGCCCTGCGCGGCTGATTATTGGAGCGATACACCTGCCGGTTCGAGCTTGCCTGCTGTTATAAATCCGGCTTCTAGCACCACCTATCGCTCCAATACTAATTCTGAGATAAGAGTTGTTCCCACGGGTATCGGAGTAGGGAGAAGCGTAACGGTATATGTGGATGGAGACGCGTATATTGCCAGCAACATTATGTACCAACCCTCTATCTACACGGATATTGGTCAAATCCCATCATTCCGGCTTATCGTAAGGGGTAACATCTACGTTGCGCCTGGTGTTACGGAGTTAAACGGCCTTTTTGTAGCAACAGGTAAGTTTTACACTTGTGGCCAGGCATACGGTCAGCCCACTCCTTCCCAGCTTGATGGTGATTGTCGTATAAATCGATTGACCGTTCGTGGTAGCGTAATTGCTGATACCATCAAGCTCAGTCGCACAGGAGGTACACTGGCGCAATCACAACTTGCCGAGGCCTGGAATCACAATGTTTATAGCTTGGGTTCTGACGGTCCTGCCGAGCGGTTCATATATACTCCTGAATTCTGGTTGACAGGTGACTTTGATCCAGGGAGCGAAAGCCAGTCCTACAGGACGCTACCGCCGGTATTGTAAGATACGTATTTATCTGTTTGCGTACGAAAGGCTTATGCTATACTGAAATAAATATGAATTCCACTTGCATAAAAATCCTGAGGAATTCTAGAAAAAGTGGGCAACATGATAGAAAGAAAAGTAGCAAAACATACGGAAGGCCAAGGAGATAACCTATGAGTCTCATAAGTGGTGTCTCCGACTTTTTCGGCCTGGATATAGGCACGACAGCTGTCCGTTTAGTGAACCTGAAGGGAAGTGGTCCTGTGAAATCACTTTCCCGCTATGCGTATGCACCGATTGATAGCAAGATATCTTTGAGCGATGCCAAGGCTGACCAGCAAAAGCTTGCAGCCGTGGTTCGTGACCTTGTGGCTGAGTCTCGTATCTTGACTCGGAACGTTGCCGTGGGCTTGCCATCGCAAAGAGTGTTTACGACCGTAGTGGATGTGGATCGTCTATCTCCAGGTGAACTTGCTAAGTCTATTCGCTACCAGGCTGATTCACTAATCCCGACTCCCCTGGACACTTCCAAGCTCGATTGGGCGGTTATCGGTGACTCGCCAAAGGACAAGAATAAAGTTGAATTATTGCTCACAAGTGTAACGAACGAATTCGTTGAGAACCGTTTGGATATGCTGGAGTCAATCGGCCTCAACGTAATTGCCTTCGAGCCAGATAACCTGGCGTTGACGCGGGCTATGCTGGCTCCGGATGCAACGTTGCCCCAAATGGTCTTAGATATTGGCAATAAGAGTACTGATTTGGTTATAGCCATGAACGGCGCGCCGCGTCTGACCCGATCAATACCAACCGGCTCTGAGGCAATCATTCGGGCAGCTGTACAGAACCTGAACATTGATGAGAAGCAGGCAGAACAATTTGTATTCAAGTTCGGACTGAGCAAGGAGAAGCTCGAAGGACAGATTTACCAATCTATCATCGGTACGATTGACCTTTTGGCCGGAGAGATAGAAAAATCTATCAAGTTTTTCCAAACCAGGTACGGCGATGTGAAACTGGACCGTATCATCGTAACTGGCGGCGCTTCGGCACTACCGGAATTCCCGCTCTATATTGCCAATAAATTTGGTATTAGCGTAGAGATCGGTAATGCTTGGCGCAATGTCAGCTTCTCGCCAGATAAGCAAAACGAGCTTTTGACAGTGTCGAATCACTTCGGCGTAGCTGCAGGACTCGCGGAGAGGTCTGAATAAATATGATTCAATTTAACCTACTGCCCGATGTAAAACTCGAATATATCAAGGCACGGCGTGCTAAGCATCTGGTTCTGCTCACATCAATCATAGTGACAGCGGTTTCTGTGGGAATTATGATGGTTCTGTTTTTTGGCGTGAATGTTGTTCAGAAGAGGCATCTAGGCAATCTGAGCAAAGACATATCAGAAAAAACTGATCAGCTGAAAAAAGAGGAAGATATAGACAAGATTTTGACGGTACAAAACCAGCTTAACAACCTGAATACGCTCCATGATGCAAAGCCTGCCGCCGAAAGGTTGGGGGGCTATCTCGAAAAAGTTACACCAAATGAGGTGGCAATATCCAAGCTGACGGTTGACTTCGGGGCCAATACCATTAAATTTGAAGGTAATGCAAAGGCGCTGAGATACGTCAATCAGCTTATCGATACCATGAAGTTCTCTGAATATAAGCTCACCGAAGTTGGAGAAGACAACGAGCCTATTATTACTAGGAGCGCAGCATTTTCTAGTGTGGTACTTGCCTCATTTGATAGAAAAGATGGAGAAGACGCCTTGCCTGTATCGTACGAGATTACTGCAAGCTTTGACCCGATTATCTTTAATATCACCAAAAAAGTATCGCTGGAAATACCTCCTTCGATGATTACTACCCGGTCGGTCACAGAACGGCCAACCCCACTATTTCAGCCGCAAGCCTCTGATGAGACAGAGGGAGGAGAATAATCATGGCAAAAGGTATGCAACGTATCTCGACCAAAAAAATACAGATAGATAAGGCAAATTCCGTGATTGTCGCTGCGGTTGGTATAGCCGCTTTCCTCGTTACATTCTCGCTCATATCAACTAAGTCACTGTTATCTAGGCGGGCATACCAGGCTCGGGTCATTACTGCGCAAGAACAGGCAAGGGATAAACTAGACGAAAATATTAACTCCGTAAAAGACCTGAAGACCCGCTACTATGAGTTCGTCGGCCGTAGCGAAAACATCATAAAAGGTTCAAGTACCGGAAAAAGCCCAAATGATGGCGACAATGCCCGGATCATTCTTGATGCACTCCCCAGTAAGTACGACTATCCGGCGCTCGCATCCAGCCTTGAAAAAATCGTCAAGGATAGAGGTTACATCATACATTCGATGACGGGTATCGACCAAGAGGTTGAGCAAAACAGTACAGAATCATCTGGTGTACAGCAGGCCGTTGAAATGCCTTTTGAGTTGACAGCTGAAGGTTCATATAAAGGCATCGTAGACCTGCTGGTGGCCTTTCGTCGCTCAATTCGACCATTTCATGTACAGGTTCTGACCTTTGAAGCGGAAGAAGATGACGTCGATGCCGTGAAGCTCGGCATACAAGGTAAATCATACTATCAGCCCGAACGTACGTTAAGTATCACCGAGGAAGTTGTGCAATGAAACAAAAAGATGTAGCGCTTATTATTGTTATCGTATTCGTGGGCGGTATTATGTCGTTTTTCATATCGAACAAGTTTATCAGTTCGCCAAAGCATGACCTAAAGGCTGCAAAGATTGAACCCATTACTTCGGAGTTCACAGAACCAAGTAGCGCCTATTACAACAAAGATTCAATCAACCCAACCCAACTTATACGAATCAATGACAACAAGAACGAAAAACCGTTTATTGAGGGACAGTAGCTGCTGCTTAAAACAAAAGGATAGACCAATATGAGCGTTTTATCGGCAGAAGCCCAAAAGCAAGTCGAAGAAAGATTAGTTGCCGAGAAACTCATAAGCTCGGCAGAGCTTGCAGATATCAAAAAAAAAGCAGAAGCTGAAAACAAGCCCTTCATGGGTATGCTGATAGCAGATAGTAAGGTTACTAACGAGCAGCTTACCCGAACGATAGCACATGTGACGAATGTGCCCTACGTCAACCTGACCAATGCCCAGATTGACCAAGAGATACTAGCACTTCTACCCAAAGAAATTGCCGAACGATACATGGCTGTACCATTAGGTGAAATGCAGCGCCGCTTGGTAGTGGCAATGCTTGATGCAGGTAACGTGCAGGCAGTGGACTTTTTGGCCAACAAAATTGGTCGCCCGCTCAAGGTATACTCTGCGAGTGAAGAGGGTATTCGTAGTGTTATCAAACAATACGAAGGCGCGAGCCTTGGTAAGGAGATGGAGGCTGCCCTTGGCGCTCAGCAGCAGCAAGACCAGCAGGTTCAAGATGAAGAGGCTGCAACTAAGAAGACAAAAGGCAAGCAGGACAACAAAATTCAGACAATTGTCCAGGATTCGCCTATCAGTAAAGCGCTATCGACCATCCTGGACTATGCAGCCAAGAACCGTGCTAGCGACATCCATATTGAGCCCTTGGAGCATGAGCTCAAGATACGTTGCCGGATTGATGGGGTACTTCGCGAAATCATGAAGTTACCCAAAAGTACTGAGCCGCCTCTGGTTTCACGTATCAAGATTCTCGCTAACCTAAAGATTGACGAACATCGTATCCCGCAGGATGGCCAGTTTACGATACATTCTGGGGATAAGGACATTGACCTGCGTATCGCTATTTCTCCTGTTGTATGGGGGGAACAGGTGGTCATTCGTCTGCTCGACAAGTCTGGTACAACCTTGAAGCTCGAGGACATGGGTTACAAAGGCCGGGCCCTGCGAGCAATTCGTGAAGGCATTAAGTCATCTAACGGGATGGTCCTTACTTCCGGCCCGACCGGTTCGGGTAAGTCGACCTCTATGTACGCGCTCATCCAGGAGATAAAAAGTGACGGCATCAATATCGTCACGCTTGAAGACCCGGTGGAGTACAAGGTGGGTGGAGTCAATCAAATCCAAGTAAATGCAGATGTTGGACTGACGTTTGCTGCCGGTCTACGGTCTATCTTGCGTCAAGACCCGGATGTTGTGATGGTCGGAGAAATCCGCGACAAAGAAACCGCACAGCTAGCTGTGCAGGCGGCCCTGACAGGACACCTTGTGTTTAGTACGCTTCATACCAACTCAGCAGCTGGTATTTTGCCGCGTCTGCTTGACATGGGTATCGAGCCGTTCCTGATAGCTAGTACGGTACGGACGGTCATTGGACAGCGACTGGTGCGTAGAATCAGCGAAGAAGGAAAGCAAAGTTATCAATCTGATGCCGCAGAAACAGAGGCCCTGCACGAAGTACTGGGCAAGTTGCTGCCTGAGAAAGACGCCGAGATGGCAGCGGTCGCGCAGGATCTTGGCTATGAAAGCTTGCCTCTGAAGGGGCAAAACGCTTATACTTTGTTCAAGGGCATGGATAGCCCTGCCTCTCCAGGGGGATATAAGGGTCGTATGGGGTTATATGAAGTATTCCCCGTATCTGACGCCATCAAGGCGCTCATCCTGAAGCGAGCAACTAGTTCGGAAATCCAGAAGGTTGCAGAAGCCGAGGGGATGGTAAGCATGAGAGAAGACGGCTATCTGAAAGCCTTAGCAGGCTATACGACATTATCAGAGGTAAACCGCGTAGCGGCAGCCGACAACGCATAAAGAGCAAGAGGGGTGGGAATACAAAGATGGCAACGAGCAGGCATAACAGGAAAGCTTTCAGGAGCGAGAGTCATTGTGACGGACGCGGTTTGGCTGTTATTTTGAGGAGGCATAACTGTAGTTACGGTGACGAAAAAAACGGTCAAAACGGGTCGTCAGAATGGCTCGTAGCGGAAAGGATGTCCTGATATGGCTGCTCAACAACCAAGAATAGAAATCCTCTTAGAGGAAGTCATCAAGAAAAAAGCGTCTGACCTTCATATTCAGGTAGGTTTGCCACCTATGCTACGTGTTGACGGCCAATTACTTGCTATTTCTGGTACAGAAGTACTCACAGAGGAAACCGTTGAGACGCTGATTTTTGCTATTCTGGATGAAGACCAGAAACAAATCTTGCTCAAGGACAAGGAGTTTGACTTTAGTTTTGCCTTTGGGGATCTGGGGCGCTTCCGTGTCAACGCCTTTCATGAACGGGGCAACCTGGCTGCTGCACTGCGCTTGATCCCGAACGAAATCCTTACCATCGAGCAGCTTGGTTTGCCGCCTGTGGTCAATAAGTTTGCGGAATATCCTCGGGGGCTCGTGCTTGTTACTGGACCAACCGGTTCCGGTAAGTCGACGACGCTTGCTGCGCTCCTACACAAAATCAATATGGAACGTGCCGCCCACGTCGTAACGATAGAGGACCCAATAGAGTTCACTCATACGTCACAGAAGTCGGTCATCGTGCAGCGCGAAGTTCACTACGATACGTATTCGTTCTCGGCAGCTCTCCGTTCTAGTTTGCGTCAAGACCCGGATGTTGTGCTCATCGGAGAAATGCGTGATCTAGAGACCATTGCAGCAGCTATCACCATTGCCGAAACCGGCCACTTGGTGTTCGCTACACTTCACACTAACTCGGCGGCACAGTCCATCGATCGTATGATAGATGTTTTCCCACCGCACCAGCAGCCGCAGGTACGGTCACAGCTTGCAAATATCCTGATGGCTATCTGCGCCCAACGTTTGGTACCGGCCATCGGCGGTGGTAGAATAGCGGCAGCAGAAATCTTGGTGGCTACGCCAGCAGTGCGCAATATCATCAGGGAAGGAAAGAGTCACCAGCTTGAGGCGGTCATTCAGACCGGAGCCGAGTTTGGTATGCAATCCATGGACAAGACACTGGTCAATCTGATTCATAACGGTACAGTTACATACGATGAAGCACGTATGATAGCGGTAGATATTGACGAATTAGACAGGCTTATGAGAGGTTAAGACCACCAGAGCAATGAAAAAAGAGCGAATACAAAGAGTACTGGGGCGAGAAACGGCTATTGCAGCCCGTGCGTATGATGTAGGGGGATCTTTGTCATGTTGACGTATAAATATACTGCCCGCGATGCGGCTACAGGGAAGAAGATTACCGCAGAGGTCCAAGCTGCAAGTGAACAAGCAGCCGCAAAGTTACTTCGTGACCAGGGCTTGTCACCGATTGAAATTACACCCTTGAGCAGTGGTGGCAGTAATCCTATATCCCGGTTCAAGAACCGTATAAAGATAAAAGACAAGATTCTATTTTCCCGTCAGTTATCTACGCTGATAAACGCCGGCTTGCCGTTGGTCCAATCACTTCGCACGGTGGGTGGACAGACACAGAACAAGGCGCTCAAGATAGTCATTCAGGATGTTATTACGGACGTGGAGTCTGGTTCGGCGCTTTCTGTCGCCCTAGGGAAACATCCTACCGTGTTCAATGAGATATACATTAGCCTTATCGCTGCCGGCGAAGCATCCGGTACGCTTGATAAATCACTGGAACGCCTCGCGAACCAGCAGGAAAAAGACGCTGAAATACTCAGCAAGGTCAAAGGAGCTATGGTATACCCGGTTATCGTGCTGGTGGTAATGGGCCTTGTTATCGGATTTATGCTTATCAAGGTTATGCCGCAAGTGGAGCAATTGTACGAGGGTATGGGTGGTGGTGCTCAGTTGCCAATCGTAACCCGCATATTATTGTCCGTGTCTGATTTGCTCATCAAATTCTGGTATGTGGTTTTGATCGCAATGGGTTTGATGGCCTTCTTCGTCTCGCGCTGGGCGCGGACGTTTGGTGGTAAGCGTTATATAGACAGGTTCAAGATGCGTACACCGCCGCTGTCGAGCTTATTTATGAAGATGTACATGGCGCGTTTTGCCCGCACGGGTACAACGTTGGTTGCCAGTGGTGTACCGCTTATCCAGGTGCTGGAGATAACATCCAAGAGTATAAATAACGTTCATCTCGAAGACTCGATTAAAAGAGCCACTGAGAAGGTCAAAGGAGGTAAGGCTCTCTCCGAATCGATAGTCAACGATCCTAACTTTTTGCCCTTGGTACCAGATATGCTGCGCATAGGTGAACAGTCCGGCTCTATAGAGCAGATGATGGAGAAGACGGCTGACTACTATGAAAAAGAAGTGGACAATGAGATTAAGGCCATATCAACCATTATCGAACCGATGTTGATGGTACTGCTCGGAATCGTGGCATTCGTAATCGTAGCAGCCGTACTGCTGCCGATTTATAGCCTGGCTGGCCAGGGTATCAGCGTCTAACTACCAGGTATCCCCAGGTTATACACAATCGAGATATATGACAAAAGAAAACGCTTGTGTTTTTTGCCGCTTATGATTATTATTCATCCATGAGTAACAATAAAATAGTGTCTTAGGGGGGCTCTAACGCTATGTATCAAAATCTAAAAAAGAAAACAGAAGGCTTCACTATCATCGAAGTCCTGATCGTCTTGGCTATCGCCGGACTGATCATGCTGATCGTATTCCTGGCAGTACCTGCCTTGCAACGAAACAGCCGTAATAATGCACGGACGCAGTCAGCTTCCAAGATAGCGGCGGCAATGACGGATTGTCTGTCAAACCGCAACTATGTATTTGCATCTTGTGATAGCGCAGCTGAACTAAGTAACCCGGTAGGTACTGGTGATGCACTATCCACGGTGAGCTTCGGTGGTGCTGCTTACTCACAAACAGATGCACGTGTCGTAAACGGTGGTAACGTGGTTTGTAATGCCGATGGTAGCGCACCACAAGCAGGTGGTGGTCCACGCTCATTCGTCGTTACCTTCCAGCTTGAAGGTGCCGGCGGCGGTACCGGTCCGAACCGTTGTGTAGGCGCATAGTCATAGACCAACCTGCATAAACCTAAAACAGTATCGGTGGATAACCGATACTGTTTTTGTATATACTAGTACGTAATGAATATTCTTATACTTATAGCGTTCGGCCTGTGCTTTGGTAGTTTTGTGAATGCGTTTGTTTGGCGTCTACACGAGCTTGAGACAAAGAAAAGGCTAACGAGCAACCAAAAGAAAGTTCTATCGCCACTATATGGCCGATCTATGTGTGTTCACTGTAAGCACGAGCTAGCCTGGCATGACTTGCTGCCAGTCGTGAGTTGGCTATCGCTTGGGGGCAAGTGCCGTTATTGCGGCAAACCTATCAGCTGGCAGTACCCGGTCGTAGAACTCCTGACGGCTGGGTTATTTGTGTTGTCTTATGCTACCTGGCCGTATGGTTTTGAGCCGGCAAGCGTAGCACTCTTCACACTCTGGCTAGTGTTCTTGGTCGGGTTTATGGCATTGGCAGCCTATGACATCCGCTGGATGCTTCTACCGAACAGAATCGTTTATCCGCTGATTGGTCTTGCTGTACTGCAGGTAGTCATTAGGATATTGTTGACCGGAGACATCGCCGGTACTGTTAGCGGTGCGCTTTTGGGCTTCCTGGCCATCGGAGGATTGTTTTACGTGCTGTTTCAGGTCTCTGGCGGCAAATGGATGGGAGGTGGCGATGTGAAGCTGGCGTTCATGATTGGTCCGCTCGTAGGCTCGGGAGCACTCAGTTTAATGGTGATCTTTTTCGCCTCGCTATTGGGCACGTTAGTCTCGTTGCCGTTCCTAGCAAAAAAATCTATAAAGGCAAACGACAGGATTCCATTCGGGCCATTTCTGATTACCGCAACAATACTTGTGTACCTGTATGGTGGCCGTATCTTGGAATGGTATACCCAAGGGTTACTTTGAGGGTTCCTCTTATTCCTGGGGATAAATAGCTGTCAGATTTACTGCTTATGCTATATACTTGAGAGCATGAAAGGCCGGGGGAGCCACGCCAATACCCATACTGATACCCCTGTTACTAAAAACAGGGTTCTGAGAATTTTGCGCACTTCAAGCACAGGTTACACTATTACAGAGGTAATGATATTCTTGGCTGTGACGACGGGTATTTTTGTTATGGTGGCAAGCACGTTCAGCCAACGCCAGCGAAACACCGAATTTAACACCGCTGCGCGGGAAATAGAATCCCAGGTTCAGGATATTGCAAATGACATCACCACTGGCTTCTATAGCAGCACAGAAGGCTTCAGGTGTACTACCACTGGGCCTCTTAGTGATAGGGTGCCCAATATCACACCGGCGCCTCCAGGAGGCGGCCAGCAAGGGACGAGCCAGGATTGTATACTGGTGGGACGTGCGATACATTTCGTAGGAGCTTCGGCTGGTGAGTCATACAACGTCTACTCAGTTGCCGGTGCGCGTAGGACGTCGGTTTCTTCTGATGAACGGAACGTCGAGAATTATAACGAGGCAAACCCGAGGGCTATAACAGCCGCCGGCATGGTAGAAACAAAGCAGGTTCCAAGGGGGCTTACCATTAGGGGTATGCGCATTGGCGGTGGAGGTGGGACGGTAATTAATGGTGTAGGATTTTTCACGACGTTTGGGGCGGCTGCCTCTGCGAATCCAACGGCGCTGAGCGTGAACCTGGTTCCCCTCACTGGTAGTACTTCCGCCAATATGGAATCAGCTATTAACTCGGTTTCAGATGCTACGCCAATAAATCCGGCCGGAGGTGTTGTAGTCTGTATGGATGACGCAGGTACAAATCAACGGGCCTTGCTCAGGATTGGTACCCAAAATAGCCGGTTGACTACAGAGGTGGTAATGGAGAGTGGGACATGCGCAGCGGCAGGCTTCTAAGGCGGTTGGGTGAAGGCGGCGATACTATCGTTGAAGTACTGTTGGCGATTGCAGTGGTGTCAGCGGTTTTGGGCGGTGCTTTCGTGTCCGCTAATAGGTCACTTAACGGTACCCGCGTATCTCAGGAGCGTTCAGAGGCAACCAAGCTAGTCCAGAGCCAAGCCGAGCTGTTGAGTGCAGCAACCAAAGACCCCGCTGCGTCGGCTGATATCTTTGCTAACGTGGGAGTTGGCAATACCTTCTTTCTGAACAACAACCTAAGTCGAGGTGGCGCCAGCACTACCAGAGGCATTTATACTATTTTGATCCGTCGCGAAGCTCCGAACACCTTTTTGGTCAGAGCACAGTGGCAAAAGACAGGAAGCGGCACAGCAGAAGAGATGTTCATAAGGTATAGGGCATATCCAAACCCATGAGGCAACACAAACGTATCAACCAAAAACAAAAAGGTTTTACCTTGGTAGAACTTATGATAGCCAGTGCTGTTTTCGCGACAGTACTGTTGCTATGTACCTATGGACTCCTGGAGATAGGTCGGTCCTACTATAAAGGTGCCACGATTAGCCGGACCCAGGAGACTGCCCGATTAATTACGGATGATGTGGTCGAAGCGGTTCAGTTTACTGGCGGTGGAGTTTTTGGAAATGAGGCAGCTGGATGGCATTGTATTGGCAACAAGCGCTATAGTTTTACGCGCAATGTGCAGCGAAGGGATACCGCGCCTGTGAGGCCCCATGTACTAATGTCCGAAACAGTCCCCGCATGCAGCGGCACAAGCGGCAAGAACGGGTCAGTCGATACAGGTACACTCACCGGAACGGATGCGAAAGAGCTCATGAACATGAGAATGCGGCTTACGAGGTTCTCTATTACACCACTAAATAACGACCTATATGAAATTACAATCAGAGTTGTAAGCGGGGATGATGACATGTTAGAAACGATTAGTGGTGAGACAGTATGTCGCAATGACAGGATTCTTTCACAGTTCTGTGCGGTGTCTCAACTAACAACAATTGCACGAAAGAGGGTGTAGGGATGAGAAGACACACACAAAAGAGCAACATTACCCATGATCAGCAGGGACTTGTATCATTTATGGTCGTGACAGTGATTATGGTCATAACAACCCTTATAGTCATGTCTTACGCCCGTGTTGTACGGCGCGAGCAAGTTCAGACGACCGATCGTCAACTAAATGTACAGGCATTATATGCAGCGGAGTCTGCGGTGAATGATGCTATGAATGCGCTAAATACGAATCCATCTTTAGTCACCGGCGGACCATACAATGATTGCGATGACTTCACCACGGCGGCAGGTTTAACCTCGAACCTTGGCAACAATGTGGCTTACTCATGTTTGTTAGTTGATGCTTCGCCGACACGGCTGGAATACGATGGTATCAATACGAATGAATCGACTGTAATACCATTGGAAGCAGAAGACGGGGGGTCTATAGACAGGGTAGAGATCTCCTGGGACAGTGATGCGCCAGGAGACCCAAATCCGCTCGCCGGTTGTTATACCGTAACCAATACTTTGCCAGTAAACTGGCCTGCCACCTGCAGGGTTGGCATGCTTCGGTTTGAGCTGTTGCCGTTCGGTAGTGGAATGACAAGAGAGGCTATGATAACAGGGCAGGCAGTTGGTTTCCTGGTTCCATACCGTACGGGAGGATCTGGCGCAGGAGGCGTTGGGTTATTCCGGCAGACACCATCAGCTTCCCAAAATAAGGGTGAAGTAGTAGGAGTACAATGTGACGACCCAACTGCCGGTACCCGTAGGTGCACGTTCGTCATTAGTGGTATATCATCAAATCTGGCCTATCTGCGGCTCAAATCTATTTATCGGAATACGCCAGTAACAGTACGAATATTCAGAGGGGCAGCGCCTAGTCCGCTCGAAACCACTGGAGCACAGGTCGAGATTGATGTGACGGGCCGTGTTGCCGGAGTAGTAAAGCGAATCAAGGTGAACCGTCAGGTACCAGCGCCTACTGCAAACAGGGAACAAATTGCACCGGAGTTCGCGATCCAGTCACGAAACACCTTGTGTAAGCACTTTACTTTTAGGACTGGGCCAACAGTTATAGCGCCGCAGACATCAGGTGACGAGTGTGACCCTCGGACCTAGCGCCACTTGAAGCCTAATCTTTGTTACGGTGGAATTTGTTGTGGATCTCTTTTAGATGGGGATCGGTGACATGTGTATAAATCTGTGTGGTAGCTATATTGCTGTGACCGAGCATGGCTTGGACGGATCTCAGGTCAGCTCCGTTCATGAGTAAATCTGTCGCAAACGAGTGGCGCAGTGTATGGGGTGAAACCGGCTTGGTGATGCCAGCCAGCAAGGCGTTTTTGGCAACCATGCGTTGGACACTGCGGGCGGTTAGGCGATGATAATTACCTGTCAGGTCAACTTTTTTACTCCCGCTGTAGCGAATGAACAAAGGCCTCGTCGTGTCGGTTCGTTTGTCGAGGTATTTTTGTACCCAGTCGGCTGCCTCAGGACTGATGAAGATAGGTCGGTCTTTTTGGCCTTTACCTCGTACCATGAATTCCCGTCGCTTGAGGTTAATGTGATCCTTGTCTAATCCAACGAGCTCAGAGACGCGCAGTCCGGAAGAAAAAAGTAGTTCAAGGATTGCCCGGTCACGCAATCCGGGTAGGGTCTGAAGATCAGGCTGCGCAAATAATCGTTCCAGTTCTTCGGGCGACAGGAAAGTTACTTGCTTGCGCTTGGTCCGGGCAAGTTCAATCTTGTCGGCGGTAAGAGCGGGGATGTTACGTTTGGCACAGAACTTCAAAAAACTGCGTAGTGCAATGAGGTGATAATTCATAGTTGTTTTGCTCAGTTCGTCGCTGGTGTTGGTGCCAAGCCGGTTCAGCCATAGGCGCCACTTGCGTATCAGTTCCGCATCTATGTCGCCTATGGTGATGTCACCGGCGAAGTCTATAAGCCGAGTCAAATAATGATCGTAATTGGCAATCGTTTTCTGCGAGCGGTTTTGCTCGATTTCCAGATATTCAAGAAAATCTGTTTTGGCTTTGGCGAATAGCATAAACACATTGTACGACATAAGTGCAGTGCGTTGATAACTTTGCTATACTGGTGAAAATACATAAAGAAGGATTATTTTACGTGGAAAGAACTTTGATCATTCTCAAGCCAGATACAGTACAGCGGGCTATAGCAGGCGAGATTATAACTCGATTTGAAAGAGTGGGATTAAAAATCATTGGTATGAAAATGATGATCCCTGAAATGGAGTTGCTCCGTAACCACTATCCTGATGATCTCATACCTATTGTCGGTAATAAGACCAAAGAAGACTGGGATAATTATGGTGTAGAGTACAGTGAATCTATAGAGGAAATAGGTAAGGTCATCGTCGAGGCCACACGTGATTTTATGAAAAGTGCACCAGTTATCGCAATGGTCCTAGAGGGTAGTCAGGCAGTTGAAATCGTGCGAAAGATGGTAGGTAAAACTGGACCAAAAGATTCTCCGCCAGGCACCATTAGGGGCGATTATGCGCATCTGAGTCTAGGAAGAGCCTCGCTGAGAAAAAAAGGTGCGGCGAACATCCTGCATGCGTCTGGTACCGTCAAGGAGGCTGAGCATGAGATCAAGATGTGGTTCGATGACAACGAGCTTTTTGAGTACAAAACAGTCCACGAGCAATTGACACAGGTTTAGCAATAAATTCGTTCGCAAAGAATAATACCCCATTTGTTATGGGGTATTATTCTGGTGATCCGGGAGGGATTCGAACCCCCGACGCCCGCCTTAGGACGGCGGCGCTCTATCCAGCTGAGCTACCGGACCTCAACTAAAGTATAAGTATACTCATAATTGGGGTAAAATAAACATATGGCCAAGGAAAAAACAGAAAACGAAGTGCCAAAACAGTTTCCTGATCAGCTCGATGACGAAGAAGTTTTGCTGATGTTCCGCAAGCACCCCATAGTGATGCGCAAAGGATTAGTCTTCGGCATGCTTGGGCCGCTCTTTGGCATTCTTCCGACGGCTATCTGGCCGACCCTGGGGTTCGGGTGGTTTTTTGGCGGCCTGTTCGGCGGCATTGGTCTTGGGCTGCTCATATTCTTTCCATTTTGGATAAATTGGTACTACAGCGTGTATATCGTCACTGACCTGCGGTTTATACAGATTACACAGAAAGGCCTTTTCAGCAAAAGCTTCGTTGATCTGAGTCTCAATCAGATCCAGAGCCTGAATTACGAAATAAAAGGGCTACAGGCGACACTTCTCGGTTATGGTACAATACTCGTGCAAACCTACATGGGGGATTTGGTCATCCACGAGGTGCATCATCCGGCCAAACTATACAAACAACTCATAACGATTATGCGGGACGAAGGTATAGAGCCTGTCAAAATGACTCCCGAAATGCAAGAAGAGGAAGCATTAGATCTTGAAGAAGAAGCTTAGGAATCTGGTAAACAAACGTCCCAGGCGCAAGCAGGAGCCGGAGCTCCAGGATAGCGCACCGCGTATCACGAACGAAACGGTGGCGGCGCATCGTGAAGAGGTGCTTGGCACCGCCCGTAAATACATCTACCCATTACAGCACTCCAAGCACCGTATCGTGCTGATTTCGACAGGCCTGTTCATCGTAACGATAGTAGCGTTCTTTACGTACTCTACGCTTGCCCTCTATAAATTCCAGTCCAGTTCAACGTTTTTATACCGTGTCACGCAAGTCTTCCCATTCCCGATAGCCCGTGCTGGTGGACGTTTCGTCTCATATGAGAACTACCTGTTTGAGCTTCGGCACTACACGCACTACTACGAGAACCAGCTTGATACGGATTTTTCCGACCCTAAGAATGCGCCTCAGCTCGAAGACTTCAAGCGTCGCGCTCTGGACAAAGTCGTAAACGATACCTATGTCAAGCTGCTCGCCGAGCAACACAACATTAGTGTCAGCGCGCAAGAAGTTGATGATCAGATAACCATCGTGCGTAACCAGAACCGGCTTGGTGGTAATGAGCAGGTGTTTGAGGACGTGCTAAAAGACTACTGGGGTTGGTCAGTCAACGACTTCAAGCGTTCATTGCGCCAGGAATTACTCGCCCAAAAGGTAGCGGCTACTTTGGATACAGAAACCAAGACCCAGGCAGAAACGGCGCTCGCCGAGATCCGTCGTGGTGCCAAGTTCGCGGATGTAGCCAAAAAATATTCGGATGACAACCGTACGAAAGGCAATGGCGGAGAGTTGCCAGGGTTAGTGGAGCGCACCGACCGTGACCTGTCGGCGCAGACCACGGATGCGCTCTTTCGGCTGAAGAAAGGCCACGTATCGGGTATCGTGAACACCGGTTATGCTCTGGAGATTCTCAAAAACCTTGATACCGAAGGGGACAAAATCAAGGCCGCTCATATACTGTTCCAGTTCAAAGACATTTCTGAATACATAAATGACCTCAAAGACAAAAAGGGAACCCGTCTGTATATCTCACTCGGTGAGACACCAAAACCATAGGTTGGACAGACGACTGTCGGAGTCACCAGCCTACCCGGAACCAGTAGTAAAGCATACTACACAGCGTGTACTTACTCATGCAGCGACAGGGCTATACGGTCTCACCAGGAGGAATGTAGAACTTGTGATCTAGCCCCGGGGCACGGGTCGTGAGCTCAATCTGCTGTTCCTCTGTGAGGCTGAGTGGCTCCCGTCCGTCTTTTAGGAACAAACAAACATCGTCGATGATGCCTTCGCAGCTTGTTCTGCCTAGTAGCTCCGCTTTGGGAAAGTCACACCTGAAAGTCCCTCCAGCGTTCCAAAAGAGACAGTTTCTCCCCAGGTTTTCTTCCTTTGGGTAGTGGGTCTCTCTGCCTTCGGGATTTGTGGCTCCGTTCGTCATAGTACTGATAATGTCACTATGCACGGCAGCTGTCCACAGTCCACCCACCTTTACAGGACCAGTAGGCCTTAAGGGTCGAATTCTAATTTTTGCTCGAGTTTACTCGCATCTATTTCAATGCCGTGCTTGGTGAGTGAGATCATACCGGCTTTTTCCAACTTATGAAGCTCTCGGCTGACCGTTTCTCTGGCGAGCCCGCTCCGAGCGGCCAGGGTATGCTGCTTTATGTTCACGAGCCTTCTGCTATCATCTATTTCGGTCCCAAAGCGATAGGCTTCTATGAGGAGCTCAAAAATCAAGCGGCTTGCCGCAACGCCGCTCGTTGCCAGTACCAGTCGTTTCAATAGCGCGTCTGTGCCTCTGTATACCCGGCTCAAAAGGTCAAGCATTACCTCAGGGTTCTGCAGTAAAAAAGCTATGGTCTTGTCAGCATCGGCCCGCTGTAACTTCACATCTGTTGAGGCGATATAAAAATAAGTATTTGGCGTTTTGTTGATTGCCCACGACATTGGAAAAAACGCTGGCGGCCGAAAAATATTAACGGTTATTCTGTTGCCTTCCGGAGTGATGTCGTACTGTTCAACCACGCCGTCAACCAGAAACGAAATACCTTCCGGTTCTTGGCCGGCGTGCGTTATTATCTCGCCCTTGGCATATGCTTTTACATCGCTGGAACCGAAGTGACTCCGCAACTTGTCTGATATTCGGCGCTGATTCATCGTATAATAATCGTTATGGTTTTCTAATAAACGTGACTGGAGTCACATATTTATTCTACATTCCAAGTTAGTATAAGGGTAATCTAAAAGAAGCGCTGAAAGGAATCCAAATGGCAAAGGCGGTAACAAAAACTCAAAACCAGGCAGTCAATAAAGTATTTATGTACTTGTCGGCAATAGCTGCAGGGGCACTCTTAGTAGTAGGTGGCCTCGCACTCTGGGCACATAACTTTACGAGTAATATGGTCAAGACTGAACTGGCCGCCCAAAAAATATACTTCCCGGCCAAAGGCAGCCCGGCGCTCGATCCTGCAACATATCCTGATCTGCAGCAGTATGCCGGACAGCTTGTAGATACACCCGAAAAGGCCAAAGCCTATGCCAATGAGTACATCGGCGAGCACCTGAAGCAGGTTGCGAACGGCAAGGTGTATGCCGAAATCAGCACAGAGGCCAGGAAGGATCCGGAGAACAAAGAACTTCAAGAGCAGAAGCAAACACTGTTCCAGGGCGAAACACTGCGCGGCATACTACTTACGAGCGGGTATGGTTTCGGCACCGTAGGCAACATAGCCGGCATCGCGGCTTACATTGCCTTTGCCGCAAGCGGTGCCATGGCGCTTTTGGCAGTATTTTTCCGCACGCGAATATAAAAAATCGACATGTTTCATATACGCAAAGAAGCACTGACTCTCAACAAGCTCCTGCCGTACCTGCTGATTGGCGCCGGCATAATCGGCTGTATCGCATCGTTTGCCTTGACATATGACAAGGTGCAAATCCTACAAAATGCGAACTATGACCCGTCGTGTAACATTAACCCGATATTTAGTTGCGGCTCGGTCATGAAGACAGAGCAGGCGAGCTTACTCGGCGTACCAAACTCTATTTTTGGCTTGGTTGCGTACAGTATGTTGCTTACGTTTGGTGTATTGCTCGCAGGTGGTGCAAAGGTTAAGAGGTGGGTTTGGCTTGGCGCACAACTAGCAGCAACAGTTGGCGTGGTGTTCATGCACTATCTGTTTTTCCAGGGTGTTTACAGGATTAATGCAATCTGTCCCTGGTGTTTTACCGTATGGATGGTGACCATACCTGTCTTCTGGTACATCACCCTATATAATATCGGCGAGAAAAACATACGCGTGCCCAAAGGCATGGAACGGGCTGCTGTGTTTGTGCGCAAATACCATGGTGAAGTACTGGTAGTATGGTATCTGGTTATATTCGCCATCCTTTTGCAGCACTTTTGGTACTACTGGTCGACATTGCTGTAGCCAGGTGTGTTAAGCGAAAATATAGGACAGGTGTGGGGCTCTACTACTAGGACTGCGGAAGTTCAATCCGTACGGCCTGAGAGATAAGACCATTAAGTACAACGCGCGTCAATCTTTCATCTTGGGGTAGGCTAGGTCTTATTTTTAGTAACTGCGAGCTAGCCTCGTATCTTTCGTTGCGGAACCAGGCCTGTAAGTCCGGGGGTCGAACAACTTCATTAGCTTGCACTACTTCTATGATATCACTACTTTCAGTGACTTATCGGGGCATTGAGTCAGATTTCCGAGCCGCTTAACTTTTTACGAATCACTACTACCTTTTTGCCTGGTAATGGGCGGCTCGGCTGGCAGTATCTCGTTAGGGATAGGTTGCATTATGGGGTTCTCGTCAGTGTGCGAAGCCTCTTCCATCACGCGAGCGGTAACAACGTCCCCAAGGGCGTCTAGGTAAACCTCATCACCAGGGGTTGCAAGCTCTCTGGCGTCTGAAAGGCGCCGCTGTTGCTCTTCGTATTCAATGCGTCTCATATCCTCCGGCGAGAGTGGGGGCGTAACCATGGAGCGCACTACCAAAGACGCGTCTATCTTTAGTCGGTCTCTTAATGTGGTTTTCTTTTCTGTTGGAGTTTCCATACTACTGATAATAGCATATAAAATAATATATGTCAATAGCTGGTGATTGCAATTGAGACCGGATGACTGCATGTCTGCGTCTGTCCTCGGGATACACTCATGTGGCCAAGCTTGCCGACCGAACCGGCGATCTGCTTACTGCATTCGCTCAGATTGCCTCGCTTCAAACCAATTAGGCAACAGAATTAAAAAACCACCCGTTGGGTGATTTCCTAATTCTGGCGGGCCCGACCGGATTATTCTATATAACCTGCAGCCATGCTCGGAGCAAGCTCCTGTGCGTGGCTTTGCTTATCGAACCGCTTTTGCTGGCGCAAAAGACTCGGTTCGGATCACAAGCACGTTCATCAATAGAAAAAGCCCCAGACTTACAGTCTGAGACTTTTTCTATGGCGGGCCCGACCGGATTCGAACCGGCGATCTCCTCCGTGACAGGGAGGCATGTTAGGCCTCTACACCACGAGCCCGCATTTGTCGACCAAGCTATGCTACCAAAATATCTCTGTTTATGCAACGCGGTTCATCTGTAGACTTTTGTATAAAAACAACCAGCGCATGAATTGACGTAGGTTGTTGGTTGGCCTTATGCTCTAATTATGCCAATGCCAAAAAAACCAAGGTCAAATTGCAGGAACTGTCGTCAGGTGACTGCTCGGCCATCGTACAAATATTGCAGCAACAAGTGCCAAACTGACTTCCAGTACAAATTATATATTCAGCAGTGGCTTAATGGGAAAGTCAGCGGTCTACAAAGGCTTGGTGTCGTATCGAGGTATGTTAAGCGTTATCTGCGTGAAAAGTACGACAATAAATGTTGCATTTGTGGTTGGTCAGAGGTCAATACTTTCACAGGGGTCATACCGTTGGTTGCAGACCATATTGACGGTAATTGGCAAAATAATACGGAAGACAATCTGCGTTTAATTTGCCCAAATTGTGACTCGTTGACGGCAACATATGCTGGGCTAAACAGAGGCAAGGGGAGGAAAGAAAGAGCAGTTAGTAATCGTGTCCATGTGGGGCGTAAGCTAATGAATAGAGCACATAATCAATCTGACTAACAAAATAACTATATTTTGCTATAATAGCCTCTGTTTTTTGCCACCTTAGCTCAGTTGGCTAGAGCGCAGCTTTCGTAAAGCTGAGGTCCGGGGTTCGAGCCCCCGAGGTGGCTCCACTTCGCATTTACGACTTCGAAAGGATTTAAAGAGCTGAATAGCGGAGGGGACTTGTAGGCCAATCCATTACGCCTCATGCGGGTATCGTATAGTGGCTAATATGCAACCTTCCCAAGGTTGAGAGCAGAGTTCGATTCTCTGTACCCGCACCACTTTAAACTTTTGGCTTTTGATTCTATACTTACAACCAAATGCACATACCAAAAAATTATTTTCATGACCGAGTTGTAGTGTTGCTTCTTAGCGTCAACACGTTCCTGGCGCTTCTGGGAAGCGTGCTCGTACTCTTTCGGCTGGATGGTGGCGGTTCGGATGTCTACATTGTCCAGTACCGCGCCAACCTAGGCCTTAGCGCTTTCAAGCGCGGCGGACCTGAGCCGTTAGTAAGCTTTGTAGTCTTTGGATTGCTTGTTCTGGCGGTCCATACAATTTTGAGCATCCGCGTATATCCGGTGCGGCGGCAATTTGCAGTAGCGATTCTGGCTTTGGGTACCTTGCTGCTATGTTTGTCTATCATTGTTAGTAACGCATTACTTATCCTTAGATAAGTGTAGAGGCAACATTGGTGAAAAGTATCGAGATTCCATATCAAAAAGACAAGGGTAAGCGCTACCGCTTTTTTGAAATGGTGCCAGGGTTGCTTAGTTGGTCGATCTTGATACTGCCGTTTATATTGAGTTGGCTGAACCCCACCCTCTGTGTCCTGCTCATCATCTCTTACTTGTTGCTGTGGTTCCTGAAGTCTGCTGGCCTGACAATTCGCTCGCTGCAAGGCTATAAGGTGATTCAAGATCAAATGAAACTGCCGTGGCCACAAATGCTTCAGGAATTGGAAAGTCGCAAAGCGGCGCAACCGGATAAACATACTCCGGCCTGGCACTACGAAAATATTCGTCGTTTGCAAGAAAGGGGCCCGGCAGTGGAGCCGAACGATATGGTACATGCCATCATCATCGCTGCATACAACGAGACGAGAGAGGTACTCGAGCCAACTATCCAATCTGTTCTGAAGTCAGAATATGACATGCAAAAGGTGGTGTTGGTGTTTGCATACGAAGGCAGGGACGGTGCGCAGTCAGAGCAAGCGGTTACGGAGCTCGTGTCAGAATACGGATCTAGGTTCAAGAAGACCATGGCTTTTAAGCACCCGCTGACCGAAGGCGAGGTGCGCGGCAAGGGTGGCAACATCACGTATGCCGGCCGGGAATTGGCAAAGTATCTAGAGAAGCAAAAAATAGACCCGCTGCGGGTTATCGTTACTACGCTGGACTCTGACAATCGTCCACACAAGTACTACCTAGCCGCCTTGAGCTACCTGTACACGATGGCGCCCGATCCGGCAGTCGTATCGTTCCAACCGGTACCGATGTTTACGAACAACATCTGGGATGTCCCGGCACCGATGCGGGTGATTGCCACCGGCAACACCTTTTGGAACGTGGTCCTGAGCCTGCGGCCGCACATGATCCGTAACTTTTCCAGCCATGCCCAGAGCATGAAGGCGCTCATTGACACTGATTTCTGGAGCGTGCGGACGATTGTGGAAGACGGCCACCAATTCTGGCGGACGTATTTCCGTTATGACGGCAACCACGACGTGTATCCCATGTACTTGCCGATTTACCAGGATGCGGTACTATCGAGTACTTTGCGCAAGACAATCAAGGCGCAATTCATTCAGATCCGCCGCTGGGCTTGGGGCGCATCGGATGTAGCCTATGTCCTGGAAACGGGCTTTTTCAAACCGAATAAAGTACCAAAGTTGGATTTGACGTTTAAGTTTCTGCGGCTGCTTGAGGGGCATGTGAGCTGGGCAACCGCGCCGCTACTACTGGCGTTTGCAGCCTTTATACCGGCATTTTTGAACACTGACGATTTCGCGTCTAACCAGCTGCCAATCATTGCCAGCCGCATCCAGACCATCGCCTTGGCCGGCATCGTAGTAACACTGTTTTTGAGCCTCAAGTTGCTGCCGCCAAAACCCGCCCGCTATAAGCACCATCGCACGCTTTTCATGGTCTTACAATGGATTATGTTGCCAGTGACAACAATAGTATTCAACGCACTTGCGGCGCTAAACTCGCAAACCCGGTTGCTATTCGGTTGGAACCTGAACAAATTCGATGTAACCGATAAAGCGGTCGTCAAAGAAAATAAACAGAGAGTCATGTGATGGCCAATCTAGTGAAGCTGGTTTTTACGGTGCCCGAATCGCACGCGGAACTAACAAGACAAGCCGTTGGCGACGCTGGTGGAGGTGCCATCGGAAACTATACGCATTGTAGCTTCTCGGTAAAAGGGATCGGACGTTTCGTGCCGCGGAATGGAGCTCATCCGGCAATAGGAACCGTTGATACTCCAGAAGTTGTTGAAGAAGAGCGCGTAGAAATTACCTGTGAGCAGGCGAACCTCCCTCAGATCATCAGTGCCTTGCGAAAAGCCCATCCTTATGAAGAACCGGCGATAGACATCTATCCGCTTATCGACGCGTAGGCTTACCGGCCGTCGGGTGAAAGGCTTCGTAATGCGTGGCCGCGGCCTTGTCGAATTGACGGAGGCTTTGCAGGGTAACTTCAATGATATGTGTCCGATCGATGATGACATCCTTCATAAACGGGTAGAGCCGGCTGATAATAGTGTCTGTGAGGGCCGTAGCATCCTCCAGGGCGGTTTTTCGATGTCTAAGGCTATCGAATATGCTCATGAATAATTTATCGCGCTGGAAAGCTTCTAATTGTTTCTGGCTCTTGACCGTAATGCTGCCGGTCAGGTCTATCTCCTCCCGAGTGGTAAAAGTAGTCCCACAAACTACACAGGTACGACGTCGCCATACACCGTTTGTGCGTTTCTGATGACGAGAATTCGTTACCCGCGTCTCGTTGCTGCAATATATACAAACCATTACTTGTTCTCCTTCTTCGGGAAGAGCGGCTGGAGCGGCGGATGTATTCCGCGTTCCGAGCGATGATAGCCTTTTGAGGTTATATGCTTCGCATATGAACCAAAGGCTTTATCATAAAGCAAAGCCACTGCTAACCATGTCAATATATTGACATCACGCTATCGAAAATACAAGTGGAAAACTTTCCTAGCATGTGGGAAAAAGTCGATCGAAGAGAAGGTCGTATGAAAAAACCCTAGGCGTCTCTCATAGCCTAGGGTCTTCACTCGACTCTACTTAGTAGTAAGCGCGGTGCGAGTGCGTCGTATTCGACTTATTGATTTCGACGAGGCAGCGAATTCTTCGTAGAACAGCTGGAAGCCCTCGAGCGAACTCGAAACGGTACTCAAGTATGAGCGCCTCCCGTTTAACCGAACCAGTATATCGAGACTATGAAATGATGTCAATACTCTGTCAATAGCACAAGCGGTATTGTGTGGTACTATAACAGGGATGAGTAATTACTTTGCATTGCTGTCTGAGAAGGACGGGATACGGTCGGGTGTCCTGAAAACTCGTGCAGGAGAAGTGCGGACACCGACTTTTATGCCTGACGGTACGCGTGGGGCGGTGAAGGGCGTAACGCCGGAGATGGTGCGTGAAACAGGGGTGCAGGTCGTGCTTGCCAACACGTACCATCTGCATTTGCAGCCCGGTGAAGATACCGTCGCAAAGCTGGGCGGACTGCACGAATTTTCCAAGCAGACGCTGCCCATGCTCACTGACTCAGGTGGCTTCCAGGTATTTTCGCTGGCCCACATTAACAAAATTACCGAAGAGGGCGTGACATTCAAGGATCCAAAGACTGGTAGTACGGTGTTTTTGTCTCCTGAAAAATCCATACAGATCCAGATGAAGCTGGGCGCAGATATGATGGTGGCCTTTGATGACGTAACGGCTCTCGATGACAAAGGGCGCAACCGGACCAAGGAGGCTTTTGACCGGACGCATCGTTGGCTCGAGCGTTCTTTGGCCGAGTTCCAGCATCTTACAAGAGACATGGATCCAGACGAGCGACCTCTGTTATTTGGTGTTGTCCAAGGTGGGCTGGACAAAGATTTGCGCAAAAAGAGCCTAGAGATTGTGCAAAGCTTACCTGTAGACGGCATTGCCATTGGCGGTCTCTCTGTCGGCGAGAGCAGGGAGGAGATGCACGACATGCTGGCATACTTGGCACCACTGTATGATGATTCGCCGCGCCCGCGCTTTTTGCTTGGGGTGGGCGACCCGATTGATCTACGGTTTGCGATCGAGCACGGGATAGATATGCTGGACTGCGTGCTGCCGACGCGGAATGCCCGCCACGCTACTGCCTGGGTGACAGGTGATGAGAAGATCCACCTGACAAATGCTAAATATGCCGATGATACGGGGGTCATTGATCCGGGTTGTGATTGTACGACGTGCAGGGGAGGGTACTCCAAAGGATTCCTGCGCCATCAATTCAAGGTCGGTGAAACGTTGGCAGGTACGCTGGTGTCGGTCCACAATATCCGCTACTTGCAGAGAATCTGTGAAGACTACTTATCTTAGGTATGATGATATACGACGAGAGGAATATATGAAGTATGAAGCTCTAATTACTGATCTGGACGGGACGACTGTGGCGGTTGCATCTTCCGGCGAAGAAATTGATGCCGCAACCCAAGAGACTGTGGCGCGGGCGCAAGATAGGGGGGCAAAAATCGGCTGTGCGACGGGCCGTTCTTGGGAGCTTGCCAGGCCGGTTGTTAAGAAGCTAGGGCTCGCTTCCTTGTGCGTCATCGAAGGCGGTACGCGTATCATTGATCCTTTGAGCGAAGAAAGTGTTTGGGAGAAGCATCTCGATGACGGAGTATCCAACCAGATACTCCAAGAATTTAAGCGATACACTCGTGGTGGATATATCTACATGACAGGTAGCGAAGAGGAGCTGCCGCTGTCGGGGGTAAGCGAGCTTCCGCATAGCTTGCGCTATCTTTATCTTCTTGATGTTGCCCCAGATGAGGCGGAGCAGTTGATAAATGCGATAAATCTTGAGTATCAGGGGCGTGCCGTCGCACACATAACTCCTTCGTGGAGTGGTGGTAATGCAGTCGATGTGCACGTCACACATGCAGAGGCTACCAAGGAGCACGCAGTTGAAAAGTGGCGTCAGCTTGAGGGTGTGGCGCGGGAGCATCTCATCGGTATGGGGGATAGTGGAAATGACTTACCTTTGTTCGAATCGTCAGGGTTTCGGGTGGCGACGGGTAACGCTATCCCTGCGCTCAAGGAACTCGCCGACTATGTGGCGCCAGACTGTACAGACAATGCTTTGCGTCATGTGATTGAAGAATTCTTCTTGGACGGTACCCAAAAGGCATAGCCTCTCGGTAATAAAAAAAACCCGGGTAGGGAGAATTTCTGGTGGGCGATATCACTTCGTGGAATCGTCCTGTCTCACCAATACAAAAGCCGACCTTGCGGTCGACTACTGTATTGGTGGGCGATATAGGATTCGAACCTATCACCTCAGCAACGTCAATGCTGCGCTCTAGCCAAATGAGCTAATCGCCCCCGTCAACGTGTAATGTTTGGGTAGCTGATTTGCCGACAAAACAAGTTTGTTCGGCAAAAGTATCTATCCAAACAAGCCGTCTCCTCTCAATTTTCCAAACAGCAACAAGTTGCCTGGTTTGAAAGATTGGTGTAGCTCCAATCGTTGATTGCCGCTGACTCGTAAACAGATACCAGCATAGCAAATAATCGGGGAAATGAAAAGATATATCATATATGGTAATGCTTGAAATGAGTTATCCCCAAGTGGAAATGTAAGAAACACAATACTAAACTGCTAGCCATATAGTGCTAGTATGCTAAGATAAAGTAACTGGTTTGCTGGAGGCAGATCAGCAAGGCGAAGTTTTGCCGAGAGTGTTTTGACCAAAAGTGATTGAAGTCAGTGCGAGAGTCTTCAATCACTTTTTTATTTCACAACAGGGGTGTTATACTGTTGGGGAGCAATGAGGTGGCCTCACCAACCACCGAGCTTCGTAGGCGTGGCCACAGAGGTACGATAACCAATGTGACAGAAGTGAAAGATTTCGGTGGAACCGTCTTGAGAACTATCAGGACCCGAAACGCGTAAAGATTTTGGAAATGCCATTGTCTACGCGTTTTATTATTTATAAGGAGAAAAATATGAGCCAACCGGATAACCAGCTGCACGCAATGAGACACAGTCTGGCACATATTACTGCGACGGCGGTCCAGCATCTTTGGCCTAAGGCAAAATTTGGCGTCGGTCCTGTGGTAGAGAATGGTTTTTATTACGATATAGATCTTGGTGATATAACAATTTCCGAAGACGACTTTGGGCGTATTGAAGTGGAGATGCGTAAAGTCATCGAAGCTAACGAGCCGTTTGAACGGTTTGAGTTGCCCATAGACCAGGCGATTGCTTGGGCCAAAGAGACCAAACAACCGTATAAAGAGGAGCTGCTCAACGACCTTAAGCGTGCCGGTACGACGGTCGCTAAGGACTTGGACGCAGATGAGCTTGGTACGATTGCCGAAGGTGATGCGGCGGTAGAAAATGTGTCGTTTTACCAAAACGGTGATTTTACTGACCTCTGTCGCGGTCCGCATGTCGAAACGACTGGTAGAGTAGGGGCGTTCAAGCTCATGCGCGTGGCTGGTGCTTACTGGCGCGGTAAAGAGGGTAATCCGCAGATGCAGCGACTCTATGGTGTGGCTTTCGCGACCGAGAAGGAGTTGCGGCAGCACCTGAACATGTTGGAAGAGGCTAAGAAGCGCGACCACCGCAAACTTGGTCAAGAGTTAGATCTGTTTACATTTTCGGACTTAGTTGGGGCAGGCCTGCCGCTCTATACACCGAGAGGAACCGTGCTGATTGAAGAACTAAAAGGTGCACTGAAAGAAATCAGTCAACAGTATGGGATGCTACAAGTCTCGATTCCACATTTAGCGAAGATAGACTTATATCGGCTATCCGGACACGCGGAGAAGTTTGAGGATGAGCTGTTTAGGGTAAGTAGCCACTACGACCAGGAGTTCGTGCTCAAGCCAGTAAACTGTCCGCACCATACCCAGATATATGCCAGCCGACCCCGTAGTTACCGCGACCTACCTCTGAGGTATATTGAACAGACTATGCAGTACCGAGACGAAAAGCCAGGTGCTATTGGCGGACTGCAACGGACAAGAGGATTTACCGTGGACGATGGGCATACGTTCTGCCGTGTAGATCAGATTGAAGAGGAGGCGACAACTATCGCACAAATAATCCAGGAATTTTACGAGAAGCTGGGCTTATGGGGCCAGCACTGGGTGTCGTTATCTGTTCGTGATTCCGGGGCGCCGGAGAAGTATATCGGTGACTCGGATGATTGGGACAAGGCTGAATCAATGCTTAAAGACGTTTCTGACAAGTTGGAGCTTAATGCCAAGCGTATGGAGGGCGAGGCAGCGCTCTACGGCCCAAAACTGGACTTTATGTTCAGGGATGCTCTCGGTAGAGAGACGCAGCTGGCGACTATCCAACTGGACTTTGCCATGCCAAAACGATTCGGTCTGACGTATGTTGATTCTGACGGCGAAGAAAAAACGCCAGTGATGATTCACCGGGCAATTTTGGGATCCTTTGAACGTTTCATCATGCTTCTTATAGAGCACTTTGCTGGGAAGTTTCCCGTTTGGCTGGCACCGGAACAGATACGTTTGATTACCGTGAACCAGGAAGCTAAGACGGTAGAGTTTGCCAATAGCGTGTTTGAACAGGCTCGTGAGCTTGGCTTGCGCGTGCATCTGGATAACGATAACGAGTCTGTGGGCAAGAAAATCCGTGGCGCAGAGCTGATGAAAGTACCATACACTGTCGTGATTGGTGAAAAGGAAATAGAGTCCGGCAAGGTCGTGCCGCGTGTCCGAAGTGACATGGAAGTCCAGAAACCACACGAAGCTCACGAAGTCGACAAGTTTCTCCAGACTGTCGCCAACGAAGCAAGAAGTCGTGTTACCAAAACCTCTCTATGAACCCGCAAACTATAGCCATAGATATTGATGACGTACTAGCGGATAGCACGGATGCCCTTCGAGTTTTTGTAAATCAAAAGCATGGCCGTTCGCTCCAGCGGTATCACTACATGATAAAAACGGGTACATACTGGGGATACTATGAATCGGTTTGGGAGCAACATGATATCAACGGTGATGGAATTATTGATGAATTTCATGCACAGTATGCGACGGATCAGTCCCATGTTTTGCCAATAGCGGGTGCTGTTGAGGCGCTTCTCGTCCTGAGCGAAGCCTATCGGCTTATTGCGATCTCTTCTCGAGCCTCCGATCAGCAACAGGCGACTGAGCGCTGGATAAAGCAACGGTTCGGTGACGTTTTTTCATCGGTTGCATGCATTGATACACAAAAGAACAAAACCCTCACCAAGGGCGAAGCCTGCAAAATAGCCGGCGCAAGGTACCTCATTGATGACAATATTGAGCATTGTAAGAGTGCTAAGGAGTACCAAGTTCAGCCTATACTGTTCGGAAACTATGGCTGGCATGACGATAGCCAGCTAACAGATGGCGTCATTCGGTGTAAGGACTGGACCGCAGTTTTGGAGTATTTCAATGGACGCGGCTGACCCTGGATTTCGTGAGCGCGTAGAGGCGCTCGTAGCCCAGATACCAAGAGGGAGAGTGATGACGTATGGACAGATAGCGGCACTATGCGGTAGTCCGCGGGCGGCAAGGATTGTCGGTGGAATTGCGCATTTTGGTAATCCCGAGTTACCATGGCAGAGAGTGGTCAAGAAAAACGGAGCCTTGGCGGAAGGCTACCCTGGTGGGATTCCTGGTCATCAGGCTGCGCTCGAGGCGGACGGAGTTAGTTTTGACTCCAGTGGTCGAGTCAACATGCGGGAGCGATTATGGCACCTGGACCACTGATAGTCATTGTGGGTCCGACGGCTAGCGGTAAGACGGCTCTCGCCATAGAGCTAGCACAGAAGTTCGGTGGTGAGATTGTCTGTGCCGATTCTCGAACGGTGTACAGTGGCATGGATATCGGTACCGCAAAGCCTACGGCCGATGAGCGGGCAGAGGTGCGTCATCACTTGCTGGATGTTGCTAGCCCGGATGAAGCTTTTACGGCGGCGGACTTCAAGGAGCTGGCTAATGAAGCAATAAAAGATATCGTGTCGCGTGGCCAGTTGCCCATTATGGTGGGCGGAAGTGGTTTATATATAGATGCCGTACTGTTTGACTATGGTTTTGCACCTCAGGGAGCGGCTCGCGACCCAAAAAACCCTAGGCATATGAGCAAAAGTGTGCCGCGACCGAGGAAAGACCTTCGCGACAATACGCTCATCATCGGTCTGAGTGTGCCGCGAGAGGTATTGAGGGAGCGTATAGAGGGACGCGTAGAAGCAATGATCCGGCATGGCTTGCTAGAGGAGGTGAGGCATCTACTGTCGAAATACCCAGACAGCAAAGCCCTGGATGCGCCCGGCTATAAAGCCTTCCGTGGCTACCTGGCAGGGTTGGTAAGCCTGGACGAGGCAAAGGCATCCTTCGTACGAAACGATCTGCAACTGGCAAAACGCCAACGAACGTGGTTCAAGAGAAACCCCTACAGTCACTGGTTCGATGATAGTGATGAGGCCCTGGCATTTGTAACAAAGAGCCTGATTGACAGTAAGAAAACGGGCAAAAACAGCATCATCATACCCAACCCATAAGACAACCCTTGCAGTATGCCGATTTGTTGCGCCAAGCTGCTGAATGCGATTGCCAGCCAGATTTCGTGGAATAACCCAAAATTACTTATTAGCGAGAGAAGGGTGGCTTTATATCGCTTGTTTCCATAGAATTCGAGGACGTAGTGCTGGTACATAATCTTTTGGTACCGCCAGAGGCTCATATTGAGCACAAAAGCCCCGATTGCTAATGGCAGGGATCGAAGTAACCCAAAGCTAACGAACATTGTGGCGTTAACCATAACGTCTAAAGTCGCATACTGCTGGAAGCTTAGTCTCTTTAGGTGATGGACGAACAAACCGACTACGGCTCCGACGAGACTTGCGACACTAAAGACAATGCCCATATGTTGCGGCTCCAGACCCAATTCGATAAACCCCAAGTTAAAAACATCAGTAATTCCAGTGATGACCGCATAAATAAAGCCGGCACATACAAAAAACGGCAACGTACGTCTGGTGATGATCCTGCGGACTGCTGCCCTAAAGTTTTTTTCTTTTGTCAGAGGATCGTGCTGTACGGATGGCTCGGTAAGCAAGCTAGCCAGCGAAAACAATACCAGATAAGCAATTACGCCAGCTACGAAAGGCAAGCGTTTGTCTATGGGGTAAAGAAGCGGCACCGTGGCTATGAATACCGCATTTGCCACTAGGCTGAGAGATTGGGCTCTTGAGGCAATCTTCGCGTAGTCACGCTCCCTTTTGAGTACCACAAGAGAGTCGTGGACGAGTGCTTCCATTGCGCCGCTCAGAAAGGAGTAGCCTATTGCTATAACAACTGACGCAGAGAGTATGCCAGTGAAATTTTGCCCAACAATATACATAAAAGTTCCTAGACATGCGAGCAAAGACCCGATTTGTGCGCTTTTTTTGCGACCATGTACATCAGCCCAATATCCGGTTGCCGACTCAAAGAACAGGCTCACGCCTGACGCCAGTGATGCTATAAGGCCGATTTGTGCAATGCTTAGACCGGCGGCCTGGCTGGCGTAAATAGTCGTCAATGGCAGAAATACACGCTTGGTAAATACTTTGTATACACCAAACAAATGGATGTTCCTCTGCATACCCATTTTTGTTTCCATGCTCGTCACTATATGAGTATACAGGTGTAGAGCGTTTACTCAAACAGCTCCGTCCCGCCGTATATAGTAGAGTTTATCACAACATTAGTGAACAAAAATCAGATGTAATGCGTATTTCGTCTGGTACAATAAGGCTATGATTGATCAATTGTTTGGGTCCAAGACGAGGGTAAAGTTACTGCAGCTTTTCTATAGCAACCCCAATCGTTCATTTTACGTACGAGAGATTACGCGTAAGATTGATGAGCAGATAAACTCTGTTCGCCGCGAGCTTTCGAACCTGCTGAGCATTGGTATTATTTCCTCGGATACAAATAATAACCGCTTATACTATGAAGTGAACCAGGCATTTGAATACTACGATCCGTTAAGGGCGATATTTGGGGGAAGCGGTGATAAATCAGAAGCGGTCACCATTCCAACTAGTGATGCCCAGGCTCAAGACCTCAAGTCGCTCGGTAACGTCGAATTAGTGATTTACTCTGGTCAGTTCACCCGAGACGAGTCAAGCGGCATAGACATACTCATCGTTGGCGACATTAACCAGACACAGTTGGCAAAGTACATTGAGGAACTTGAGGCCAAGGAATCAAAAGATTTACGCTATACTGTTATGACACCCAAGGAGTTCAAGTATCGGCAACAGGTAAACGACAGGTTTTTGACATTACTCCTATCGTCCAAGAAGCAAGTACTTGTCGATAAGCATGCTATTCTAAGCCCGGCCAAATCCAAAAAAACCAAACCAGAGGAGGAGTGACATGGAGATTCAGTATTTCGGTGCTAACTGTGTTCGTCTGAACACGAAGAAAGCGTCCGTTATCGTTGACGATAACTTAGCAGATCTTGGCGCCAAATCAGTTACGAAAAATGGTGAAATTGCACTTTTCACAGGTGCGCATGGTGATTCATCGCCAAAAACCGAGGAAAAAATAGTTATTGATAAGCCTGGTGAATACGAGGTGTCTGACGCCTCTATACAGGGTATAGCTGCTCGTTCACATATGGACGAAGAGGGTCAAAACAGCGCAACGATTTTCAAGGTAATTGATGATGATATCAAAGTTGCTATTGTCGGGCATATCTATCCTGAGCTGAGCGATGATCAGCTTGAGGCTATTGGAATGGTCGATGTACTGATCATCCCAGTGGGTGGCAACGGCTACACGCTTGACGGGGTTGGTGCATTGAAGATTATCCGTAAAATAGAGCCAAAAATTGTCATTCCGACCCACTATGATGAAAAAGGCTTGGACTTTCCTGTGCCTCAGCAGCCTCTCTCAGAAGCCCTTAAGGCGCTTGCTATGGAGCCGAAGGAGACACTTCCGAAACTGAAGGTAAGACCGGTGGAGCTGACAGATACGACCCAGCTTATTGTTTTGGAAAAGTAAACTGTTGAATTAGGCTATCAAAAAGCTCCCTTCAGGGGAGCTTTTTATAATTGTGGCTGGGACGCTACGGTTTATTCGGCAGGTGCTTGAGCCAGGAGGCCTTTTTTCTTCAACGTACGAATAGCCTGAGTGCTGAGCTTCATCTTGACCTTTTTGCCATCAACGACAACGGTTTTCGTCTGAAGGTTCGGTTTCCAGACTTTTTTGGTGTGGCGCTGCGAAAAGCTGACATTGTTGCCAAACTGCTTGCCTTTGCCGGTAAGTTCACATTTCTGCATAGCTTTATCCTTTAAATTCTCATCGATTCAAGGTGTGATTATATCTGTTTTGTCTCTTTCGGTCAACCCGCTATACTTATGGTAGATATGTTAAGCGAATTCATCAGTAGCCCAGCGGGCATCGTGACGGTCATCGTGACTATCCTCATCTCTATTACGTTGCACGAGGCAATGCATGCTTTTGCTGCGCATTGGCTAGGTGATGATACGGCACAGATGCAGGGAAGGCTGACGCTCAATCCTCTGAAACATATTGACCCTTTCCTAACGCTCGGCATGCCAATATTACTTGCCCTTGTTGGTGCACCTGTGTTGGGAGCGGCAAAACCTGTTCCTTTCAACCCATATAGGGTGAAATACGAGGAGTTTGGGGCGGCTCTTGTAGGACTTGCAGGACCCCTGACAAACCTGGTGCTTGCTGTGGCGGGTGCATTTCTGTTTCGAGCAATCGGTGCGCTCATACCTGAAACAGCGGTACTGGCGATACTGACTTTTATCCTTGTGAATCTCGGTTTCTTTGTCTTTAATATGATTCCGTTCCCACCACTCGACGGATCGCGCGTACTCTATGCGGTTGCCCCGGAGCCGTTACAGAAAGTTATGGCCCAGATCGAAACATATGGACTATTTGGATTCATAATCTTTTTCTTTCTGTTGTTTCAGTATATTTCACCGATGGTCGCCGACGTTATCGATACACTTTTTCGGTTTTTGGTTTGAGGCGAAAGCGCTATAATATAGGCAGGCTGAGTTGTCGGCTAAATGATAATCTGAATACTTATCATTCGGGATTCCAATATTCGCGTGCGGCTGTGGCTTCACCGTGCGGAGACCCACCTGGACTATTATTCCAGGTTGTCATGTCGACCTCAGCATAAGTAGTGGGCTCAGGGTGACCTGGGCTCTTTACTTGGTATAATCATTAATGCCAATACCAAATCGCGAAAGGATTGCTGCAGAAGGGAAAAGAGCAGCCAGACAAAATGTATTCCATTTTGCCTGCACGATGAGAAAAACCGCAAGGTTTGTCTCGTGGAGGTTACGGGGTGTGGCGCAGTTGGCTAGCGCGTACGGCTGGGGGCCGTGAGGTCGCAGGTTCAAGTCCTGTCACCCCGACCAAAGTAAGTAAGTTTATGAATACACCTGAAGCGATTGCAATAATACCTGCGTATAACGAAGAACGTACAATCAGCAGTGTGCTACATGCCGCTATGCAGGCAAGCTCAGTAGATGGTGTGGTCGTTGTTGATGATGGATCATCGGACGCTACATATGAAGTGGCGCACGGTATCGCTAATCAGTTCGCGGAGCAGGATAATGCAAAACCACTTGAGGTTGTGTCGCACCCCGAGAACCGTGGAAAAACTGACGCTTTACGCACAGGCGTAAGGCATGCTCGGGAGCTAGGAGACACTGCGCTAAGTACACTAGTATTCCTGGATGCCGATTCCTCTCCCATATGGACCCGTGATACCCTGGCAAATATGAAGCTCTGGCAAAGAGGCTTGCATAAGCTGCTTGGGCAAGAAGATGATCTAATTGATGAGAGTACGCTAGAAGGCAGACAGGCCGTATTTGCGACTCTTTTGGCACGATATATAGATGAAATTGTGCAGCCGGTCAGGGACGGAAAAGAGACGATGCGTACCGGCATGTACCAGCGCAACGTTGTTACAGATACGGTACTTATGATTCTTGATAGACATAAAAAAGGCGGCCATGCCGGCAATCGAGCGATTCCGTTGTCGGTCTGGGAGAGTCTCGAGGAGGAATGTGCCAGGAGAGGCATATCTATAACGGGCTGGGATATTGAAGCAGCCTTGAATGAGTACCTAGATGGTCAACCAACAAGTACTTTTATGATGTACGGGGTAGTAAACGTAGGCAGCAGAGTGAAGGCGGGTGGTTTCTGGCGAGGCGTGGCTCGGATGGCAAAGATTCACGGTCAGATGCCGTTCACCAAAAGAAAGCTTGCTAAATAATCAGCATAGAATCGCCATACGATAGGAATGCATATTTTTCTTTGATAGCTTCTCGATAGGCGTTTTTTAGGTGTGGCCAGCCGGCAAAGGCGGCGGCGAGCATAAGGACGGTAGACTTTGGGGCGTGGAAGTTGGTAAGGAGCGTGTCTACGACCTGAAACTCGTAGCCAGGGTGAATAAAGATATTTGCTTCTCCGGAAATACGCTGGGATTTTTCGTCTAAAATTTGCTCAGCCGCAAATTCCAAAGTGCGCGTTACTGTTGTGCCAATTGCTACGATTTTACCACTGTTCTGCTTTGCGTTTTGTATAGTTTTGACAGTTTCTGGCGGAATCTCGAAATACTCACTGTGCATGACGTGCTCTTTGATATCATCGGAGCGAATAGGCAGAAACGTACCGAGGCCAACATGTAGGGTGAGGTAGGCGATATGAACACCTTTTTGAATAAGTCTTTGTTCGAGCTCATGAGTAAAGTTGAGTGAAGCCGTTGGTGCGGCAACCGACCCTGGCTCTTTGGCAAAAACCGTTTGGTAACGTTCGATATCTTCAGAGGTTGCTTCACGGTGCATGTATGGCGGCAAAGGAACAGAGCCTTCCTCGTTAGCGAGGTCGAGCAGATTTACGTGGGTGCTAATCTCAGCTATTCCGTCCCCTAGGATAGACTCTACTTTTACGAATGTATTTTTGATAGACAGCGTTTCGCCCGCCCGAAGCTTCCCTCTGTAAAGTGCCTTGCGTCGACTAAAATCGGAATTGTGATGGTCCTCCAGAAGCAGTAGTTCTCGTGTCTGTCCAGCAGCATTCGTGGTAATGAGTCGTGCTTTGATGACTTTCGTATCGTTAAGAACGACGACATCGCCCGCCTGTAAAAAATCGGTCATATCTTTATAGTTTTTGTGCGTGATTTCCCCGGTGGCTTTATCCAGGACCAGAAGTCTGCTGGCTCCCCGTTGTGTATGAGGGTGAAGGGCAATCCGCTCCTCTGGTAGGTGGTAGGTATACTCCGAAACACGCATAGATGCCATTGTACCAGCTTTTATCTGTTAGAATGAGTGAGAATATGTGGCAAGAAAAAGACAACCAACTGTACAGAGAGTTTACGTTCACGGACTTCAAACAAGCTTTTGCGTTCATGGAGGCAGTGGCCCAAGAGGCGGAACGCCGTCAGCATCACCCGAAGTGGGAAAATGTGTGGAATATCGTACGTATTTGGCTGACAACACACGATGCCGGCAATAAGGTAACAGAGAAAGACACATCTTTCGCAAAAGCGATTGATAGAATCTACAAAGCCACCCAAAAGGCGCCGGAGAAGATAGCTGTGCCAGTAGGAGCATACAAACATGTCAAGCTATTCTCTGATGGTGGCTCAAGAGGGAATCCTGGTCCTTCAGCCTCTGGATATGTGTTGCTCGACGAGAGTGACACAGTCATTCTTAAGAGCGGGGTTTATCTGGGGATTACGACCAATAATCAGGCCGAGTACCAGTCGCTCAAATTTGGACTCGAAGAGGCACGGAAGCTCGGAGCTCAAGAGGTGGAAGTGTACATGGACAGCCTGCTCGTCATTAATCAGATGAAGGGTATTTTCAAGGTCAAAAACCGGGACCTATGGCCGATACACGAGACCATAAAGGAGCTCGCGAAGAGTTTCAAGAACATCACGTTTTCTCATGTCCCTAGGGAGCTTAACAAGCTTGCCGACGCTGAAGTAAACGAAACGCTCGACGCCGAAGCCGGCCGATGAGCTTTTTGTTATAATAGAAAAGCTAGATTGCTGGCTAGTCGCTCTGCATTTTGCAGGGAGGAAAGTCCGGGCAGCATAGGGAAAGACAGTCGCTAACGGCGACCGGGGGCAACCCTAGGGAAAGTGCCACAGAAACGAAACTACCTCGGGCGACCGAGGCAAAGGTGAAACGAGTGGGGTAAGAGCCCACAATTCCTGTCGGTGACGCCAGGAAGAGGTAAACCCTGTCTGCTGCAAGGAGACGTATCTTCATAAGGTTCCCGCCGAAGGTACTGTCACAAGATCCGCTTGATTCCAGGAGCAATCCTGGAGGTAGATAGATGACTAGCGCCCCGGCTTGCCGGGGTACAGAACCCGGCTTATAGGCAATCTGGCAAAGATATGAGAAGCCGCCCCTCATCGGAGCGGTTTTTTCTTGCAAGCAATGCTATAAGTAAGGCACACTTGAATTGATGGAAGTTTTGATTGCCGATCCTGGAGCTCGCGGACACGCCTTGGCAAGAAAGATTGCCGAATCTTCACTCGTGGATCGTATTTTTATGGCTCCCGGCAACCCAGGTACGGCAGAAATTGCGGAAAACACAGGAATTACACACACTGACATCGAAAGTCAGCTGGATTTCGTCCGCAAACAAAAGAAAATTGGCATGGTAGTGATAAGTGCCGATGACCCATTAGCCGATGGTGCCGTAGATGCGTTTGAATCGGAATTTGCCGGTCGTGATTTAAGGGTGTGGGGCCCTCGCAAGAACGCAGCCGAGATAGAATGGTCAAAGGTGTACGCCAAACGGTTGATGCAAAATAGGGGCATTCCGACTGCTAGGTTTGCCGTTCTATACAGTCTGGAGCAAGCCGGGAGCATTGAGTCTCGGAACTATCCTCTATACGCGAAGATGGACAAGCTATTTGGCGGTAAGGGTGTTGAAAGGTGTCATGATATCAAAGAGGTTGAAGCGGCGCTCAGTAAGTTCCATAGGCATGGCAGGCTAAGCCTTGAACATCCTGTTTTAGTTGAAGAGGAGTCAAAAGGTATAGAGTTGTCGCTGCAGGCTTTTTGCGATGGGACAGATTACGTCATGGTTCCATTTGCTATGAAAGATCATAAAACGATTCATGATGACGATACCGGCCCTATGACGGGCGGAATGGGCGTTATCGGCCCGGTTCCTGGCCTGAGCCGAGAAGATATCGATACGCTTGGTGAAATATTCGTGGCACCTGTACTGGCTGAACTTGCGCGACAAGGCAGGCCATTCAAGGGGATGCTATATCCGGGGTTAAGGGGTTGGCAGTGTCTGGAGTATAATGCCCGGCCTGGTGACCCAGAAGCGCAGGTATGGGCTGCTATGCTGGAATCTGACTTAGTGGAAGTTATGGTAGCCTCTTGTGGCGGAGAGCTTAGTAGGCTGCCACCTCTGATATGGCGCAATGCGGCTACCGCCTGCCTCGTTTTGGCGGCGAAGGGCTATCCAGATAATCCCCAAAAAGGAGTGGTTATAACTGGGCACGACGTAAGTCTTCCGGGCAATAGCCACTTACTACATGCAGGCACAGCCCGGCATGGTAACGACCTGGTCGTGAATGGTGGCAGAGTTCTGAATGTGGTTACCGTCGGCGAGGAAGGTGAATCGCTTCGTTCAGTTATTGATACTGCCTACAAAGCATCGGATATGATTAGCTTTGATGGCAAGCAGACTAGGCATGATGTGGGCGAACAGGTTCTGTCAGAGGAGTTTGGAGAGTATATTGATGCATGGAAACAAGAACGCCTCCCATGAAGGAGGCGTCTTATAAGCAGTAGTCCGGGCTTATTTGGCTAGCTTGGCTGCTTTTACGACTGTTTCAAATGCCTTCGGCTCGTTTACGGCCAGTTCTGCCAGGACTTTTCGGTCAAGGCTGATGTTGGCTTTCTTGAGGCCATTGATAAGGCGACTGTAAGTAGTGCCATTCAGGCGCGCAGCTGCATTAATGCGTGCATTCCACAGTTCACGGAATGTACGTTTACGGTTGCGGCGGTCCCGGTAGGCATACTGTAATGATTTGGTGATAGCTTGCTTGCCGCGCTTGATCGAAGAGCGGTTACCGCGGGTCATGCCCTTGGTGGCTTTGCGAATCTTTTGATGCTTGGCGTGCGTCGTGACGCCTCTTTTGATGCGCATGCTAGACTCCTAACTTTCGTTTGATATTCTTCGCGCTTTTGCCAACCATCTGAGCTGGTACGGCGAACGTACGTTTACGGCTAGCGCTCTTTTTTTGTAGCAAGTGGTTGCCACCCGCACGTCCTTGCAGGACTTTACCGTTCTTGGTTACTTTCATGCGGTCTTTTGTGCCGCTATGAGTCTTTAGTTTTGGCATATTATCCTCCTAAACTTTCTTGTTTCTCTGAGCGTTTGGTTGATGGAGTAGGTGCTTCGTTCGCTTCAACTTTCTTGTTGGAGAGTTTGGCGGAAGAGCTGCTCCTTATCACGAAATTTAGCTGTTTGCCGGCCATCTGAGGCTTTTGTTCGACTACGACTGCATCGCCAAAGCCTTCTATGACTTTATCTGCCAGTTTGAAGCCCATTTCCTTGTGGGCCAACTCTCTGCCACGATACCGTATCGTAATCTTGACTTTGTGTCCGGCCTCCAAGAAGCCAGTGACTTTCTTGAGTTTTACCCCTAGGTCGTGGTCACTGATCTTTAGACCAAAGCGCATTTGTTTGATCTCTGAGGCCTTCACGCTCCGTTTGTTTTTCTGGGCCTGCTTGGTCTTTTGGTAGTTGTACTTACCCCAATCAACGATTTTGGCTACCGGCGGGTTAGCGTTCGGAGAAATTTCTACCAGGTCAAGTCCGCGTTGCTCGGCGGCTGCAAGAGCCTCACCCCTGGACATGACACCGAGCTGATCGCCTTGTTCATCAATCACGCGTAAGCTCGTGGCCCGAATGTTGTGATTCAGGCGGGTGTACTTGTCGATAGAATTGTCTCCTTTATTTACTAAACGCTGGTTGCAAGCATTTTAACAGATGAGTCAACAGAGGTCAACAAACTTTTCGTATTTATATTGTTTCTAGGGACGGGCGGCGGTACTGTAAAGCTTCGCTGACATGTGGGGTATCTAGAGCGGTTGCACTCGAAAGGTCGGCAATTGTTTGAGCGACTTTGATGATGCGCATATAGCTTCTGGCGGAAATATTTAGACGTTCTGCGGCTTGGTTGAGCAATTGCTCCGCAGCGTCAGTCAAAGTAACGTATTTCTTGATGTCACGATTGGTCAAGGTGGCGTTTTGTATGAGTGGATCTTGGTAGCGTTCGAGCTGTCGGGCACGAGCACGCATAACACGTTTTTGGATACTGCTGCTCGGTTCTTCTTGCTGGCCGTGTAAAAGAGATTTGTGTTTTATTTCGTCGACATCAACGTACAGATCGATTCTATCGATAATCGGTCCAGACAGCTTGCGATGGTACTTATTAATTTCATGCGGTAGGCACGAGCAGGCTTTCGTCGTGCCGTAATAGCCGCACGGACAGGGGTTTGAGGTCGCGACTAGCATAAAATTTGCAGGAAATGTGATGTTGTCGCGTGCACGGGCGACGGATATGACACGGTCTTCGAGTGGCTGTCGGAGCGCTTCGATTGTCGGACGGCTGAACTCGGGGAACTCGTCAAACATCAATATGCCACGATGCGCGAGGCTGATTTCTCCTGGTCGAGGATATTGCCCGCCTCCTATAATGGAAATTTCGCTAGCACTGTGATGCGGTGAGCGAAATGGCCGTGTGTCTACGATCTGTTCGTATTCTTTGCTAGCCAGGCTGTGAAGGTGCGTAACCTCCAAGATCTCCTCGAGCTCCATAGGCGGAAGAATAGACGGCATGGCTTTTGCGAGCATGCTTTTACCAGTACCGGGCGCACCGCTCATTAGGATATTGTGGCCACCGGCTGCGGCAATCTCGAGAGCTCGTTTAGCTCGCGCCTGACCAACTACGTCTTTGAAGTCGTTTGCATAGGTGATGGATTTGCTGGCAAGTTTGTTTGTGCCCGAAGGATGCCTTTTTAGCGGCACTGTCTTTGTCAGGTCCAGATAGACATCTCGCATGTTTTTCACCGGTATTATCGTGAGCCCAGGTACAAGGAGGGCTTGCTCAACATTATCGCTAGGTACATAGAAGGTCGTAAACTTCTTTTTTCGTCCCGCCAGTAATTTGCCTATGATACCCCTTACGCCACGTACGCTGCCGTCTAGGCCAAGCTCACCAATGAAAGACGAGTGTACTGGGGGTGAGTCGGCGATTTGGCCGCTGGCCACCAGAATCGCTACGGCGATAGGCAGGTCAAAGCTCGTACTGTCTTTAGGGATATCTGCGGGTGCGAGATTTATGGTGATGCGCTTTTTAGGCAGATCCAGCTTGTTGTTTGCAAATGCGCTTCGGATGCGTTCCTTAGATTCATCTACGGCCTTATTGGCAAAGCCTACGATAACAATACTTGGCAGGCCATTGGACACGTGACATTCTACGTTAATCGTGACTGCCTGGTTGCCGGCATCCAGGATGCTTTGTACGATCGCACTCATTATAGTTTTCATTATTAAGCAAACCTTCCAAAATGCAAAGTTTGTTTTAGGAGTCCGGGCGGTCTTTATTGCGCTGTTCTAAAAGCGTCTTCTAATAAGAACAACGGCTTGCGAGAAGCCGTTGTTACAGAGTCGTTTTTGTTTTTGAGCACTTTTTTTATTCAAGTGCTACGCATATCTTAACCAACAGTTTCTGGCACGTCAATAGCGATTATGCCTAATTTTTGACGCCTGTGTATAACTCGCTAAGTACATATGCCTATATCTATATTGAAATGAGTGTAGGACTCGCTATTCTACCAAAAAGTCGAAGTAATAAATGCGCTTTATGTGAGACAAATATTTATGTGGACTGTGTGGTTGGTAGGCAGAGGGTGACCGTGCTTAACATTATGGGTCAAGCAAAAGTCCGTTCTATGACGCCAGGCTGGGATCTTCGGCTTAAATACGAGATTTTGTAGCTCAAGTAGCCGGGGTATTAACTAGTCCTGATGATTAGACTGTAATGAAACCGCGTTAGAGACTTTATCGCCCGAAGCCTATGACAATACCCATGCTCGTAGCTATACGCAAGGTTGCTACGGATCCATGTTGCCGACATGCGTCAAAGGCACTGGTCTGAAGGCGAGTGCGCCTTGTAGGATTTCTGGTAGGTGGGCTAGATGAATGGTACGTGCCAAAAGCATAGTAGATGTACGCAAAGCACCAAAATAATTAGACAAGGTTAATAATATTAAATATTTATTCAAAATATTAGATGTAATAATAACTACAATAATTGTCTGTATTTATTTTCATATACAACGCAACTTGTAGGTGTAATGATGTTAATAAAGCTACAAATAGAGATTGACATATTTTTATAAAAATAGTATATTGGAGTATGTAAGTCGAAAACAAAAACTTACCAAAACGGGGTAACCCGATATCGCTCAATCCGCCAACCGGCGGAAAGAGCGGTCAGTCAAAGCCAAGGACGGTAAGCGCTAAATATTTACATTTAAAGAGCGGATTTACCGTCCCGGCTCCACGTAGAACACTATGGGAAAACTGTAGTGTTTTTGTGCTTCAGGGTCGTTTGGAGTAAAGTTGAGTACACGAGATGAAAAATAGTAAAAAACTTGTACTATTATTTTGGCCGCCACTTATTTTTTCTATCTTTATATTGATGACCGACCCGTATAGGCTGCCGCTTCCGTTGCTACTTATTCCTTTCTTGCTTATAGGCATAAGCTGCTACTGCTTTATTAAAGAGTTTTTGCGTATGGCGCCTATTTCTGTTCGAAAGCGGAAGTTTATTGCTGTCGTTCTCACGATAATCATACTGCTGGGTGTACTGCTTCAGTCTATACGCCAACTTTCTATCAAAGACTTTCTCATACTTTTGGCGCTCTTGATCGGTGTAGCGTTTTATATGCGTCGGATGGACGTATAGACGGGGTGGAAAGCGCCTACACATAAGTATTAATTCCAGAACATATCTGTTAACTGTGGACTGGTTTTGATATACTAACCTCCAGTAATGAACCCTCAAGAGCAAGAGCATTTACCATCTTTTGAATTGCCGGCTGCCCAAGCCACAGAGCAGATTAGCCAGGCTTTGCCCGAGCAGCGCAAGGACTCTATGCATGAAGCACAGAGTGCTATTGCTATCGAGCAAGGTGCTGCAGGTCAGGCGGTACTGTCGCAGGCTGCTCCTCCTGCACAGCAGGCTACATCGGGAAAAGCGGATGATAGTGTCCAGGTGGGCCAACCGGATGACCAGGGCGGTTCGACTCCACTCATGGGTTCACCCCAGATTGCTGATGACAATGACCTTATAGAAAAAGAGTGGGTTATAAGGGCCAAAGAGATTGTTGCCCGGACTGCCCACGATCCTCATTTGCAGAACAGAGAAATGAACAGGTTCAAGGCCGACTACCTGAAAAAACGTTATAACAAAGACGTCAAACTAAGCGAAGACACATAAGCGACATGGGCACTGTACTAATAATTTTCGGGATTTTTCTCCTCTTGGTCGCCATGGCAACGCCGGTAGTGTTTCTTCAGGTGCGCAAGATTTTTCGTGAGCAAAAGAATTTTGAGCGCGGCCTCAAAATGGTACCGCTGCTCATACATCTGCCTCCCCAAAGTGACGATACCGAGGGTAGCGGTCGTGATGCCCGTGATGTTGTAGAAGAGAATATATCGAAGGCGCAAATACTCTATAACATAATTGCTGGCACTCTTCAGAAAGGCCTAAAGCATGAGTTTTATGGACAGCGTCATTTCTCATTCGAGATTGTCGGTGCAAAAGGCTTCGTGCATTACTATGCAGCGGTTCCGATAGCACTGGTGGAGGTTGTCAAGCAAGCAGTGGTTAGTGCTTATCCGGCGGCCCGTCTGGAGGAGGTAGCCGAACATAATATTTTCAGTCCGGTTGGCAAAATCAGCGGTACCGTTGGCGGGGAATTGACACTCAAAGAGCATTTTGCATATCCTATCGCAACCTACCAAGACCTGAAACGCGACGCGATGCAATCGCTGCTCAACGCCCTTTCCACCCTTGAAAAAGAAGACGGGGTTGGCATACAAATACTGATGAGGCCGGCAAATCCGGGTTGGCGCAAAGCGGCATCAGCCGTGGCAAGCAAAAAACGCAGTGGCAAACAACAGCATCACCAGGGAGTGGAAGCCATTGCCTGGTGGCTTCGGAATATACCAAAAGCGTTTTTCCAGCCACCAGATGAAGGTAAAGATAAATCCGATAAATCAGACTTATCGCCTATGGAGCATTCAATCCTTGATTCGATTGATGAGAAGACAAAGCACCCTGGCTACGAGGTGCTTATTCGTGTCGTTGCTTCCTCTAATGTATCGCAGAAGGCCCAAGGGATTCTTAATAACGTTGTTGCTTCGTTTGCGTTGTTTGACGCGCAGGGCAAAAATGGATTCAAGTACACTCCGGCCAAAGATATCGAACGGTTTGTGACGGCCTATATCCTTCGGTTTTTCCCCCAGACTTCAAATAAGAGCATACTGAATTCCATTGAGCTCGCGACGTTATTCCACTTTCCAGACCAAAAGAATATTCCAACTTCGCAGCTGGAGCGTCAGGCATCTAAGCAAGTCGATGGCCCGCGTAATGTACCAGAAGAAGGCCTTCTGCTTGGATACAACGTTTTTCGTGGTGCTAAAAAACCTATTCGTTTGGCCCTCGGGGATAGACAACGGCATATGTATGTTGTCGGACAGACGGGAACAGGTAAATCTACGTTCTTGGAAAACATGGCCCTACAGGACATGCTGAATGGCGACGGTTTTGCCTTCGTTGATCCGCATGGTGATACTGCCGAGAAGTTATTGTCCATGGTCCCAAAAGAGCGTACGGAAGACGTTATATACTTCTGTCCATCCGATATGGATTACCCGATGGGGTTGAACCTATTTGAGTTCTACGCGCCAGAACAGAAGGATTTCTTGATTCAAGAAACGCTGAACATGCTTTATAAACTCTATGACCCCCAGCGCCAGGGAATCA
>JAKQHX010000030.1 GCA_029557815.1 bacterium
GACGAGCCTTATTTCGCATTGCTCGTTCTTTACCACGTTTATCGCCATTCTCTTTCTCCCAAGCTCGTTCTTTTTTATAATCTCGTTTTCCATTCTTCATGAAGGGCATTACCTTCTCCTTCGCCATAATCTGTAAATAAATTTAACACAACAAGGATTCCCACAACTGATAGAAAGGGATTCGATTTGAGCAATTTTTGCTAGAAAAGAAACACCTTGTGGGTGATTCCAAATGGCAGCTTCAATTGCAGCAATATCGGCAGCATTTAACACGTAATCCTCGTAATAATCTCATCTAACTTGGTATGAGCAGAAACGGCATCAGCATGTGCCCAGACTGCTGCAGCAATATTGTCCAAGTCCTGCTGACTGAGAGTTCCTGGGACATAGAGAGTAATAGACTGTGCTGTGTTAGTCTCAGTCGCAGTATTAACAGTAATGATGACGCCACCAGGAACCGGCGTGATAGCCTGTACCGTTGCAGTTTCGGTGGCTGCCCCAATAGTAACAACTGTTGCCCCAGCAGAATAGGTAATCGGCTGGGCAGCATCAGTTTCAGAAGCCGCACCAATTCCGATGGTGACTGTCCCAAGGATGGGAGTAATTGCTTGTGCAACATCACTTTCCGTAGCTGGCAGGATGGCCGTTGTTCCAGCCGTTACGGGCGTAATACTTTGGGCCGAGTCAGTCTCACTTGCCGCTCCAATGGCCGCAAGGAATGTCGTGCTGACTGCTATCGCTTGTGCGGCTTCTGCCTCACTGGCATGGGTGACGGAGATTGTCTGCGGACTTGCTCCCGCCGAAACCGGCCCGCCCGACCCCAGCGGCGCGGAACCTAATGGCCTAAAGCCCAGGGCCATCGCTTACTCCCGCTTACCTTGTCGGGCCTGCGAGGCCATGGCTGCTTGCTGCTGGATGTCCTCTTGCGTGTAATCCATGTGTTACCCCGGCCAGCCCGTCAGGATGTCGATGCTCTCCGGGTCCGTACTCGCCAGCACAGCAGCCTTGAGTCCACGAGCGTACATGTGCAGGGCCAGCCCATAGGTGCCCAGCGCCTGCATCATGCCCAGCACGCCCATGGCGTCCAGTGTGAGGATGGAGTTATCGGCACAGGACCATTGCACCTCATATGGCACGGCGGCGGCCAGGGCCATCTGAGCGGTGTTGGTGGCCACGGTGATGCGCTGCACACTCACGGGGTCGGAGTCGATCTGCTTGCCGAGGTAGGGGAAACTGGTCTGCTCGCGGCGGTTGCGCTCGGCGTTGATCTGCTCGATTACAGCTACGCGACGATTGTCTAGCGTTTCCTGTGCATTGGGCGCTCGAATTGTCTGGAGCGCATCGCTCCAAACTCCATCAATAGGTGGGCAGGCCTCTGCATACACTTCGCCGGGAAGCACGTCTCCAGGGCCTGAAATTCTGCGCCAAGAGGTCGTACCTACAGTGATTGCATAACTCATAGCGGAATCCTTTGTCCTGCGCTTTCAATCTCTGCCGTGGGCGTGCCAGCGTTTGTCTGTACTGCATAATAGGCAGTATTAGCTGTACTTATCGGAATCCATGTACGTCCAAAAAAGGTTTTGGAACTACTACCCGGATTGTATGCGCGAACGGTGTATCTAGAACAAAACGACCCTACGTTGCCACTAGAAGTCCATGACTTGTCCGATATACCCAGGATTCCGTCGGTATTAACCGCGCCAGAAACGATTTTAGCTGAGCACCACCAATGTGATGCGTGTGTGGCGATATTCGAGATCGTGAAAGACGTTGCTGTGGTCGCCGCCCCACCGAGGACCATTGTCATTCCACCCACTAGTTTGTACTGGTTTGACGCGTCCACATACTCAGTATCGAAGAAAATTTCGGCATCATCGCCGCGCCAGACAGCCGTAAATGGAACAATACGATACGTCGGCGTAGTCGTTGCCCAGACATAGCCTGCCCATACACATCGACGCGTTGAGTCTGATGTCTTCCTCCAGTATCTATTTGCGCTGTCCCACTCTGGAGCCGTTGTGCTAACTTCTAGCGCTGGAGTGCCGCTGTTGCTGTAGAGATAGCCATACACAACCCCATCAGCAGCAAGCGGAGCAACACCTGAAGTACCGCTCCATGTAATATCAGAGGACCATTCCAGCAACTCGCTATTGACGATAACCTGGCCGCCTCCATTTATTTTTATGCTTGTTGGGCTGACGTAGGTGACATATCTAGAAGACTCGAAATGGATATGGCGTCGTGCCGTCACATAGGCGTTTTTGGCGTCATCAGACAGCCAATCCATCGCCACCGTTACCGTCCCGGAAAAGCTCTCCGCCGCACCACCATTGGAGCTGGAGTAGATCGTGGTCCGGGCCAGGGTCTTGGCGGTTTCGTTCCATGTGCCAAGGCCCGTTTCCACGTTGCCGCTGGCATCCTTGGCCGTATAAGTGCAGGTCTGGCCGGTGGTGGTCAGGCGAGAGTCAAACGTGAACCGCCCTGTCAACGCGCCAGAAGAAGAAAAGTCGAATGCAGCCGACCCCGTAGGGGCTGGGCACTCCTGCTCTACTAGGTCGAAGTATTCCATCAGGTTTAGCTCGCCTGATAAACGCCGTTAGCGCCAACGTCAGCAGTAATATCACCACCGTTGGGGGTCACAGCAAAATCGTGGCAGGTTAGCGGAATGATGTTGGCATCGGTGCCTGCGGTGGTGTCACCATCATAACAAAGAATCAAGTCAGTCCAGTTGTCTCCGGCACCCACGCTACTCCAAGTCTGGTCAGCAATCGTGACCTGCATCAAGTCATTAGTATCGTCAGGTGTGACGGCAGCAATGTCCGTATCTGTTAGCACCTTGCGGGCGTAGTTGGCGTTGGTCGCCTCTGCTACATTGGCATCTCCCAATAGGTCAGAGAGGGTATCATAGTCTTTCATAGTTGCATCGGTAGCAGTAGCTACTACAGCCACGACTACGATGGCACTATTCGTAGGGTCATTCTGATCCACACGATTGAAGAATTCAGCCACGCGGCCTTTTGCTACGTTAAATACAAAATTTGCCATATCTTACCCTTTGAATTTAGCTAGAACAGATTCAATCTGAGCTAGTTGGTCTTCTTTTTCAGCCAGCATAGTAGAAGCCTCTACGATTTGAGATTGAATAAGTTGTTCTTTCTCTTCTAGAGCTTTTACTTTTAGCTTGGCTTTTTCTTCCAGAGAAGAGGCTTTTTGTTTGGCTTCTTGAATCATATCATTAACTTGAACCAGAACCATAGCCTTACGTTCTTCAAGAGCAGTCAGAGCTTTAGCTGCTTCTTCGGCAGCTTCTTTCTGCATAACTTCCATGTTCTCTTTAGAAGTAAGAGTTTCAAATTCAAGAGAACTGACTTCTTGTAGTAGTTTTTGTTTTTGTTTTGCTAGTTCTTCTACACCTTGTTCCAGAGAAGCAAGGGAATCTACCAGCTCTTGTGCTTCTTTGAATTGCACGAATACTTTAGCCATCCGGCTTAGTTCATCAGAAAGTAGTTTGTACTTAGCCATTATACCACCTTTACGCCCATAATTACAGTTAGATCAGTAGTGCCGTCACCACCAGTTACCTTGGGACGAATCCAAAGAACCATCTCAAGAATAGCTTCTAGTCGAGAAGTAACAAAAGAAAGATTGTTACCGTGAGGGTCTACCAGAGTGAAGTAATTGATACCATCATTAGACCCCTCGATAGTTACTGTAGCACCCCCAAATGTACCAGTTACTTGAACTGAACGATCTGAGTATTGGGCCATTGGTAGAGCTAGACCTACCTCATCAAGAGGCATGTTAGCCCAGGTTACCTGCTGAACAGTACGCATACCGAAAGCAGGAGAATTTTGTACATATTCAACAGTCATTGTTTATCTCCGTTAATTAACTTAAGACCAATTCGTTCAAAGTCTTCCTCGAATTCCTTGGCGATTGCTGCTTGTTGTTTTCGTTCTCGTTCAACCTCAGCTTTTGAAGGACGACCACGAATTCCTTTGTATCCTTTATCCGCCAGATACTTCGCTGCTGCTACACCCTTTGCACCTTCTTCACGAGAAGCAACCATA
>JAKQHX010000031.1 GCA_029557815.1 bacterium
TTCCATAGCTGCTTTGTCTTGCTACCCTCGCTGCTAGAAAACAGAATCTGACCCTGCGTGGCTACAGGAGGATCTGACGCGGCGAATACGGCAAAAACAAGCAAGGCTCCGGTAATAGCAAAAGACAAGGAGAAAAAGAAAAGTCGTCTACGGGATCGCGGTGCTTTGTTTTGGAGTCTTTTCTGCTTTTTTTGTCGAGTCTTCATATTGAATCCTATGAGCTGCAAGTACGTTATTGCGTCATGGTGTGCAGTGACCTCAGTAATAGTATATAGCATCAAACCATAACCACTAAATATAGAAAGCACCTGTGTGGTTGAGGCTCCATATCTCTATGTACTTATGTACTCGGCCCCGAGAAGATGTATCGTGAACGAAGGTTGGGTCTGCTGAAATTATCATGTACTATACATGTAGGATTTTGCATTATTTGGGAGAAATCCGTTTTATCAATTTTTGTGTACCTAGAAACCTTGCATAAGACTAATGAAGTGAAAGTGACTGTCTTTAAAAGCAAGGCTCTAGACCGATAGAAAGGCAAAAACATGGAAATAGTAGCACTCCTGCTGGCAGTTGCTGGTATTGGCGTTGGCTATGGCACGAACCAGGTCATTACGAAGAAAAAACTCGGTAACGCTGAAGAAGCTGCCGAAAAAGAGCTGAAAAAAGCCAGGAAAGAGGCGGACAAAGCGCTCGCGGCAGCCCGCGAAGAAGCTGCGCAGCTAGCAGACCAGGCCCGCAAAGATGAAAATACGCGCCGCAAAGAGCTAAAGGAAATCGAACAGCGTTTATTGGACCGTGAAGAGGCGCTCGATAAAAAGCTGGACAGTATAGATAAACGCACAGAGTCGCTGCGCAAGAGTGAGGCGGAGGTAGAGGAGCTCAAGAACGAGATACGAGAAATCCGTACCAAGCAGCAGGAAAAGCTCGAAAAGATTGCCAAGCTGAGCAAGACAGAGGCTGCTGAGAAACTCATGCAAATGACGGAGCGGGATATCCGCAACGATCTGACCGGACTCGTCAACAAGCTACAAAATGAAGCCCGCGACCTTGCAGAAGAAAAAGCGGGAGCAATTATAGTGGAGGCGATGGAGCGTATGGCCAGTGAAGTCACTGCTGAGCGAACCGTTACCGCCGTCAAGTTGGAAGATGAGGAGATGAAGGGCCGTATTATTGGTAAGGAGGGCCGTAATATTCAGGCGCTACAGCGTGCTACGGGCGTCGATATTATGGTCGACGATACCCCAGGGATGATAATCCTCAGTAGCTTCGATCCGGTCCGCCGCGAGGTTGCCCGTCAAGCCCTGGAAATGCTCATGAAAGATGGTCGTATCCATCCCGGGCGTATCGAAGAGGTCGTCGAAAAGGCGCAGAAGAATGTCGCCAAAGATGTCATGCGTGCCGGTGAGGACGCAGCCCGTGAAGTCGGTGTTATCGGTATCCCGCGTGAGGTCCTGCAATTGCTTGGTGAACTAAAATACCGCACCAGTTATGGCCAGAACGTACTCAAGCATTCGACCGAAATGGCGCACATTGCCGGTATCATCGCCGAAGAGGTCGGGGCGAATGTCAAGACTGTCAAGTACGCTGCGTTAGTGCATGATCTAGGCAAGGCGTTGACTCACAAGATGGAAGGCAAGCACCATCATATTAGCGGTGAAATGTTACGTAAGTATGGTGCACCCGAAGAAGTCGCCCTGGCCGCTGAACAGCACCATGATGATGTAGAGGCAACCAGTGTCGAGGCACTCGTTGTACGAGTCGTCGACGCTATCAGCGCGGCGCGTCCGGGTGCTCGCAATATCAGCGCCGAGAATTTTGCAGAACGTATGAAAGACCTCGAAAACGTCGCTAACGGCTTCAAGGGTATAGAGAAATCATATGCCATCAGCGCAGGGCGCGAGGTACGTGTATTCGTCAAGCCCGGACAAATCGATGACCTGAGCGCTATCAAGCTCGCTCGAGACATTGCAACCAAAATTGAGTCCACGATGCAATATCCTGGAACTATTAAGGTTAACGTCATTCGAGAGACGCGGGCTATAGAGTTTGCGAAATAAGCAGCACGTCGTAGCCATGTCGAATCCGGAGTTTAGTGGTGAAACAGGGAACGAAAGGGACGAGGCTTCGTTTGGGCTGCCAGCCTTTTCCATACCAGACACTGCGTATGATCTTTTAGAGCAGATAGACTTCGCCAAAGAACTTGAGCTAACGCGTGAAACTGTCCAGATGACACTTGCGCTTCAGGGCCGGCTTCGCGGTATTGATGGTCGGTTCGGAGCAAACAACCCTCAGCGTATCTCATTCTTTTCTCAGCCTGTTGAGGGTGGCGACCGAAGTATATTGGTCGCCACACAGCATCACGAAACCATGGGAGACGTATGGCATATCATTATCAATAATAAACTGCATGACGAGCAGATGGTATTCTTTAGCTCCGACGAATACGCGGTCGCGAAAGAGCTATACGCATTTGATCATAGGGATGGTTTTATGTCAGGAAGTTTTCCCGGCCAATGGGATGCAGAGCACTTAGGCGATAGCGTCAGGATTAGAAAAGCTGGTGACAATTTTACGCTTACCCGAGGAGTACAATCCAAGTTGGTGATGCCGCGAATAACCTCTAGCCAAAGAGATCTGGATCGGCTGAGGAGTATGTACCAAGAAATGGTTTACTTAGATGACGTTCTGGAATCTTTGAATGAGGTCATTCATGACGAGGAAATTGTACGTGGTAAGCTGCATTAGGCAGCTATCGTATACAATAGAGATATGAAGATTACAAAATATGTCCACTCATGCCTGCTTGTCGAAACTGAAAAACAGGTTATTCTTATTGATCCCGGCCAATTTAGCTGGGAGTCGGGGCTATTTAAGGTTGATTCGCTGGATAAACTTGATGTGGTTGTTATTACCCATGAGCATTTTGATCATTTCCATGTGCCATTTGTCGAAGCGGTGTTACGAAAGTTCCCGCAAGTGCAGTTTGTATCAACTCCAGCGGTGGTTGCAAGGCTCCAGGAAATGGGCGTGTCGAACGCTACGTCAGAATCAATACCAGGTGTCGAGATATTTTCCAGAAAGGCACATGCCAGCCTTGAGCCACTGGGTGAGGCGCCTGAAAATATTGCTGTTCATATCGCAGACGGGCTGACTATAGGCGGCGATCGGCATGACCTGGAAGAGACAAAAGATGCATTGGCGCTGACGGTTACGGCACCATGGGGATCAATGGTAGGTGCGGCTGCTATGGCACAAAGGCTGAAGCCAAAGATCATTGTTCCCGTACATGACTGGCACTGGAACGAAACAGCACGGAGTGGGGCATACGATAGGCTCGAGGAGTTTTTTGCAAAACAGGGGACAATCTTTATAAAGCCTGTTGACGGACAGGCTTTTGAGGCCTAGGTATGCAGTTTGAGGTTGAGGCAAAATTTCTAAACGCCAATCATGACGATGTGCGTGCGAAATTGAGAAAATTTGATGCGGTGTGCGAACAGCCGATGCGCCTCATGCGTCGTGTAATGCTGGATTATCCTGATAGCCGGTTCCAGAAAAATAACCAGTCTCAGCGGTTGAGGGTTCGGGACGAAGGCGACAAGGTCACCGTGACATACAAGGCATCGAACGAGACGAATTATGCACATGAAGTAGAAACAACCGTAGGGTCATTTGACGAAATGCTGAAACTCTTCCGGGCAATTGGCTTGGTTGAGTACAGTTTCCAGGAGTCAAAGCGGGAGACATGGCATTTTGGTGAAGTAGAAGTCGTGTTGGACGAATGGCCCTGGCTCAATCCATATATAGAGATTGAGGGCCCGACTGAAGCGGCTATCATGACGGCTGCCGAAAAACTTGGCTTCAGCTGGCACGAAGCTGAGTTTGGTAGTGTTGATACGGCGTATCGCAAGCAGTACCCCGGAATGACAAAACAGGAGTCGATTGGAGATTTGCGTGAGGTCAGGTTCGGTACTCCTTTGCCAGAGTATCTAAAGGATCGCCAGAAGCCATGAATATTTTGTACGTCGGTGACATTATGGGCGAACCGGGTATCGAGACGGTGCGGGCGGTGTTGCCGGGAATCAAAAAGGAACGGCAAATTGATCTGGTTATCGCCCAGGCCGAAAACGTAACTGATGGCAAAGGTATGTCATTGGATGATATGAAACGATTGCAGGGCATCGGCGTGGATTTCTTTACAGGCGGTAACCATACGCCGTCGCGAGACGAGTTAACTCCACTCCTCGAAGACGAGACACAGCCTGTGATTGGTCCGGCAAACATGCAGGACTGCCCTGGTAAGGGCTGGAAATACATTGCTACGCCAAAAGGAAATGTCCTGGTCATTTCCCTGCTGGGCTTAACGGTCGGTCGAGCAGTCGAAACAACTAACCCGTTGGCGGCTATCGACAGGATACTCGATGAGCACAGGAATACCGCGCGAGTTGCTACAGTCGTCAATTTTCATGGTGATTACAGCAGCGAAAAGCGGGTCATCGGTTATTATCTGGACGGTCGGGTCACGGCGGTTATTGGCGATCATTGGCATGTGCCAACCGCCGATGCAATGGTGCTGCCAAAAGGAACGGCACATATGACAGATGTCGGTATGTGCGGCAGCCTACATTCCAGCCTTGGTGTAAAAACCGAGATTATTATGTCTAGATGGCGTGATGGTAAGGTTAACAAAAATGAACTGGAGACAGATAGGCCTTACCAGTTCAATGCAGCGCTTCTTTTAGTACGTGATGGCTTGGCCGAGTCGATAGAGCATATCCAGCGAATAGTGAACTAGATGGCTGCGCATGATTCCATATCTGTCTATTATCTGGTATAATCTTGCAAGTTACGGCCCAAAGACGGGGATTGGCGCAGTTGGCTAGCGCGCGCGGTTTGGGACCGCGAGGTCGAAGGTTCGAGTCCTTTATCCCCGACCAATGAAAAGAGATTGTCTTTTGGCAGTCTCTTTTCAATTTGAACAGAACCTTTGAACTCTGGCTATGCATAACATGCCGTTCCTGGCGAACGTATTGTCATTGTTCATGCTTGTGCTAAAATACTTCCTGAAACAGCCAGACACAGATAGAGGAAAATTAAAAATGTGGAAACAAAAGAAGAAGAGGAATACTCTTATTGGTTTGATGCTGCTCGTTGCGGCATTCTTTGGTGTTGGAAGTCTTTTTGAACCATATGCCACCGCAGCAGATACAGACTTCAGTGACAATATTATTACCGTAGACTCAACCGGCGATGGAGCGGACGCGAATATTGGTGACAGTATCTGTGACGATGGTTCCGGCAACTGTACGCTAAGGGCGGCAATAGAAGAGGCAAATGATACTGCTGGTACTCAGACGATTGAGTTCAATATTAGTGGAGCGGCGGATTTCACGAGCGGTGGACAGAATGGATATACCATTCAGCCAGGTTCGGCGCTTCCTGTAATTACCAGCACCATGACCATAGATGGCTACTCACAGCCAGGTTCACAGGCTAACACGGCCGTATCTCCTGCACCCCTGAATGGCACGCTGCTGATTGAGCTTGACGGGTCAAACGCTGGCAATGCGGATGGAATTAATTTTGGCGCCGATGGCATCATCGTCAAAGGTCTCGTGATTAATAATTTCAATGCCTCTACCAAAGACGGTATATCTGTTAGCGGAAATAACAACTCGATCCAGGGCAATTATATCGGGACTGAGCCTGACGGTCTCACGGCTGCGCCAAATGAACTAGGGATCTCTAATGGAGCAGGCACAAGCAACAATCTGATGGTTGGAGGCCTGAACCCAGAAGACAGGAATTTATTATCTGGTAACACAGAAGGTGGTTCCTCACCAAATACAGGGCATACGAACTGGACGTATTACGGTAACTACATTGGCGTTGACAAGACCGGCATGGCCGCCTTACCCAACGCCCAGCCCGGCGGTTCAGGCGCTCTATCGATTGACAATGATGATGGCCACCGTGTCGGTGGTCCACAGGTTGGCGCTAGAAACGTCATATCCGGAAACCGTTCCATGGGTATAGCACCTCATAATACTGATGATTTGGTTGTTCAGGGCAACTATTTCGGTGTGGGCGCAGATGGCACGACCGCAATACCAAACGGCTCGGCCGGTATAAACCTAAGCGATTGTGACAATGCGCTTATTGGTGGAACGGCAGATGGAGAAGAAAACATCATACACCATAATGTCGGTAATGGTGTAGCAATGACCGGCAGTACTAGCAACGTAACAATTGTAGGCAATTCGATACTACACAATGACGACTCGGGAGTATTCGTCTTGAATGCGACCAATATCACGATTGGTGGACCATCTGTCGCTGAGCGGAATCATATTGCCGATAATACGGTAAATGTAGCCGTTACAGGATTTGGCACAACGGTGAGCGATGTGAAGATTCAAGGTAATTATATCGGCACTGACGTAAACGGTAATATCGATAGCAGCTTTACGGCAAACTATGGTGGAGTCCATGTCATCGGTCAGGCAGACGGGGTGCTAATCGGCGGCACGGCTGCAGGTGAAAGCAATATCATTGCCGGCCATCAGGACTTTGGGATGGCCATGGACAGCCGTACGTTACCTGCCTTTTCGACTACGATAGCACCACAAAATATCAGCGTCATAGGAAACCGCATCTTCGGCAATGAAGAAAATAATACACAGCTATTATCGAGTGGCTTGGGTATTGACCACGTACAGACTGTTGATAACGAGCCTGATGGAGCAGTAGATAGCAGTTCAAACGTGGGTGTAACCGCTAACGATGCTACGGACGCCGATACTGGCCCGAATGGCTTCATAAACTTCCCCGTGCTTACTGACGTTACCCAGGATGGCACAGAGCTGAAAATCAAGCTTGACCTTGATGCTACGGACAGTACCCTGAATGATCAGTACCGAGTGGAGTTTTTTGCCAACGATACGGCTGATCCGTCCGGACATGGTGAAGGCCAGGCGTTCCTAGGCTACGCAACCATAGAAAGCGGTGACGCTCAAGAGGCTACTTTAACCCTGCCAAGCGGCACCGATCTCACAGGTAAAGTTCTGGCCGCTACCACCACTGCCCTTAGCAACGCAACAACCTCCGGCTTTGGTTCTACGAGTGAATTTAGTCAAGCGGCTGATATTGAGGTCTTGTCTGCGCAAGCAGGTGGTTCCGGGGAAGATAGTAAAAATGACGATATGTTGGCAAGCACGGGTTCGGGTATCACCAGAAACACAATAATCGGGGTAGGAATCATCAGCGCTGCTTTGTTAACCATGTATCGCCGAAGAATCATCTACCGACTAAGCAGATAAAGTAGAGCATTCAAACATCGTACCGAGAATCAGTCGTTAGTTTCCGGTCTTTCTCTTTCGATTAAGTCGGAAGAGCATAATTGTTCCAGCGATAATCATAAATGCAGGGATTGCAATTGACAGGGCTTGGCCGGTGTTAATGAGCCCTCCACCGTCAGATGTAGTTGGTGGTGGGGTTGAGGGTTCTGAGGTGCTGCCGCAGACCTGGCCTTCGCCGTATGCACCCGCTCCATATGCGCCACAGTCGTAATTAGCGGCATTCACGGGGGCAAAGAACATAAGGGATAGCACGAATGACATGGCTGCGACCAACGCCAAGCGCCAAAGTGTTTGTCTATATTTTTCAAAAATCATAATCAAATATGATTATACCAGAGAATATAGTTGCATATAAAGATAAGCAAGATATAATACAGGGTATAAAATCTAAGACAAAACGGTAAAACGAAACATGAAAGCGCAACTAGACGAACTATTAAACAGAGAGATGTCCCGCAAGGAATTCTTGCAACACGTGGGTTCTGGCCTGCTCGTACTCTTTGGGATAAGCGGGCTCCTAAAGGCCCTTACTCAGCAGCAGCCAAAAATTGGTCGTCAAACAAATAATATGGGTTATGGTTCAAGCGCCTATGGTGGTGCTAAGCGCTAACACCCCTAAGGCTGACATCACATATTCCTAGCCAAGGCCTTGCTTGCTTATGCTATAATTTTATTTGAAACAAGCAAGGAGAAAAAATGTTTGGATTAGGTTTACCAGAATTAATCATTATCTTGGTCATCTTGTTGCTCTTGTTTGGCAGCACCAAGTTGCCAAAGCTCGCAAAGAGTATTGGCGAGTCAGCCGGCGAGCTTCAAAAGGGCTTTGATGGTGTGCGAACCAGCAAGACAGACACAAACAAGAAGTCCGAAGTAAAAGAATAAAATACTTCGATTTAGATAAAAACTAAGAAGGTAGGGGTGTATGTCGGCTGTAGCGGGAGTTCATTTTGGAATCCTCTTTCTGCTGCGGAGCATGCACGGAGTGCCAGCCGGTCGCTTCCGCTTCGCTTCGCAGCGTAGCTATGGCTACTATGGCTATGGCTTGTTGCGAAGGTTACTGGCTAGGACGACTGCCATAACAAGCTTTTCGCTCTCGAAAAGGATGCCGAAATGAAATCAAAGCTCACGTTCGCTGAGCATATCTACGAACTGCGTCGGCGCCTGATGTGGTCGTTGCTGTTCGTGGCCATTGGGGCCGGCGTCGGCTACGCGCTGCATGACCGCATCGTGTGGTTATTACAGCAGCCTCTCGGGGAACAGCTCTACTATACGACACCCACCGGTGCTTTTAGTTTTATCGTTAAGGTCTGTTGCGTCTTCGGGTTTATCGTCTCCTTGCCGGTTGTGATATATCAGGGGTTTGGCTTCTTTGAGCCGCTTATCCCGGCAAAAACCCGTCGTTCATTGTTATGGTACGTTTTCGTGTCGGTGTTGCTTGCGGCAGCGGGCATCTCGTTCGCATACCTTATCAGTTTGCCCGCCGCGCTGCACTTCTTAGTTAACTTCGGTAGCTCAGCCGGAGATATACAGGCCCTCATAACAGCTGATGAGTACTTTAACTTCGTGCTTGCATATATTGCCGGGTTTGCGGCGTTATTCCAGCTGCCGCTTGTCATAACGTTTATAAATAAGGTCACGCCACTCAAGCCAAGGCAGCTTCTAGGAGGGACACGTTACGTCATTTTGGGTAGCTTTATAGTCTCGGCAATTATAACTCCTACCCCTGACCCCATGAACCAGGCCCTTATGGCCGGACCGATTATCTTGCTCTATTTCATCTCTGTGCTGGTTGTCGCTGCAACGAATGCCGCGACTAAACGGTCAAAGAAGCGCAAGGCTTCCGTACCAGAGATGCTCATGGCCGGCATAGAGGAGTTGTTACAGGAAGAGCCTGAGGTGGTGGCGCCTAAACTCGTCTCGGCTCCTGTTGCACCAGCTGCCGCTGTGTCGCCACGTCCGGTCTCTCGCCCGAAGGTGGTACCTCACCGCCGTTTTGTCAGTGACATGACGGCGCCTGTCTCACGGAAAACGCCCCTTACGCCGACCCACCGTGTCCGGCCAATCCAGTACAGCCAGGTCGCACCCGAACCGCTTGAAAGATCACCTCGCCCGACTGTACGTATGGGCGTAATATCGGATTTCATCCCTATTTCTGAGTAGATTAGGCTCTGAGATACCATACATATCCTTTACAATGAATCTCATGATTGGCCCGATTATTGGTATTGGCGGCATCGCTGCGATTTTGTTTGCTTCTGAGTTTCTGTGGCGAACCCGGATTTTCAAAAGATCAGAGACACCGCGCAAACTGGTCCACATACTGACAGGTGTATACATAGCGTTCTGGCCGCTCATCATGAGCTTTGCATGGATACAAGCGCTCAGTATTTTACTCTTTGCGGCAGTGTACGCATCCAAGAAGCGGCATGTTTTCAGATCGATACATAGCGTACAACGCCTGACGTACGGAGAGCTACTATTTCCGGCCGGCGTATTTATAGCGGCTACCTTTGCGCAGTCTGGCTGGGTCTATATGGCGGCTGTCTTACACCTGAGCCTAGCGGATGGCCTGGCGGCCCTCGTGGGGGTGCGGTACATGAAACGATTTGGTTACAAAGTTTTTGGACAGCCAAAAACAGTTATCGGGACAGCGACCTTTTATATAACGTCACTCGTTATTGTCGCGGCAACGATGTTGCTCGACCCTGCGGCATATGGTTCAAATGTACAGTATGTGATTTTGCTTTTGCCCATTGGCGCCACGTGTATTGAGAATGCTGCGGTGTACGGTACGGATAATTTATTCGTACCCATCGCGGTCATTGCAATACTTGATACGTTAAGGGTTATTAGTTAGCGACGATGTGCCGTATAATAGAAAGTATGAAGATTATCAAAAAAATCAAACAACACCTGGAAGATTATCTAAGTGAGTTCGTCTACGGCGGCATTGATGGTGCAGTGACAACTTTTGCTGTCGTAGCCGGAGCAACGGGTGCTCGTTTCGACGTGAAGGTTTTGTTGGTGCTCGGGTTTGCGAACTTGATCGCTGATGGATTTTCGATGGGTGTCGGGTCATACCTTTCTACCAAATCAGAACAGGAAC
>JAKQHX010000027.1 GCA_029557815.1 bacterium
GGGCATATATGATCACACTGCCGATATTAATTGGTCGTTGGCTTATTGTGAGACCCAGAGAAAAAAGACTTATTCGTGAATCTCAAAGTATTTTTGCGAAGCATCCCGGCGTTAAAATTGCGGTAGCGGGTAGCTATGGGAAAACGACCATGAAGGAACTCTTGGGAACGGTTCTTTCAGAAGGCAAAAATGTTGCAATAACTCCTGCAAATAAAAACGTTGCAAGCTCACATGCGGTTTTTGCATCGAAACTCACCGGCAGTGAGGACGTACTAGTCATAGAGTATGGTGAAGGCCGGCCGGGAGACGTACTCCGGTTTACAAAAACGACGCAACCGAATATCGGCGTAATAACTGGTATTGCGCCCGCGCATCTTGATCACTACCCGTCTCTTGACGCGGCCGCAAGAGATATATTTAGCCTTGCTGATTACTTGCAGGATACAGAAGTATACGTCAATGCTGAGTCTGAAGCTGCACAGCCTTTCATTAAAAAGACACAGCACCTTTATGACTCAAACGGTGTAGGGGGATGGAAGGTTCGCGATATTTCTGTTGACTTTGAAGGCGTGGCGTTTTCGCTTGTACGAGGTACAAAAAAGTTACACCTAAGAAGTGGCCTGCTTGGACGACATCAGATTGGGCCTTTAGCTGCAGTCGCTGTTATCGCAGATAAGCTCGGCCTAAGCGTACGTGAGATTGAGGCCGGGGTTGCCAAGACGCGCTCTTTTGAGCATCGCATGCAGCAGCGGTATATCCGGGGTGCCTGGGTCATTGACGACACGTATAACGGCAACATTGAGGGCATAAAGGCCGGCGTAGCACTTCTAAAGGAGTTACCCGCAAAGCGTAAAATTTATATAACGCCCGGCTTAGTCGACCAAGGAGTTGAGACAGAACGAGTACACCTAGAAATGGGCCGTCTCATTGCCGCCGCTAACCCAGACAAGGTGACATTAATGCATAACTCAGTTACCGAGCATCTTCAGAAAGGGTTGAAGCAAGGTGGCTATAAAGGAGAGATACAGATTGAGGAAAATCCGCTTGATTTCTACATGAATCTTGAGCATTTTATTGCTGCGGGTGATGTGGTTCTGATGCAAAACGACTGGACTGACAACTACAAATAAGTTAATTGTATAGTTTAATTGTATGATACAATTGCAGTATGAAGACAATTGCAGTTATTTTTGGCGGTCGGTCCACCGAGCACGATGTGTCGGTCGTGACGGCTATCGCAAGCATCATTAAACCGTTGGAACTTACGAAACAGTACAAAGTAGAACCGGTCTATATTGCTAAGGATGGTGCCTGGTACTGGGATGAAAAGCTCAAAGATATCACGCTGTTCAGTAGTGGAGAGATCAAAGAGTTTTTGCACAAAACACAGCCCGCAAGTGTGCAGTTTGATGGTGGCATGACGCTTGTCAAAGCAAGCGGCTTGGCGGGTCGCAAAAAGCAGCAAAAGATAGACGTGGTCTTCCCGGCTATGCATGGTACATTTGGCGAGGACGGCAGCCTGATGGGCTTGCTGCGGATGGCTAATATACCTTTTATTGGGTGTGATATGGATGCTTCGGTTCTAGCGATGGATAAGGTGCTGGCCAAAGAAATTGCCGCATCAAATGGTGTTCCAGTAGCAAAATATGAATATCTGTACCGTGATACGTTCGCGCGCAAAACGAAAACTGTCCTGGAAGGTATCGAAGAAACACTTACGTATCCGCTTTTTGTAAAGCCTGCTCATCTGGGTTCAAGTATCGGTATCTCGAGGGTAGTAAATAGACAAGAACTACAAAATGCTATCGAAGTGGCTTCACACTACGATGAAAAAGTACTGGTAGAAGAAGAAGTATCAAATCTTATAGAGGTAACTCTACCGATACTGGGCAATGAAGAGTTGAAACCGGCATTACTTGAGCGTCCTCTGACCAGGCCAGAAGACTTCTTCGATTTCGAAACTAAGTACATGCAAGGTGGTAAAAAAGGTGGTCAAAAATCTAGCGGAACCAAAGGCGCACAGGGCTATAGTGAACTGCCTGCCAAGTTGGGTGAAGCTCTTTATCAAAAAGCTGAAGAAACCGGAAAGCGAGTGTACCGCGCCTTAGGTTGTCAGGGTATTGCCCGTGTCGATATGCTTATAGATGGTAATTCGGAAACGGTCTACTTCAATGAAGTGAACCCGCTTCCTGGTGGACTGTACGAACACAACTGGCAGGCGGCTGGTATCAGCAGCGTTGAGTTGGTCCAAACACTTGTGAGGCTTGCAGAAGAGCGCTGGCAGCGTCAGCAGCAGCAAGCAACGGTATTCAACACAAACTACTTGCAGCAGTTTTAGATGACAACCCAGCCTCTTCCTACCGGAACTAGAACGCAAAGATTTGAGCAAATGCCAGCTGCTGTGCAGGCATTTGAGTTGGATCGGTTACCTGATGCGCTGAAACAAGAGCAAGTCTGGCTCAATGAATCAGGCTTACGCCCACACGAAGACAGAGCCGGTATCTTAGGAAGCATCGCTTCTGGTCAAGTAGTGGGGGTTCCCTCAGGTGGCCACATGCCTTTCCGGCAGTATTATCAGGATAGGGTGCGACCGACCGAAGTAGCGGCACTGTCTGAATCAATGTGCAGTGTACCCTACTTACGCCCAGAGGCGTTGGCGGTCCTAATGTGTGTCACTGGTCGTGCCAAGGAGCGGTTTATGGATAGCGCCGAAGGACGGGATTATTTGCGAGAGTTTGACCTCACAGACGTCCAGTATTCTGTTACAAGTATGTTGCGGTCAAGAATCTACCAAAGGCGATTAACTCAGGAAAATGCCCTTGCACTCGATGGAGATAGTGCTCATCTGTTTGGTATTGCGTTTGATATCGATCATTCGGGCTTTTATGTAAGGTCGCAAAAAGATGGA
>JAKQHX010000056.1 GCA_029557815.1 bacterium
GTTGGCATTCTTTGATGATTTGCTTGGCTTCTTCGGCGTCACCCCAGCTTTTCACGACAGTAGAACCTGGCTTTTTCAGGTCTTTGTAGTGGTTGAAGTGATGCTCAATTTTCTTGCGCCACTGTTCGTGCAAATCATCCAGTGATGTAATCGCATTGTCAGTGTTGCGGTCATCTGCCGGTACGCAGATGATTTTGTCGTCGACTTCACCATCGTCAACGAATCGAAGCACAGCCACAACTTTTGCCTTCAGATACACACCGGTTGGGATAGGATCGTTTGTCAGTACAAGCGTATCCAGCTCGTCGCCGTCTTCATCCAGCGTCTGTGGAATGAAACCGTAGTTGACCGGTTTGGCAAAAATACTCGGCTCTACGCGGTCAAGTTCGAATATGGCCAGCTTCCGATTCCACTCTATTTTCAAGGTCGACCATTTCGGAATTTCTATTACAGTATTGATAACGCCGCCGTCCACGTCACCAGCGTCTAGTATTTGGTTAAAATCTGCCAAGACCTTCTCCTTATGATTTACGATGTCCTTCAGAGATATTGTACAATAGAGAGAAGTAAATTATGAAACAACGCAAAATCATCGGCCACCGTGGTGCGGCCGGCTTGGAACTGGAGAACACCGCTACAAGCATTGAGCGTGCATTGCATTTACACGTATCGGCAATCGAACTTGACCTTCGCCTGACCAAGGACGATAGGCTTGTTGTCCTTCACGATAGCGACCTTGCTCGCGTGGCAAACAACCCACACAAAGCCAGGAACTTGACTCTCTCAGAACTCAAGAAAATCCGCTTACTGGATGGGTCGGAAATATTATCATTGCCGGAAGCCTTGCGAATAATCGGCACCACACCTGTCATCCTTGAGCTCAAAGATACTGATAGTGCACGATTGCTGCTGAAGGAGCTGAAGAAATTTCCGCAAGCCAAAGTGTCGGTTGCCTCCTTCAAGCTCAACGAGTTGGCACTCCTGCGCAGTCTGGCTCCCACCATGCACCTCTACGCCCTTGAGCTGACTAAGCCTTTTGAATCTATCCAGCTCGCAAGTATGCTTGATCTTGACGGCATCGGACTAAACTTTTGGCTCCTAAATCCGCTCACGTACCATTACGCTCGCAGAAAAAAGCTTAAAATCTACGTTTTTACGCTCAACCGCAAATTTATTGCCCGGTTCATTAGCTGGCTGTATCCGACCGTTGCCATTTGTACCGACCATCCGGAATGGTTCGTAAAAAAACCTCACCCGCTTAGGCGCAAAAAGAAAGGACAAGCCCATGCAAGCCACCTTCGTACGCGGCGTCAATGAAGCCAGGAATATCACAACCTTCTGGTTCAGGCCCGAGAAACCCATCAGTTATATTGCAGGTCAGTTTACAGAAATTCGTTTACCGGTAGAGCAGCCTGACAACCGTGGCGACAAACGGTGGTTTACGCTCTCTTCTTCTCCGGCTGACGAACTTATAAGCATCACTACCCGATTAGATCCGCACCGACCGAGCGCCTTCAAGCAAGCGCTTTTTGCCTTGCAACCTGGCGCAAAGCTTACCTTGGCAGAGCCAATGGGTGATTTTGTCTTGCCGAAGAAAAAGGATATTCCTCTCGTCTTTATAGCCGGTGGCATCGGTATTACCCCTATACACAGCATGGTTAAGTGGCTCATTGATACTGGTGAACAGCGCGATATTCACTTGTTTTATGCCGCGAACGCTTTAGAAGATATGGTTTTCCTTGACCTATTCGAAAACGCTCCGATCACGTTTGAACCCATCTTGAGTAACCCTCCGAAAGACTGGAAGGGCCGAACCGGTAGGCTGACATCTGACGTCATAGCCGGCTTACCCGGCGTCAAAGACAAAGCCCTTGTGTACATTTCAGGCCCCGAACCAATGGTCGAGACCTTCCATAAAGAGCTTCAGACCAAAGGCGTCGCCCAGCATCGGCTTGTCATGGATTATTTTCCGGGTTATACGGAAGAAAACATATAGGGCTAATCTGTAACGACCACCGTGCCTGTCATCTGCGGGTGTGGACTGCAATGGTACGTATACGTGCCCGGTGTATCAAAGGTAAAACTATAGCTCTCGTCCCTTGCCAAGAGCTGGCTGCCAGCAAACGCGTCGCTTTCTTGGTCTGGCACCACGTCATGCCGAACATCATCCCGGTTCGTCCATGTCACAGTCGTACCTTTTTTGACCGTGATGCTAGCCGGCTGAAAAGCCATGTCTTCAATCTCTACTTCATCTGTTGCAACTTGATTGTCCGTAGTGCTCGGAGTCGATCCTTGAGTCGGCGCCGAGGTATCTTCATTTGTCGTCTGCTGGGTTTCTGACGTGGAATGAGGAGCTGTGTCTGGTTCGTTATTAGGACGGCCAGCAAGGATGAACCACCCTCCGACCCCTAATAGAGCGACTAGTACCAGTATCAAGATGAGCATTGATTTCTTCACAGCGCGTCTCCTTATGCTAGTTAGATTTTATTGTACCACTGTCACCTGGCTTACGGTTTGCCAGAATCTCAACTGTCTGAAGGTAGGTTTGCAGCTGCTCGCGCGGGATGTCGGCTACCCACTCCCGTATTGCCGTGTTCACTTCGTGTTCGATATTTTCGAGAAGCTTCTTGCCCGCACTTGTGCTGACAAGCCGGCGGCTTCGCCTGTCCTGACGGCTCACCTTCTGCTTCAATAGCTTGAGCTTAGTGAGGTTAGAGGTCAATGCCGTCACTTGCGGCAACGTTACGTCGAGAGCCGACGCCACGGCCGACATGGTCATGCCTTCTTTCGGGCCGTTTTGGACCACACCCATGAGCAACCATTCCATCATAGTGACGTTGAACTGTTCCAGCTGCCTTGCCACTACGAGGCGCAGAGCCCGGTCCGCCCGGGAGTGCAAAAGACAGGCTTGATACATAGTTATTACTGTGTCGTCTTCCAAAATTTCATTCATACGTACATTAGTTTTGACTATGAAGCTATCCTTTGTAAAGTAAAAATCTTACACCACCTCTATAATTAATGCCTTTGTGGTTAGTTCTGGTACTGAACCAACACGCAGGTCCACGGGCCGACGATGCACGCAGCTTATGCGGTCACATCTGCTACGGCAGGCACAGGCGGCGTCATGACATGTTTTTCTACGTCTTCCAGATACTTACGAATCATGAGCGCAGCTGTCGCGCCTTCGCCGGTTGCGCTAGCAATCTGCATCGTTGCCCCGCTACGCACATCGCCGGCGGCAAACACACCTTTCATTGACGTCTCCAAGCTGCTGTCAGTGACAACCATGCCGATTTCATCCAGTTCAATATCTGTTTCTTTCAGGAATTCCGTATTTGGGCTCAGGCCGACGAACACAAACACACCGTCCGTTGCAAATTCTACCGGCTTGCCCGTAACTTTGTCAGTTCCTTTGACTGCTGTGACCTTGCCTTCATCGTTACCCACGATTTCATCGGTGGTAGTGTTCATGCGTACGGTTATTTTGTCAGTGTGGCTCTTGAGCTCTTGTTGCAAAATATCAGAAGCACGCATTTTGTCGCCGCGCACCAATAAATCAATATGCGTCGCAAACCGGGTCAGGAATATTGCCTCTTGGACCGCTGAGTTACCGCCGCCCACGACGACCAAACGTTTATCACGGTAGAAAGCTCCATCGCAGGTGGCACAGTAATGCACCCCACGACCATAAAATTCCTGCTCGCCAGGCACACCGATCTTTTTATAATCGCTGCCCGTGGCGATCAATACCGACTTCGCATACACCTCACCGTCTGAGGTCGTGAGCTTCTTGAGCTTGCCTTCTTCCTCTATCTTGAATACTTCTCCCAAGCGAATATCGGCGCCGAAACGCTCCGCTTGCTCATTCAGGCCTTGCGCCAAATCCAACCCGGATATGCCTTTAGGGAACCCCGGATAATTGTCAACCCAGTCAGTTACTGCCGCCAAACCACCAATCACACCTTTTTCATACAAAACTGTATCAATATCTTCGCGTGTCGTATAAATGGCTGCCGTTAACGCCGCCGGGCCGGCCCCGATCATGACAACATCGTGGATTTCCTTGTCAGACATAGCTTTCCTTGTATATTCCTAGGCTACTGCGGGAGCCAATTTTGCTAAATTATAGCCAACAACGACTTCTTTGGAGTCATCCTGCTTAGTAACCACTGTTACGGGTACTGCCAGCTGACCACTTGCCGCAAATGCCTCTTGCTGGCGCTCGGGGTTTGTATCCAGGTTGACTTCCTCATACTCGTAGCCTTTCGCACTCAACCATTTCTTGACCATGACGCAGTACGCGCAAGTGTTAGTAGTAAAAATAGTGATATTTTTGACCATGACAGGTACCTTTCCTTGGAGTTTTTATTGTGCTTTGTATCATTATATATAGCGCTAATGCTAGCGTCAAGTACGCTATATGTTGTGTTTTATGCCTTTTTCTTTTATCTGAAGGTAAAACGCCTTAAGGGTTCTTGACTGCGGTGAGTTCAATATCAAACACTAAGTCAGAGTTGGCCGGAATATCAGCAGAAGGAGATTCCGCGCCATACGCTTGGGCGGCCGGGATAATCAATCGCCGCTTGCCGCCGACCTTCATACCAGGAACCCCATCCGTCCAACCCTTTATGACACCATCGAGAGAAAATTCGATTGCTTCACCCATATCGTGTGAACTTTGAAAAATCGTACCATCTTTTGCCAAGGCACCAGTGTAGTGGGCGGTTACGGTCGCACCTTTCTTAACCTCTTCACCTGTACCTTCTGTCACATCAATAATCTGTAGCTTATCTACGTTTGCCATCGGCTCGAAGCCTTCTAACTTTGTTCCCTGCAATTGACCCTCCTTTGGCGACGCTTGGCTCGTGTCTACAGTATTCTGCTGCGACTGGTCCGACACCGCATTATTCTTGTTATCCTGGTTTATTTGCCATACGACCGCTATCCCTGTACCTACTGATGTAGCCAGGAAAAGTACGGCCAAGATCAGGGCTAGTGCCCTCTGATGTGGCTTCGCCATCTACCCTCCTCTTATGTTCGACTGATTATTATACCCATTAGACGTTACGTTTGCTAGTAAATTCCTGTACCTGGCCTGACCATCCAGACGCAACCGCCTGAATGATGGCTTGCTGCAGTTCGGCGGACAAGAACGGTATATCAGGCAGTTCACTAAGCGCGAGCCAGCCCGGCTCGTATAAGTTCTGACCGAGTCTGTTGATAGCTTCTTCGTGCGTCCCAGGAGCAATTTTCGGCTCGCCAGAGACGTAGTCGCACAGAAAGATCAGCTGGTCCCCATAAAAATCGGCATGTTCAAGAAAAACAAGCCGGGGATTCGCAGCCTCGATCATCGTTTCTTCACGCACCTCTCGGAGGGCTGCCTGGTCAGGTGCTTCACCAATTTCAATCTTACCGCCAGGCAGGGTGACGTACTTGGTGCCAAATTTGTTACGGTACATAACGAGCAATTTATCTTCATGTATGACGACTGCCCGCGCTGATTTTCTATTCATATCCTATAGTATATAGGCTCATCCGCCTTTTTGCCCGAATTTATGAAGCCAAGGTTACCGTATCGGCCTTACGAGCTGTCACCCGTATATCCTTTACGGTGAGAGGCGTCGGCAATGATTCTAGGGTCTGATCCGTTCGAAAAGTTGTCAGCCGCCCATCGTCCCACTGGATAACCGTTTCTTCTCGAGGAGGATCCCACATCCCTACGCCTCTAGTGGTCATCTGACGCAGAGCGGCAAGGCATGTTGCCGTGCGGTATCCTTTGACTTTGGTACTATACCACTCGGTTTCGGGAATTTTGTAAACATTTCCCGGAGTATACTCTTCTGCTACTACGTCACGATCTCTCAACCGAACAGGGCGAGCCCCGTCACTCGCGAAACCTTCGCCAATGATGGCATCAGTTGTCCGTTGCTGGAACCAAGGCCTAAGCAGCCCGAGCTCGTAGCTGAATATCGAGGTATCGTACTCACTGCCCAGATCCTGGCCACCTATGAACCTATCGACATCACGCTCCAGATCTTCAAGGTGAAACGATGGCTTCCAGTGCCTGTCCCAAAATTCAAGCGCAGTAGGTACGTCTTCAAACTCACAGGCCCAGCTGGTACCCGGTACGGGCATACCGGTATCGTGACGACCGAGGAACGAGTGCATTGCGGCAATGACCTTCTTGCCCGGAACAATCACCTCCAACAGCTCTATACCCCCAGAAGTATCCTCGCCATCCCGGCCAGTCGATCGAAGCGCAGTCACACCATGTACGTAGTCTTTGTCTTGTATCCGAGAAGGTAACCCATGACCTCTCTCTGCTAGCTCCATCGGCAATTCAAGTTGCTTGGCAGAAAATTCGTAAGCCCGTTGGTCGTCAGGCACTACCACTTGGCCACCCGGAAAACGGGTGTCGAAGACTTCCGCTTCGCCTACGTGCGCCGCATAGTACGGTTGGTTTTCGAATTTTGGCTTGGTCATATACGTAAGCCTATACAAATGGCTGCGCATAGGCAAGCAGTAGCATCTTTAGCCGGCGATATCGTACTCGCGCAACCGTTTCTTGGTAGCTTCGGTCTTTTTGCCGCCCTGAAGCTTGAGCAGCTGTTCATAAATGCCGCCAGACTTTGCCAACTCTGTAGGGCTGCCAATTTCGTCAATGCGGCCGTTTTTGAGTGTTACGATTTGGTCGACGTGTTGAATGGTACTCAGACGATGGGCGATGATTATCGTGGTCCGGTCTTTCATAAGCCGTTCCAGCGCCTCTTGGATCATGCCCTCTGATTTGCTATCAAGGCTGCTTGTCGCTTCGTCCAACACAAGTATTGGCGCATCTTTGAGCAACGCCCGGGCAATTGCTATGCGCTGCTTCTGCCCACCAGACAGCTTGAGCCCGCGTTCGCCTATTTCCGTATCGTAGCCTTTTTCGAGTTTATGGATGAACTCGTGGGCGTTTGCAGCCTTTGCGGCAGCCTCGATTTGCTTTGCAGTGGCTCGGGGGTTGGCGTAGGCAATGTTCTCTTTTATGCTGCCGCTAAAGAGCGCTGGCTCCTGAAACACAACGCCGATGTTCTCTCGCAGGGACTTTTGGGTTACATTACCGATATCCTGGCCGTCAATCAAGATTGAACCCGAGGTCGGCTCGTACAACCTGAGCAGCAAGTTCGTCAACGTCGTCTTGCCCTGACCGCTCTCACCAACAAGCGCAATCTTGGAATCCGGCGATACATGTAGACGTATGTTTTTGAGCACCGGCCGTTTGTCATCATACCCGAATGATACATTTTCGAAGTCGATACGGCCACGATTGATACGCAGCACCTTGGCGCCCGGCTTGTCAATAATTTGCGGCTCAACACCCATAATCTCAAAGTAATCCTTGCTATCAGCGATCGCCCGTTGCGTGCTCTCAACCAGGAAGCTGATAGTAAAAATCGGGATACGTATCTGCATAGCGTAGAGGATGAGTGCCACCGCTTGTCCCGGTGTAAAGACGCCTTGTGCACCGCGGACAAAGATGTACATGTACACGCCAAAGAATATAACGTTCAGCACCAGCCGGCGCTGCACGTCTTTGGTATGCCAGAATTTCGATTGTGGCCTGTTGATATCGACACCTTTTTGGTAATGGCGTTCAAAGAACCGTAACTCTGCCTTTTCGGCTATAAAGCTTTTGACGACCTTTATCTGGCTAACCGCTTCCGCGAACCGTCCGGTTGCGATATCTGCATGCTTGTTCTTTCTGGTTTGGTAGTTTTGCCACGTGCTGCTACTGCGAAATGTCAAAAATATGTAAATCGGGTAAAGCGCAAACAGCATGAGTGCCACTTGCCAGCTATAGTACGCCACAACTGCCAGAGAGAACACCGTGGTAAAGATGAACTGCAAGAAGTTGTTGCTCATCATCTGCATGAAGTTCGTAATCTGTGTTATCGAACGATTAAGACGGTTAATGATTTTGCCCGATAGCTCAGTGTCAAAGTATCGTTGCGGCAGAACCGTCAAATGCTCGTAATACCTGACACTCAAGATTTTCAGTAGTTTTGCTGACATCTGATCACCCAGGTAGCCGCTGATGTTGCCAAAGAACGTCTGAGACAAGTCAAGTAGAAAAATCAATCCCGCTAGAATCGCAACGTAGCGTACGTTCGCATCGGCACCGTGTCTCATCTCATCGATTGCCCAGCCGGATAACAGAGGCTGCAGTAAGGTCAACAGGCTCAGGAGTACGGTAAAGAAACTAATCGCAATATAATAGTTTTTTAGCTCGCGGGCAGATTTGAGGATGCGCAAAATATCTTTCATATCAGTAAAAGCTTAACATGCTAAGTGATAGTCACAAACTACCAACCACCACCACCGCCTCCACCGCCGCCACCGCCAGCGAACCCGCCGCCACCGCTGCCGGAACTTGATGATGAGGTCGAGGTCGAAAAGCTCGAGTTAAAAGCACTTACCCCGCCCGCTAAACTGTTTGCAAAATAGACAGTGTTGAATGCCGTGTAGTTGCCTGCGTACCAGCTGGGCGGCTCGCGGTAGATGTTTTCGAACTGTTTGGCCCATGATTTTTCCAGCCCAAGTGCGACCGCATAGGGCAGTAGTTTCTCAAACAAGTCAACGGTATGTGACGGCTCCGCGAATGGCCGGTCGACGCTTTGCATCATCGCTAGACGATCCTTTTCTGCCGTATCCATATAGAGCTTGAGGCCTTTGATTTTTTCGTACGCTGCCAGGCCCGCATGAGATCGTCGGGTCATAAATATGCCACAGGCGAGCGAAACAATACCGGCCACGATCGTACCCACAATCCACCCCCACCCTGCGTTCGTTATAGGGACAAAGGCAGTGAACGAAATGACGAGAATGCCCCACACGACAAGCCTGGGACGCAATGGACTTTCTTCTATCAGGCCGTATTCTTTCGTGAGCGTATCCTTTAGCCGTGAGCGTATGCTTGTCACCGCCGCCTGCATTTCTGACTTGTTAATCGTTGCGATACCCTGGGTGGTACCTTTTACCATTTGCTTGAAGACAGCTTGGAGCAGTGATCTCTCATGGTGCTTTAGGTTGCCCACCTTTTCATTTGTAAGCTCCAGCTTGAACTTGCGGCTCTTGAAAATCCCAAGGGTCTTCGTTTGCTCATCATAAATTTTTATATACCCACGTACAGCCAAATCAATCAGCGTCGCTGTCAGGTCCCGGCTATCGACACTGTAGTCATTGAGCAATCCGACTTCGGCAGGAGAGAGGTTCTTTGGAGGTTCATATTCAGGCACAATGACACCCCTGCCCTTATAGTCCCGGCCCCAACGCCACCATTGCCTAAACGCCACAAGGCTCAAAGCCGCCCCGGCACCCAAGCCAACAAATTGCCATATATTGTCGTGGTACCAGTCTGCCCGGTCCCGTGGCGTAAACAAACCTTTCTGAAATGGTGTTGCAACCGTCAGTGTCTCATTCGGACCAAGGGGCATAGTGGAAGCGAACGTGTAGCCGCTCTCTGTCTTGGTGATATTACAAATCGACTGCGTACTTCCTGACTTGCCAGTGTAGCAAGATGCTGTGGGAATACCTTCAGTCCTCCACCCTGCCGGCATAATGACCTCACCGCTCACCTTCTGAAAAGGCTGGTGCCACTGGTCGCCATTGATGTCCCAATACCACTCATCATACTCGTCGAAAAATGCGATGATGTTTTTCATCTCATATTGTATTTCGTATGTGTGGGAACCGGTGATCGTTTTGCCCACATCGCCAATCTTCAGGACTTCATTGTTTGCCTGTCCATAGGTAGAATATGGCTCTTCCCGACCGTCACGTTTTACTGCAAGCACACTTAATCGCAAAGAGTTATTACGATAATCCGTCGGGATCGCCCGCAAAATACCGTGGTTTTGGTCAGAAAAAGTAACGCGGATCGTTTCCGTGACAGTCATCCGACCACCATGCGAATCATTACTCAACTCGTAACGCGCATGAAAATCGTTGACGACAAAGTCATCAACATCGGCCCGAACTGTGGGCACGGCACACAAAAAAGTTAGTGCGGATAGCGCACAGACAAATAGCAGTATTCTCTTCATCTACAACCTCTCAGCACCGAGTTTTTCGTTTGCCTTGGCAGCAAGTTTGTCGAGCAGTTCGCTTATTTCTGCCGTCTGCATTGTCTTGTCATAGTGAGCTGCCGTAAGACGGAAAGTAAAGTGCTTGTCTTGGCCTTTTTCGTAGATATCCAGTGGGCTCAGGTCGGCCGAAACCCTTGTGTCTACGTGCTTCATTAACTCATCGTCCAGAAGCGCCTTCATTGTTTCATACTTTGTATTAGCGTTTACCCGCAGAGAAATATCTTGGGTCGTCTTTGGAAACCGCGACAGCGGTTTGTATAGCGGCGCGTTCGCGGTAACCGAAAGTGCCCGCAACCCAAGCTCGAAGCCAGCTGTGTATGCCGGTAGCTTCAGCAACCTTATGACTGACTGCTTGAATTCACCGATAATACCAAGGGCCGTTCCGTTCTCGTCACGGAGAATCGCGCTGCGTGTCAGGTCATACGGGGCGGCCGCGTGTGCCAGTACAGGGTTATTGCGCACAACTTCATCAGAGAATGGTTCGTATTTGATTTTTGCACCGCAACCTTTGAGCAGTGCGTCCAGATAGGCCCGGGCCTGGTAAAAAGCCGCTCCTCTGAAACGTTTTGCCACCTTTTCGTCTGCCGCGAATACAAGGCTTACCGCATTGAATTCCATCGGCACCTCTTGCTCGTTTCGGTCTTGCTGACCTTTTATATGTGATTTTCCAATCTCAAAAATCGCAAATGCCGAATAACCAGCTTTTATATTGCTGTGGACCTTATCAAGCAAACTTGGTGTCAAGCTCGTACGGTAGTACTGCAAATCTGGACTAAGCGCATTACCAAGCTCAAACGCATCGTCTCGGCTCTGTCCGACCTTATCCAAAAGGTTTCCATGCACAAAGCTATAGGTCAACACCTCATTTGCGCCAGCCCGGGCCAGCACTGAACGAATACGCTGTTTGGTCTCAAGCCCGGCATCTCGCAACGCTGGAGTAATCGGTCTGTGGGGTAACTCAACAGGCAAGTGGTCAAAACCATAGAGCCGGCCTACTTCTTCAACAACATCCTCTGGAATCTCAATATCAGTTCGCCAGAACGGCGGTGTTACCGTCAAGCTCTTGTCATGTGTTTTCGCTTCAAATTCCACATTCGTAAGCAGCTTTGCCATATCAGAAACACCTAGCCGCAAGCCAAGTCGGGCATTTATAAATTCACCAGTGAATTCTACTGGCTCAGGCGATGCAAGTCCGTGGTGGATATCCACCACATCACTCGAAACATGTCCGCCCGCCACATATTGCATTGTGGCGACTGCCTCTTCCAGAACAACATCGTTCTGCAGTGGACTCTGCCCTTTATTGAATCTCGTTACCGCGTCTGTGAACAGGCCGTATTTCATACTCGTCTTGCGAATGGAATACATATCGAAGTTAGCACACTCAATAATGATATTCTTGGTGTTTTCATCCACTTCCGTATCAGCGCCGCCCATGACACCTCCTACCCCAACCGGCACGTCATTGCTCGTAATCATGATCGTGGTATCATCCTGCAGCTCGATAGCTTTGCCATTCAGCAGGGCAAGTACCTCACCCTTGCGCGACATACGAGCCTCCAGCTTGACCACATCACCGCTACCGCTCACGCTCCGTAATTTATCCGCATCATAAGCGTGGGTTGGCTGGCCGGTCAGATACATGAGGTAGTTCGTCACATCCACCACGTTGTTGATTGGCTTCAGGCCAACCCGTGCCAAGTACGTCTGGATAATGAATGGACTGGGGCTGACTTTTACGTCAGTCATGCCAACCGCCATGAATCGCGGCACAAGAGCAGCCGCCTCGTTTCGTACGTCGAGCAGTATCCTGTCCGATCCTGGCTTGATACGGCCAAGCGGTGCCTTGTACCAGTCAGGACTCTTGAACTCAATGCCCTGGATACCAGCAATTTCACGGGCGACACCAAGTATGCCGAAACAATCCGGCCGGTGGGTAAACATCTTGTTCTCGATGTCGATAATATAATCTTTCAACTCATAAGCCTCGGCGAAATCCGTCCCTGGTTCTGCAGGCGTATCGAGCTCCACGATACCGCTATGGTCGTCGCCAATAGCCAACTCATGCGCGCTGGCTATCATACCATTGCTGACCACACCGCGTAATTCGCGCGCTCCGAGCACAAACGGATCTTTGCCAACCGTGCTAGGCACCGTGGCACCGGGCGGCAGCCATGCTACCTTGAGTCCCGCGCGAACATTCGGCGCCCCGCAGACAACCTGTACGTGGCCGTTTGCGTCCCGTTCGACGTTTTGGACAGCCCTGCCGTCATTAAGCTTACACACGCTCAATTTGTCAGCATTCGGGTGTTTCTCGCAACTTACTACCTCTGCTATGACAATATGTTGATATACTTGGCCCAGGTCAATAACTTCTTCGACCGCTCCAAGCTGGGCACCGATTTTCTTCACCAAATCATCTACCGACATATATATATCGGTGAACTGCTTTACCCAATTCAAGCTAACTTTCATGTGTCCGCCTCTATCTCTTTCACGAGCTGAGCAACATTACCACTAAGGATTGTTGGCTGCATGGCCAGTATTTCTTCGCGGCCATTTTGTTCTGGCACGGGATTGAGGAGATAAAGTGGTTTGCCATAGACAAATCCAGCAGTCATCTCCATTAACGAATTTGTGCCTATGTAGTTATCAGTCCCGCGTTTCGCAAAGTTGCAAACCAGCACAGCACGAGCTAGAGCGATATTTGCGAAATGCCGTCTTACAAAATAGCCTTTTCGGTCGATGATTTCTACATCGCTATACGCAGACCAGTCAGCCACTGCTTCCGACATAGCCGGCGCTGATACTGCTAATCCCGCACTCTCGAGTTCAGCAATAATTTGCTCGATCTGCTCCTTATGAGTCATAGAGCCACATATAGCCACGTCGGTAAACTCTGGCTTGAATTCGGCTACAAAACGATTGGTGATTCTTTTATCTACGTTTTTCATGCGAACTGTCTCAGGAACTCTAGTTTTGCTGATTCAAAATGACGAATGTCTTCGATGCCGTATTTCATGAGCACTAGACGGTCGATACCGACGCCCCAAGCAAAGCCGGTATAAATGCTCGGGTCAATACCAGCCATCTTCAGCACGTTCGGATGTACCATGCCGCAACCCAGCAGCTCCAGCCAATCATCATCCTCCGTACCCGTGCCTTTGCGCAGGGATTCTGGACGATTGATTGCAAACTCGAAACTTGGTTCGGTAAATGGGAAGTAGAAAGGCTGAGTCTTGACCTTTAGCTCCTGTTGGTAGTACTCCTCGAGGAACGTCTTGAGTGTAGCGATTAGATGGCCGGCATTGATACCTTTGTCGACATAGATACCCTCCAATTGATAGAATGTGTGCTCGTGCGTGGCGTCCAGATCTTCGTTCCGGAATACACGGCCCGGAATTACAACGGCAATCGGCTCGCCTTTCTCCAAGTTTTCTTTGTACTTTTTCAGCACACGGTTTTGCATGGTGCTTGTGTGCGCTGGCGCAATCAAGCCTTCCTTGGTCATAAAGGTATCGTAGTCATCACGTGCCGGGTGGCCTTCTGGGAAATTCAGGCTTTCGAACATATGATAGTCATCGTCGATTTGTCGCGACTCGACTGCATTGAAGCCCATCCGATAAAAAATATCCAAGATTGCGTCCATTTCGGTCATGAGTGGATGCTTACTGCCGTTTTGTGACGATAGAAGTTCCGGCTTTTTATCACCACTATTTGCATCGAACGGCGCCGTCACGTCAATAGGGGGCAAGTTACTAGCGGTCGGCTGTTCACTATCGACCCTCTCTTGGAGTTCTCGCTTCAGAAGGTTGATTTCTTTGCCAAAGTCAGCGCGCTGCTCGGCCGGCAGCGTGGGTATCTCAGCGTATAACGCCTTGAGCTCTATTGCCTTCAAGATGTCCTCTTTATTTTTGAGTTTGCTTACTCGTTGCCTTAAAGTTTCAGCAACTTTAGCGACCTTCTGGTTTTCGTAGTTCATATCTACTAGAAGTATACCAAACAGAGTCAGAGATAGCTGAATATTTTACCTGGCCACGCTACCGACTATATGCCGGGTAAATCCCTGAGCCACCTGAAGAAGTGTTGATAGTCCATATCGACGTCTTGGATCGTGTGGTGCAAGGCATCGGGCACCTCATGGTTCTCGAACGTGGTAGTTGCCGGTAGTAATCCAGCCACCGAATTGATAGTCTGTTCAAGCCGGTTTACTTGGGAGAACTCTGTAAAGGAATCATTGACGACGAGTAGGTCTGACTTTCCCCAGGCGTAACATATACTCGGGACCCTGGAGGCATTAAGCGAGATCATCTCATCAACACCGGTATTATTCGTATTTGAATCACCATCGTAAGCATTTTTTCCTAAAAACATCCTGGCCGTAGCAGTCATGAGGCCAGAGCCGGAACCATACACCGTCCAGTCCGGGTATGTTGGATCCCAGGCTTTGAGTAAGTTCAAGTTAACAGGCGCCCCAAACGTATACACTCCCAAAAACTCAGGATCAGGCACACTGGGACTTCCAAATAGCGTAACATTCCCTGCAAGCGTCAGATCCCGTCCCCCACCATCATTAGTCAAGTCTCTACTTACGGCGGCAGCCAAGGCGTTATAGCCGCCGGCCGAATGACCCGACGCGATAACCTTGCTCGCGTTTATGTCATAGGTGCCGTCACCGCCTGATACCGCCGACGCTTTTGTCTTGAGCCAGTGAGCTGCTTCTTTGAAGTTTATGAGGTATGAGGGATATCTCCCGGTATTGGCATTTGGGTTCCACGCAGGCACGTCTCCCATTCCGTATATCATTAAAGAAGATAGGACGTAATTGCATGAAGCTACAGCATAACCCCTGATGCAGCAGTTCGTCACAAATTGGGGTGAAATACTCGCGCTGCTTCCTGCAACCCAGAAGCCACCATGGGTATATACGATAACTGGCCACCCGCCAGGGGGAGGTGTACCGGTAGGGATGTATAGGTCAAGTGTTCTTTTGGTGCCGGTGCCGTAATGTAAAGCCGGATGGAGTGTATAGGCTGCAGTATCGCCGGGCCACATACGTGCCTCGTAATCTTCGTAAGTAAGCGCGTTACTAGGTGTCGTCATCACGACGTTGCTGCCATCAGGGTCAACTGACGCTACGCTACCAAGATCCTCTAGCACCTTGATTTCGCTCCCATCGTATTCAAACCATGACCATGGCTGCGGTATATATGGCGTACCGACCGTACTACTCATACCGTCCGGGTACTGTCGGTCAAGGAGATAGTCGGACCATATTTCGACATCGGCAAGCCTTTGATGGAATATGCCTCCGGCAGTGTTGGTGTCACCAAATACGACTCGGTTCATTTCAACGTTGGTGGGATTCGCGGTCAGCGTTTCCAGCGGAGTAGTCGAGTCATTCAAATAGACCCTCACCCTTACCTTCGGGTTGAAGTTTTCGTTTACCTGCACTTCATATCGGTAGTATCCGTTACCTCCGGGCGGCTTAAACTCGTATGTCCCCCACAAGACCCCAGCCTGGCCTGGCCATCCTATACCTAGCTCACCTTCTTCAACAGGGTCAGGAAAGACGAAATGTTTACCCCTATGGTATATCCTGAAACTTTCAGTACCATTCAACCAAAAAGAGACGACATGATGGTTGAGGTCGAGCCATCCTTCCTGATCAAACCTATGGTAAAACCTGAGGGAGTATATGCTTCTTGTTGAAAAATCTTCCTGGTACGTGTCTATATCCCACCAAACCTGTGGTGTCCAGTTTAGATAGTCTTCCAGGTAAAGTGATGTCCCATCGACCCGGCCAGCCCTCCTTCCTTCCATCTTGACTCTGGCGCCAACCGGGTTCCCGTTTTGCCAGAGTGGATCGTAAGGATTAAATGCTATCATGCCTGTCGGAGGAAGGTCGCCCGATCCGGCAAGCATCTTTGGCAAGAAGGGATTTCCCGCATTAAACTCGGGCCTGACACCATACCACCGGCCGAGGCATCGTGCAGGATTGAGCCGGATGTTACCAGAACTTGTAGAGTATGAGTTTACCGCAGCAAGCGAGGCGGATGTATACGTAAGGTTCAGCTTCGGCGCATACGCTCCAGAACTCGAATCATAGTAATGCATCTGTCCCCCGGCATTCCCATAGGCCGTACTCGACCCAACAGTCCCGTTATCCCATGCAAAGCTAGCCAAATTGCCGATATTGAGGGTAGTACCTGAGGACTGGTCTGCAAATAAATAGACCATTATATACTGGGTTGTACTATTCCAGCCCGGATCATCGACCAGAGGTTGTAGTGCCGGAGCGAAGTCCTCCGTATCTACCCAACTACCGACCGGTAAGTCGCGACCAGCCGCTGCCGCGTTGCCTTGGTCCGTACAAAACGCTTTATAGATAAGCGCGCTCGTATCCCGAACGTGTGCGCCGTAGCTAGACAACGTCTGGCCAGCTTTATTATGAGTAGGGCCACAGCGATTGCCGTATAAAGTAGTGGCAGCGGTTTGTCCTCCTAACCGCTGCCAGGGCATCGTGCCAAGTTGGCCCTGGGTAACCAAACCGGTGCCCGTAGGATCAAGGTTATTTTCTACTGCAACGTATATACGACTCGTCAGAGGACCCGAGTAGGCGTTGTTCGTCCTTATCTGCAATTTACAGTTATCTATAGTTGACCCTCGAGGAACATTCTCAAACTTAAAGATGAAGTACGCGGCATGTACCCAGTCACCATTCAAGTGAGGGCCAATGATAGGAGTAACGAGCCCTCCATTTGTCACAACGTTGGCATTAGCTCGCTGGGTCCATGTCTGGTACCCATCATGGGCCGACTGCGCAACCGATATCGATACGCTGTTCGCCATATCAATCCACCTTCAGAAGCAAGTCGCCAGTACTAATGGATGCTTTTTTTGTATCGCCAATCGTCGCCGTTCCGGCATCTGGCGCACCGACCCACAAGACCTGTCCCGCGGAGCCGCTCGCAGCATCAGTTATAAAAAATGCCTGCACATCAATACTAGAGCCAGAGGTATTAGTCCATTCAATTGGCACGCCATTGTTGTTTGCACACACGGCACCGTCCGCGTCTGCCGTCACAGCCCCAAGTGATATCACTTGCCTACCGGTATAGAAGTTTGCGTTTATAGTAAATTCGTTACCTTGACCGGAAGAAATAAGTGTAGCAAGATCCATGCCGTCCATATTCGACGGTGCGGACTGTAACAGTCCGACATATAGTGGCGATGCCTGGCTTACCGCTACACCGACATTGATTTCGAGCGCGCGCTTCTTGCCATCTAATCCCAATAATAACCCCATACCTTATGGCTTCCTTCTTAGGATTATCGTACCGGCCGGCGTGCCAGCAGGCAAGCCATCCGTGGCCGGGTTCCAACTAGATCCGACTATCAACACGCCCTCCCCTTGCGGACCGGTTGGGCCAGTGGGACCGGTTGGGCCGGTAAGATCAGTAAGTGCAACCAAATCAATCCAGGCACTATCCCCGACATAGCGCCACTGCACGTGCGTGGACGACTTTTGGACTTCAATCTCTCTTCCATCATTTCCTGCTACGCCTTGTGGGCCAGTCATTCCTTGCGGACCGGTCGAGCCTGTCGGGCCTTCCGCTCCTTGTGGGCCGGTTGCACCGGTCGCACCAGTACTTCCCACCGGTCCAGTTGCCCCGGTAGGGCCGGTTGCGCCGCTTGGGCCTTCTGCACCCTGGGAGCCTGTCGCTCCCGAAGCACCCACTGGGCCAGTTGGGCCAGTGGGACCGGTTGGGCCTGTCGGGCCAACGGTGAGATTGCTTACCGCTTCCTCTAGGGCTTCTTCTTTAATGGAACCGTCGGTCTTGTGAGAAACCGACAAGTATTCGTTGAGGATTTCTCCCCATACTCCTCCATCTTCGCCGGGAACTGGAAGCCGAGCCATCAATAAGACTCCTCGCTTATCATCACTAAACTAAGGATTTTTTCGGAACTCATACTTGCAATAAGCATAACAGAAAAAAGCAGTGCAGGTAAACTAGTAACGCTTGTACCGGTCGTATATTTTTACCCCTTGGTGCCAGGATGAATAGAACCCTTCACCCCGTAACGTAAGAAGCTGCTCAAAGTACGCCTGGTACTGGTACTTAACCCTCTCGACACCGAAGTTACTGACCGCATAGTCACGCAACTTTTTGTTATCCAGCGTCTCTACTTGCTGCGCCGCCCATGTCGCCTCACCAATGGTCCTAAAACGGTAGCCATGCCGCCCATGCTGGATGTTCTCTGTAAATGCTCCGAAATCTGTCGCAATAACCGGCGTGCCGCACAACAAGCTTTCAATTGAGACACCGCCAAACGGTTCTATGTACGTCGTGCCCATAAATACCGCTTTCGCCCCTGCCAATAGCTCGCCGCGTCTTTTGACATCTGCATGACCGACATACTCCAGGTGCTCCCCCTGCAAGACAATGTCTTCGCATATGAGCACGTTATCCTTGATTTCCTTTACGCCCTGCCCGGCCAGAATCAGCTTCGCACCAAGACGCCGCGTTACTTCTACGGCAATTTCCAGTCCTTTACGGGATATCATCCGACCCAAAAACAAAAAATAGTCATCCTTTTCCTGACGAAAAGGAAAGTTTTCCGGTTCGAAGTAATTTGGAATCACCGTGTCAAAGAAGCGACCGTTGTCATCTCCGGTCGTTCCATATATGTAGTGCATCCAGGCGTATGACTCAAAGACCTTGTAATTTGCAAAGACACCACTGTACCCTATACCGAATTCTACCGATAAATTTTCCGGGAACGCGTCTGCAATCGGCTTCTGGCACAAGCCGCCGATGATGCAGATAAAATCATTCTTTTCTAGACGCTTCTTGATGGCTTTGATGGCTCTGGCATTGACTACCTGCCAGTGCTCATCACGTACGTTCCAGGTGATATTAAACAACTGCTTACGGAAGTCGTACTCACCGAACCATTTCTTTTGGTCCGCTTTGGGGGCGATAGTTATCAACTCGTCGCACGCCGCTTCGTTGTCCTCAGAAGCATATAGGAACACTTCGTGGCCAAGCGATTTCATCATATTACAGAATTTACGAACCTTGGCAGTATATGCACACGCTTCGTAGTCGAGTGTGGTTTGGGTATGCGGCAGTCCGATGACATGAAAACGCATCGGTGTCCTAGCAGCCTGCGCCAACATCGCGGCCCTTCCCTCATCGTGCTTACGTGGCATGTGTTCATCTTAGCACGGGAAAGGTATAGCTATTTAGCAAACGGCCTGTGGCGTATAATGAAAGCCATGGCAAATTTCTCATTCGATATCGTTTCAGAGTATGACAAGGCAGAGATGAACAATGTCTTTGACCAAGCGCAACGCGAAATCGTCAACCGCTATGACTTCAAAGGCACGCCTGCCGCGCTGGAATGGCTGGACGCAGACAAAACCGGTATAAAGGTTATAGGTAATGGCGATTGGCAAATCGATGCTATCCTAGACATTTTCCGCAAGAAACTTGCGTCTCGTGAACAATCCCAGAAGGTACTGGATATTTCAAAAGAACCAGTTGTCGCCAACCTCAAAACCACCAAGGAAGTCCCCTTTGTCCAAGGCCTCGACCAGGACAAGGCAAAAAAGATAACCAAACGTATCCGCGAGGAGCTGCCAAAAGTCAAAACACAAATACAGGGTGATGCTGTACGTGTCACAAGTGGCAACAAAGATGACCTCCAGGCCGTTATGCATCTCCTCCGCTCACAGGACTTCGACTTCCCTCTCAACTTTACAAACTTCAGATAGGCACCATGAATATATATTTAGCACGTCACGGACAGACAACAGGTGATGTGGAGGACCGCTATGGCGGCGATTATGATGACCACCTTACTGATGTCGGCAGAGAACAGGCAGCAAAGCTGGCCGAAAAGCTTGCAAACAAGGGCATACAAAAGCTCTACACCAGTCCTCTTATCCGAGCCCAAGAAACAGCCGGGATCGTTGCAGCTTCCCTAGACATTACACCGGAGGTGTTACCTGAATTTAAGGAACGAAACAGCTATGGCATCCTATCCGGCATGATCAAAGCAGACGCAATAGAAAAATATCCGGATGAAGTAGCTCTCTTAAATGATCCTCATAACAGTGTCACTGGCGCCGAGGACTATGTCTCGTTCCAGCGTCGCATACAACAGGGACTTATGTCTCTCAGCCAAGAAAATATTGGTACTATGGCACTGATTACACACGGAGGTCCTATACACCTTATATTCCGAGACATACTAAAGCTAGGCGAAATTGATATTGCTGACTGTGCCATAGTCCACCTACGATCTATCGGCGCAGACGTAAGCCTGATAGATACTGACGGTATATCTTACAAGTAGCACCACACCGGATCTTGCCAGCCAGGCCGGACGTATGTTATCAATTTAACATAAGCACGCTATACTGTTTAGCAATGGAAACAAAACAAACAGAGCTGGATTTTATAGAGGCGGCAAAGACCGTACTGACGATGAATGACAAAGGGGCTTATACCGCGCCAGTGAGTAGTAGCATGTACCCTCACCAATGGTTATGGGACAGCTGTTTTATCGCTATCGGGCTGAGACACTACGATATCGAAAAGGCAAAGCTGGAAATCTTGAGTCTCTTTAGGGGCCAGTGGGCGAATGGCATGTTACCGAATATGATTTTATCCGACGATAAAAATAGCCGGAATGCGAAAATATGGCGTAGCTGGGTAAACCCCAACGCGCCGGACGATGTCGGAACAAGCGGCATTACACAGCCGCCTGTTCTGGCCGAGGCAATCGTACGTATAGGCCAAAAATTATCAAAACCAGAGCGTCGGACGTGGTACAAAACGATATTCCCAGCACTTTTGGCATATCATGAATGGCTGTACGCTGAGCGTGATCCCTACGGCGAAGGCTTGGTATTACTCGTCCATCCATGGGAAACTGGTCTCGACAACACCCCACCCTGGATGCACGAGCTCAAGGATCACCAGATGCCGCTCTGGATTCAAGCCATCGACAAGCTCAAGCTATCATCACTCTTTCACTTCTTCCGAAATGATACTAAATTCGTACCAGCCGAAGAGCGGATGGGCACTATTGACGCACTTGCGCTATACAGTACGCAACGACGGCTGCGACGCAAAAACTACGACATCAAGCGGATTCTCACCCGCACGCAGTTCACCATAGAAGACATCTCCTTCAACTCAATGCTCATCCGCGCCAACCAGCATCTCGTAGAGATTGCAAAATTTATTCGCGAAGACCTTCCAGGCAGCCTGCTTGAGAGCATGAAAAGAACTGAACGTGCACTTGAGCAGCTCTGGGATCCCTATGCTTCCCAGTACTTCTCGCGGGAATTCGTATCCCACCGCTTACTAAAACAGCCGACCATTGGCACACTCATGCCCCTGTACGCCGGATCAATCACCAAAGAGCGCGCAAAACAGCTCGTCAAACTGCTCGAAGATAGCCAACTTTTCGGTACGCACTATCCGATTCCGAGTGTACCTGTAAATAACGAGTACTTTAGCCCCAAGCGCTATTGGCAAGGACCAAGTTGGGTCAATACGAACTGGCTCATCATTGACGGCCTGAAGCGGTATGGCTTCAGGGACCACGCTGAGGCATTGCGAGAATCCACTGTAGACATGGTAAAACAGTCCGGCTTTTATGAATATTTCAGCCCGCTCGACGGCAAACCGTCAGGCGCGCCGAACTTCTCGTGGACCGCCGCTCTCATCATCGACCTACTGGCCGACAAGGATAACTCATAATTACTTTGTCAGTCGCTGTATGCAGGACATTGTGGCGGAAATGAGGTCCTCAGGCGAAATGTGCCGTTATCATCACCGCTGGCTACTTCTTGCATCTGCACAACCTGTCCGCACGCATTACATCCTAAAAATGCCGACGAACCACTAGATGATGCACTCCGGAAGTGCGGTCTTGCTTCGGAGGTATCCGCCACGTCAAAACACCCCAGATCACTGTCGTTCCTTTGACGTTCCACCTGAAACTGCCCGTCCACTGCCAAGGCCGCACGCAACGCACACGACTGAACCGTCAAGCCGGCATCGTCAAGTTTTTCAATAGCAGCTTCTCTTGCTTCCTTATTCACACCTAGGAATTTACCGACAAACGAATATTTATGCAAGAATAAGCGATTACTTAAAAACCGAAAAAGTACCAAAAGCGATTCATGATTGCAAAAAATACGATCAGATACCAGACCAACAACAGTCCCAGGTGGTTGCGCTGGATAAAGTCACCGAACTTACCCCAGCCTTTTGGCAATGTGACGAAGCCTTCGCGCAGTAACCACAAGGTGGTATACCAAAATATCGGTACTGTCACCGACCATACGACCATACAGTACGGGCACAACGCACCAATGCGGTAGATACTCTGAAACGCCAGCCAGTGAATGAAGCCTACGCCAAAAATCGTGCCGGCCCAGAACGTTCGCCAATACCAGTTTTTGGTAATTTGCATGCCTGCCAGCAGGCTCATACCAACCACGATCACCGCCGTGAAACCGAATATACCAATCAAGGGATTCGGAAAGCCAAACGCGCTTGCCTGCCACGTATTGATAACCGAGCCGCACGCAACGATTGGGTTTATATCACAAGACAATACGTGCTCCGGATTTTTTAGCAGGGCAATTTTTTCGAGTGTCAATACAAACGCGCCAAGGAAGCCGAGGGTCCCACCGCCAACCAGTAACCAGGGAAAATATTTTTGTAGTTTGGTTTGCTGCCGCAAATTTGTTTTTCGGGCCATTATTCTGTCGCTCCTTCGATTAATGTTGCTTGTTCGGCCGATTCAGATGCCTTGTCCGCCAGTTTCTGGACCTTGCCAAGTTTGCGCTCGATAGTACGGCTTTTAGCGCTGGCCGTATCTATTGTATTGGTTGCCTGCACTAGTTTCTCGCGGGTCTTATCGAGCAAATCACCGAACTTGCCAAACTCTCCTTTGATACCGGTCAGCAGCTCCCAAACCTGGCTCGTCTGTTCGGCAATGGCAAGCGTCCGGAATCCCAACTGGAAGCTGCTGAGCGTCGCGGCGATAGTAGTAGGTCCGGAAACGATGACCCTGTAATTTCTCTGCAGCTCCTCGAACAACCCCGGCTGTCGGACAATCTCGGCATACATACCTTCTATTGGTACGTACAACACCGCAAAGTCAGTCGTCTTTGGCGGCTGGATATACTTCTCTTTGATAGATTTCGCCTCAAGTTTTACACGAGCGATAAGGGCCTTGGTCGCAGTGTTTACTGCCGCCATGTCACCCTTTTCCTGTGCCGCTGACAGCCGCTGGTAGTCCTCTAACGGAAACTTCGCGTCTATCGGCAAGTATATAAATCCGCTTTTTGAACTCTTGTCAGGCAGTTTTATACAAAAATCCACCTGGTCTTTACTCCCAGGCTTCAACATAACCTGCTTGTCATAGTGGTCACGAACGAAGATCTGCTCCAGTAAGTTTTCAAGCTGCACTTCACCCCACGTTCCCCGGGTTTTTACATTCGTAAGCACCCGCTTGAAATCACTGACGTCACTAGCCAGTCCCTGCATCTCTCCCAAGCCCTTGTGTACTTGTTCGAGTCGTTCGCTAACATGCCTAAAGCTTTCGCTCAACCGTTTTTCGAGAGTGCTTTGAAGTTTTTCATCCACCGTGTGCCGCATTTTTTCAAGTTTTTCAGCGTTATCTTTTTGAAGTGACTCCAGGCGGGCTTCGACTGTCTTACGGATCAACTCAAGCTTTTCATCGTTTTTGTCCCTTAGTTGTTCGACCCTGCCTGTCAATTCCACCCGGAGCTCTTTGTTGGCATCAGAGAATTCTTTACGGTTGCGTGCAAACTCATCACGAAGCGCACCGTCAAGCCCTGCCCCTCCTTTGCGCGAAGCAAGGTAGACGAGACCCAACAAGTTCAATACTCCCAAAATAATGACAACTGTAATCATTAGCACTAATTATATCTGATTACTCGTGATGATGCATGTCGTCCTCATACGAAGGCGTATCCTCAGCGTGTTCGTATTCTTCGTGGACGCGAATCACCTCGCTACCATGATCGTGCCCAACATCAATATAGGAATGCGCTAGTTTCGTCGTCACACCCACGACCCCGACGCCAAGTATCAGTAAAATGACCGCCAGATGGCCGATTTTGCGGCGTGACTCGGTATGGATAAGCGGAATGAGGTCACTGGAAGCAATATAAATGAACATTCCGGCAGTCAAAGCCAGCAGTACTCCGACCGGCAAGGTGGCTTGTGACCCAAACCAGAAAGTCAACAGGGCTCCAACTGTCGACATCAACGCAGTCACGGCATTTATGATCAGTACTTTCTTGCGGCCGTAACCAAACTTCAGTAACAGGCCGAAGTCACCGATTTCCTGCGGAATTTCGTGCGCGGCCACTGCAATTGCTGCCACAATGCCTGTCGGCACGCTGATAAGGAAAGCCGCACCAATCGCCACACCGTCCAGTAGGTTGTGTATACTATCGCCGACCACGATCAACGGCGCTGGAGTTTTCTCCACACCATGTTCGTGGTGATGATGGAACCAATGGAGAAAGTGCTCCAGCAAGAAAAATAATATGATGCCTCCTAACGTCCATTGCAATGCCTCGTCTGCATTGAGCGCATGGAGAGATTCTGGTAACAGATCAAAAAACGCAGCCGCCAGCAACGCACCGGCAGCAAACGGGGTCGCATACCTTGCGAGCGCCATAGCGGTTTTCTTACGGCTCAAGAGCAGCACACCGCCGACCAGTGAGAAAACACCGCCGACCAGTGAGAAAAATAAGACATAGAGGTAATCGTTCATTGTGTGTTCCTTTTCTTCCTAACGATTATACGAAACCTACTAATTACTGCAAATTTGTCGCAATTTCTGCTATAATTGCACCACGAACTTCGAAGCGAGAAGCCTTAAACATACCCTTCAAGAAGCTGGCTATAGCGTTACTAAAACCCGTCAACATGTTTTTAATGCGCTTACAGACAGCGACGCCCTCACCATGGACCAGCTCATCCGTAAGCTTCGTCACAAGATGGACCGCGCAAGCATATATCGAACCATCGAGCTGTTTGAAAAGCTAGGTATCGTCAACCGTCTACAAATTGGCTGGAAATACAAACTCGAACTAAGCGAAACGTTTGCCGGGCATCATCACCATGCCACGTGTCTGCAATGCGAGAAAGTCATCGCCTTCGAGGAAAATCCCGAACTGGAAGCCGGCATCCACAAGCTGGCCGAGGATTTGGGCTTCAAGCTTACCAGTCATAGCCTGGAGCTTCGCGGCCTGTGTAAAGATTGTCAAAACAAGTAGCTGTTCCTCCAGATGGATACATAAACCATGTCAATATATTGACATGGTTTATGCTAGTAACCGTTACGTATCAGAGGAGTGCGTTCGGCGTACATTCACGACTGAAAAACATGGACCCCGGGTGAATAACCCAGGGTCTATGGAAGCCTCACACTTCCACTCTCATAATACTACTGCCAAGCATCAATTTCAACACAAGCATTAGCGTTTTGCTCGTCGTGGCCATGGCAGATAGTCTGCAAGCAACACGACCAAAAGTCCGACCAGCAAGCCACCGACTACATCCAGCGGTGCATGCACGCCCAGATACATCCGCGACCAAGCCACTACTCCTATCCAAGCGATCGGCAGCCACCGAAGATACTTGGGCAGATGCGGCAGGAGCGTTAGGATCAGCACTGTTGCGAGTGCCGTATGACCAGAAGGAAAGCCATTACCATATACGGCGATTTCGCGGGAAATTACATTATCCAGCAGCAGCATCGGTCGTGGGCGGCCGACAAAAAACTTTATAAACTCGACACTCATGTAGGCTACCAGGCTGTTTCGAAAAACTACCAGCGCTAGTCTGGGATTTTTGCGCAATACGAACAGTAGTCCAATAATCCCGATGCACACCCATACGTTACCGAACTGGGTTGCGAGAAGCGCAAACCAGCGCAAGCTATCAGGCATCGTATACATCAACTCAAAGATGCTTGTTTCAAGCGGACCCATCGCGCCGGTCGAAGCCAGTAACGAGAGCGCTGCAAGTGTGGCGACCAGTGTACATACTGCTGCTCTCTGACGCAGTTGGGTATCCGGACGCGTACGGCGTAGTTTTGGCATAGTATGAGTATACGATGTCAACGCCTGGAAACATACGCGTTGTGGGCAATGTAAAACCGCCATGGTTGGTCTACTGCCTTGCTGATGCCGACTCTGGTCGTTTGGACGATTTCAGAGACTTCGATACCCGGCTCCAGGTAGACCCGGCTATTGTAAATAGTCTTGCCGCCAAGTTCACGGCCCACGCCCATCGCCTGGGTCAGCTTAGCCGGACCGTTCGTCAGCTGTGCTTCGTCTTCAATTCCTCGGCGTTTTTTCATGAGCCTCATGCCGTCGACTGGTTGCAGCGCCCGGATGAGCACTCCTTGTCCATGCCCCTTCTCGCCCGTTACGATGTTCATGCAGTAGTGCATGCCATAGGTGAAGTACACATATATAGTGCCGGCGGGTTCAAACATGGCTGCGTTGCGTTTACGCGGTCCTCCGAATGCATGGCTCGCCGGATCGTGCATATCGTAGCTTTCAGTCTCAACAATGTAGCCCGCAGTACGACCCTCTGGCGAGTCGTGGACAAGCTTCCAGCCCAACAAATTCTGGGCACCCATGATTGAATCAGACAAATTCAGACGCTTCATGATGATACCAACGGTACGAACGCGAACCCAGGATGCGTTTCTTGCGTAACCTTGCCCTT
>JAKQHX010000020.1 GCA_029557815.1 bacterium
GATCACCCAACTCGGGCACTGTTTCAAACAAAGCCATGTACTCCTGCCGAATAAGTGCAGTCTCTATCCCATTCAAACTCATGGGTGTATTGTAGAATATTTTTGTAATTTTTCAATACTACTGACAGTTCCTGACACCACAATGGTTTGTGGGTTCGGGGACTGTCAGGAGGAGGGATGAATGATGTGTTTGGATTAAGAATGCTGAAAAGCACCCTCACACTTTATTCATTTCCCTCACTCCTGAAGTGACAGTCTTACTTCATGTCGTGCACCTTGGTGCCATGGGCTCCGTCCAGAAAGCGCCTCAACCCATTGAAGAGGTTGCGGAGCCATTTGAAGCTGAAGCCGCGGTAGCCGTACGGGGAGGTTTTGAAGATTTGCATCTCTCTCCTAAAACTAGGCGAATACGAATATGGATACCAATGCTGCGATGATACCTGCGGCACTGCAGAAGACTTCGACGATACGCAGACGCCTGAGCGCTACTTTTCTCTCGTCTTCTGTGAGCCAATCCGGTCCGTCTATTGCAAGCACTGTTTCTGCAACCCACTTTCTCTTGCGTATCAGTTGGATACATCCAACTATAACCAACACGTAAGCACAACTCATTTCAACCACCTTTGTAGCCGTTGCTTGATCACTTGTATGATAATGCAACGACTACAAAAAAGAGACTGTCAATGTACAGGGGCGGAGCGTAGAATCTCAACACACCCTATCTACTCATTATATCACATATGTCAATATTATGCAAGGATGAGCAATTTTAGGATTTGTCGAATTTCTTTAAGGCCTTTTCTGCGGCAGCTTGTTGAGCAGACTGCTTGCTCGGGCCAGATCCTTTGCCGTAGAGTTTTGTATCTACATAGACCCCCACAGTAAATACTTTGTCGTGGTCTGGGCCAGATTCTTCGAGCACTTTATATGACGGCGTATGCCCTGTTTCACTCTGGGCAATTTCCTGGAGTCTAGATTTTGGATCAAGCCACGAACCAGTTTCGAGAATTTTCGCAAAAGTGCTAAGGATAGTACGGTCGATAATTTCCTTGGCCGCTTCGTAGCCTTTGTCGATATAGACGGCGCCAACCACAGCTTCAAAACTGTTCGCAAGTATCTGCGCCCGTGCGCGATCGGTTCCGCGTTTTTCGCCGCGGCTGAGACGGAGGTATGGTTCAAACCCGAGCGCGCTAGCGGCAGCACTGATACTTTCGGTGCGTACGAGTGCGCTACGCCAGTTCGTGAGGATACCTTCTGGCTCAGAGTAATTGGTGTACAGATACTCGGTCACCACAAGCTCAAGCACCGCGTCGCCGAGGAATTCTAGTCTTTCGTTGTGCTCCTTGACGGTACTACGATGTTCATTCAGATACGAGCGATGAGTGAGTGCAGTTACAAATAATTCTGGTTGGTCAAACGTGATACCGAGACTTTCTTTAGCAAAGTCAATGTACTTCTGTAAATCGTGCATAAATTTTTTAGAGATTTCCTTTTCTAATCTTGGTAAGCGCCACCAACATGAGCTTACCGATGTCTTCGTATTCTATTTTATCAAGCGCATCCTTGGACGATAGCCACTTACAGTCATTCATCCAGTCCTCTGGCTTTAGCTTATCGCTATCCCCAAGCGCTCGCACCAAGAAAATCTCTGTTGTCATGAGCACTAGGCTGGTCTGACGACGATAGCGGAAGTTGATTTTGCCAAGCCACGAGAGGATCTCCATTTGTTGTAAGCCTGTTTCTTCGCCGATTTCGCGTTCTGCTGTTTGCTTTGAGTCTTCGCCCTCTTCGATGTGGCCTTTTGGAATCGTCCAGCGGTTTTTGGCGTCTTGGATAAGCAAAAACTCTATGTCTTTGCCGTCTTTGCTACGACGAAACACGATACCGCCAGCGGTTGACTCACGAACAACTTCAGAGATAGCCGGACGACGCCGGTGCATAAAGGTCTTGATGCCTTTGATGGGCTTTGGTCGCTTGATCATCTTTTTGACGAACGGCGAACGCTTCTGCTCATCTGAGCTTTTGGAATTCTCTTCTTTTGTCATAGTGAGTTATTTAGGATTTCTTAGCGGGCTTCGGGTCATTGCCTTCTTTTTGACGAAGGAGAGAACCAAGTACACCGTTGATGAATTTCGAACTATTGTCGCCTCCGAAAGCTTTGGCAAGTTCGACAGCCTCATTGATCACAACTTTTGGCGGTACGTCGGTAGCATGTAGGAGTTCAAACGCTCCCATGCGCAAAATAACACGATCCATTCTAGCAATCTGGCTAATCGGCCACTCTGGAGCAAGTGGCTGGAGTACATCATCGAGCTCGCTTTGCTTATCTGAGACGCCAGCGACCAACGCCTCTATGAAGGCGATGTCATCTATCGTTTCCCGGTAGCGTTGCACGTTCCGATTCAGCACTTCTGACACAACAAATGAATCGTCGCCAGCTTCCTGACGAAAATCCTGCTCATAGAGCGTCTGGAGTGCAACGATGCGGCCTAAATGCCGATTTGATGCCATAGAATTGTTAACTTTCCGCTTATGGTACCTTGTTTCACCAAGTATACCTTATTACTGTCTGTAATTTAAGCTGCTGTTTTTGGCTTGGATGACTCGCGGGCAGTGGTGTATGCCTTGACCGGTGATTTACCGTTCACTTTGCGAGCGAGTTTGACCACCATATGACTGCGGCGCATGCCGGTCTTACGATGTGAGGTTTGTTTCTTGGGCTTACCCATACTGAATCCTTCTTGGAACTCCTCTAGTTACTATTGATATTGCTTAGGAGTAAGTATACCTTAGTTTTGACACAAACTCAAGGTGAAAACATTGACAAAACTTCTTTAATTTATTCTTATAGCCTCACGTAGAAGCTTGGACTAGGATATGGTAAGATAGCTGAGAAATTACCTACTTCTGGGGAGAAATAATGGAATTATCTAGAAATCCTAACTTCAAGTCTATCCAAGAGCACCAAGAAGCAATGCGGGCACTTGGCGAAACACCTGTTAAGGGCATTGCTGCCGTAAAGGCAATAGCTTTTAGTGAAATTCCGAGCCCAGCACCTGGTCAAGTCGTTGCTGACGACCCTTCAAGCTGGATGATTCCAGGCACACCCTAAACTACGAAGTTTACGAGTTTGCCTTTGACGTAGATGGTTTTCTTGGGCTCGCCTTGTAGGTGAGCATTTACCTTGTCGTCGGCTTTTGCGGCTTCAACTGCCTGCTCTTCTGAAACATCTGCTGGTAGTTGCAGCTGCGATCGTAGCTTGCCATTCACTTGTACTACGACCGTAATTGTATCGCTTAGGAGATAGGATTGGTCGAGTACAGGCCAGTGATCTTTATTGACGCTATCCTCGTGGCCGAGATTATGCCACAACTCCTCGGCTGTATGTGGTGCGAACGGCGCAATCAGCATCACGAGACTCTCAAGCGCAAAACGCCAGTGCGAACTGGCAAACCCAGTTTTTGCTTTGAGGTCATAGAGCTCATTAGTTGCCTTCATCATGGCGGCTATGGCGGTGTTGTATTTCTGATCGGTCAAGTCACTGCTG
>JAKQHX010000038.1 GCA_029557815.1 bacterium
CTTCCGTAAACGGACTACAAAGTCCAGATTTGTATGTCGATGGTCCAATCCATGCGCTTCAACAAGAACTCGAGGAGGGCGAACTCCGAGATGAGCTGGCTTTTATCACAGAACTGCCTGAAGGGCGTGGCTGCTGGCATATTAGTGCCAACCCGCATCTAGCGGACGATAGTATTGGCCGGGATATATTTTGGCCAGAATCGGTATAACGATAGAAATGCGAATTTTCTGTCTCTCTGTTAATTAGGGTATAATGCGCAGGTGATGAAAAGATACAATCCTAAAGACATTGAGCCGAAGTGGCAACGAACTTGGGCTGAGCAAAAACTCTATAAGGCAGTTGACTTTGACGAAAAACGGCCAAAGTTCGTTATGCTCACGGAGTTTCCCTATCCCTCAGGCGACGGTCTGCACCTAGGGCATGTTCGCGAGTATACGCTTGGTGACATCATTGCCCGTCACAAACGTATGACAGGACATAATGTGCTTTACCCGATGGGATGGGATGCATTTGGGCTGCCAACAGAAAATTACGCAATTAAAATGAAAGTTCCACCCCAACGTGTGACCAAGCAAAACGTTGATAATTTCTACGGACAAATGGTGTCACTCGGGCTTTCATTTGACTGGTCCCGGGCGGTAGATACTACTGATCCAAGCTACTATAAGTGGACACAGTGGCTTTTCCTGCAGTTTTATAAACACGGCTTGGCGTACCAGGACGAAATTGCCATCAACTGGTGCCCGAAGTGCAAGACCGGCCTCGCCAATGAGGAAGTAGTCAATGGTAGACACGAGCGTTGTGATACGCCCGTCGAAAAAAAGACGCTCGAACAATGGGTGCTAAAGATTACCGAGTATGCCGAACGTCTGATCGACGGTCTGGCAACGGTTGACTACCCCAGTCGCATTGCCGACCAACAGATTAACTGGATTGGACGCAGTGTCGGCGCAGAGATTGACTTTAAGGTTGAAGGCAAAGAAGATGCCGTGCGTGTTTTTACTACGCGCCCAGATACGCTCTTTGGCGTAACGTTTATGGTACTTGCACCAGAACATCCGTTGGTAGAAGTAATTACGACGCAGTCGCAAAAAGCAAAAGTTGATGAATACAAAAAAACAACACAGGCCAAAAGCGAAATAGAACGTCAAGACACCAACCGGGAAAAAACGGGTGTCTTTACAGGAGCGTACGCTGTCAACCCGGTAAATAACGAACAGATACCCATTTGGATCGCTGACTACGTTCTATACGGTTACGGAACGGGTGCCATTATGGCCGTCCCTGCCCATGATGAACGCGATTTTGAGTTTGCTAAAAAGTTTGATTTGCCTATTAAACAGGTGGTTATGCCTTGTGATGATGACCTCACGAATCCACCTCGTGATGAATTTGAGGAAGTAGAGCGAGAAACGGTCATTGTCCATCTGCAAGATAAATCAACAGGGAAGTTTGCGCTGCTCGACTGGCACGGAAGCCTGGAGGGAATTACCACCGGTATCATGGGCGGCGTGGAGGATGGCCAGACACCGGAACAAGCGGCCCTTACTGAAATCAAAGAAGAGGCAGCTATTGAAAACGCAGTTATTACGAAGCGACTACGCTGGACTACGGCCGCCCGCTACTGTGCTTCGCACAAAAAGCAAAATCGCAAAGCGATTACCCATGTTTTGCTGGCCCAAGTCGATAGCCTTGAAAGACAAGGTGCTATTGCGGACTCCGAACAGAAGCTCCATACATTGGTCTGGGTTGATAAACAAGACGTACTCAAACGAATTACGCCTAGTCACCAGAGAATGGTGTGGGAGCAGCTCTGGCATGAATCGCCACTAGGTGGGGAGGGTGAGTTGATACACTCAGGGCCATATGACGGTATGTCCACCTTTGAGGCCCGAGAGAAAATCGTGGCCGACCTTATACAAAAAGGCTCAGCAAAAGAAAAAATCAACTACAAGCTACGGGATTGGATTTTTAGCCGCCAACACTACTGGGGTGAACCCATACCTATTATTCACTGCGCGGAGCACGGAGCGGTAGCGGTCCCGGATGATCAGTTACCGGTCGTCCTGCCGGAAGTTGACCATTATGAACCGACTGATACGGGTGAGAGCCCACTTGCGGATGTGACGGAGTGGGTGAACACCACATGCCCAACCTGTGGTAAGCCGGCCAAGCGCGAAACAGACACCATGCCAAACTGGGCAGGTAGCAGCTGGTATTACCTGCGTTACTACGACGCACATAACGACCAGGTGTTTGCCGACCCTGAGAAGTTAAAATACTGGGGAGAGGTTGACCTGTACTTGGGTGGCATGGAACACACGACGCTCCATCTGTTATATAGCCGATTCTGGCACCAATTTTTCTATGACCAGGGCTTGGTCCCGACGCCAGAACCTTACAGAGCAAGACGTGGCCAAGGAATTGTTCTGGCCGCCGATGGCTCAAAAATGAGCAAGAGCAAGGGCAACGTTGTCAATCCGGACGAAATCCTGGATCAGGGCTATGGTGCAGACGCTATCCGTATGTCTATCGCCTTCTTGGCGCCGTATGACCAGACGACCCCGTGGAATCCTGAAGGTGTGGCGGGTACATATCGTTTCCTGCAGCGTTTCTGGACGCTCGCACAGGAGCACATAGATGCAGGTGGCGGTTCTTTGCAAACAGATGCCGACAACTCACAGTTGCTGCGAGTGACACATAAAGCCATCAAGCGTATAAGTGAAGATTTGCATGAAATGGGCTTCAATACAGCCGTTGCGGCACTCATGGAAGCAGTAAATGAACTCTACAAGCTGAAGCTCGAGATACCCCTCGGTAGCCAGGCTTGGCAAGAAGCGCTTACCACAATCACCAAGTTATTGGCTCCGTATGCACCGCATATTACCGAAGAGCTATGGCTTCAGCTTGGACATGAAGGCTCAGTCCATGCAAGTGATTGGCCGGTGCATGACGAAAAGTATTTGATGAGCAGCACAATGAAGATTGTCATACAGGTCAACGGCAAGTTTCGTGGTGAAGTCGAAGTTGACAAGAGTACGGATGAGGCGACAGTTGTTGCGAAAGCCAAAGAAGTGGACAAGGTGCAGCAGCACCTGGCGGGCAAGAAAATAGCCCGGGAGATTTACGTCCCGGGCCGACTCATCAACTTCGTTGTGTAGTCTGAAAAAGCGTCTACTTGCCGCGCTAACCTGACCGGTTGTGCGATACCGTCGTCAGCATGTATTTCGCGTGCCAAGTGGTACTACTGGTTGTCTGACTGTCGCGCCGGTAATTCTTGCAGGTAGTTGACGACGGTCGGGTCAATCTTCCCGTCCCGTTCGAATCCTGCAAGCCCGATAGTACCGATTACAGGCGCCAAGCCTTCTTGATGCGCAGTCGGCGTTTCTACATCTGTGGTTTCTTCGGCAAGTTCACTCACCCCTTCTTGCTCCCAGTCAAAAACCTTTGCAGGCAAAGGCTTCACTCTCACGTGTGAGATTGGTTCTCGAAGGTGAATGTCGGGCAATGCAGGTAATGGTTTAAACTCAAAACCGGTCTTTCGTCTAAATATACTCATAATAGTTAGCCTCCGTTATTTTTACGACCCTTGATTGAGCTCGCTTAAGCAGACTTCTATGTCTGCATAAATAGATTCAGGTTGGATAAGTCGGTCACTCTTTGGATCTGTCTGAAGTTCTACAGGGTGTCCTACTCTTCCCTCGACGCACAACTCGAGCGCATCAATACGTTTCTGCTGGGCATCATCAAGTCTGTCCAGCCCAACCAGTGCACTCACTACAGCTACGGGTGCAAGTACGGCTGCAATACGGCGTTTCCCGTAGGCTCTTGCTTCCTCGTCGCTTACCTCCCGGCCTAAGGCTCTTTCTGTTCCCAGGCGCCCTATAGTTGTCGTAAGCCGTGAAAACAGGCCTGTTTCCCGAGTTAAACCAGTAGTATCTTCGTACCTCTTCATAAAGTGAATTATAACAAATTGTTAAACATTTGTCAATACCCCTATAACTAGAGCCGCTTGAGTTATATCTGTTTTTGCGGTATCATAGAGCGTAATATTTATCAGATAATCGAAAAACAGGAGTAGTTTTCATATATGGGTAAGCCCAAGAAACGAACCAGTCCACGTCGTACGGGTGCGCGCCGTAGCCATTTGGTCCTCAAGCTGGCACGTGCCGTCAACGCAAAGTCACCGGTAAAAGTCCGCACCACTGCCAAAGAAACCGGCAAAAAAGCAGCCTAAAAAGTTGTCTGCCAGTAGCGTATACTGGTACTAGAACTCAAAAAGGAATTAACAATATGGCCTCGAACCGCCACCTCGGACGTATCATAGCTCTCCAGACGCTGTACGAGCAGGAATTTCGTATCGAGTGCAAAGACAAGACCTTTGACCTCAACGAAGTGCTGAAACGGAACATCAGCCGTTACCGGGATATGGTAGAGGATCAGGAGTTCATCGCCGCGTTAGTCAAAGGTGTAGACAGCAAACGCGATGAGCTGGATGCGGTTTTGCAGCCCATTGCACCGGAGTGGCCGATAGACCAGATTGCCCGCATGGATCGCATCGTCCTGCGCATCGGGGCATACGAGCTTTTGTTTGGTACGAATGTGCCTCCGAAAGTGGTCATCAACGAAGCAGTGGAGCTTGCTAAAGGCTTTGGTGGCGAGAATTCCAGTAAGTTCATTAATGGCGTGCTCGGCACGGTACTGAGAGAAAGCGGCAACGATTCAGAGGAAGCAAACGCCGCAAGCAAGCCCAAGAAAGCCAATAAATTATGAAGAAGCCCAAACCACCTAAATCATTCCAAAAGCCGATACAGGGCTTTAAAAAGCTGGTGAGTAAACGCCGCCCAGCCATCAGCGAAGTGGTGCGAGAACCAACTGCTGGCGGTATCATTTTTCGTCGCAACCCGAAGAGTAAGGATATAGAAATCCTGCTGATTCAGGACGCCAAAGACCGCTGGACAATTCCGAAAGGCCACATTGAGGAAGGTGAGACCGCCAAAGAGACGGCTGAGCGCGAAATCCGCGAAGAAACGGGCCTCCAAGAGATGAAAGTACTGAACTGGCTTGGCAAAATAAATTTTCGTTATCGGCGCGGTTCTAGTTTGGTGCTCATGACAACGGAGATTTTTTTGGTGCAGGGCAAGGGTGATACCGATCGCCTCAAGCCCGAAGACTGGATGAATGGCATCGAATGGTTTCCCGCTACAGAGGCGCTTGATAAAATAGAATATGAAGACATAGGCAAAATTATACTGTTGGGACTGAAGAAGATTCGCCAAGCCGGACTCTAAGCTATATGGATTTTAGTACGTATCAGGACTTCGCAAAAACAAAATTAGGCGTGACATTTAACCAGCTCGACCTGCTGGTAACGGCCTTTACGCACCGTTCGTACGTGAATGAGCACAAAAAGACAGCGCGGGAACACAATGAGCGGTTAGAGTTTCTTGGCGACGCGGTGTTGGAGTTGGTCGTGACGGAATATCTGTATGCAAATTTCGATGAACCGGAGGGCGTGTTGACCAACTGGCGCAGCGCACTGGTGCGTACGGAAAGCATCGGTGCGGCAGCTGCCCGGCTGGACTTTGAGCCGCTACTCCGGCTGAGCCGGGGCGAAAAGCGCGGTACCGCCAGAGCCCGTGCCCAGATATTGGCAAACTCTTTCGAAGCGGTCATCGGTGCACTCTATCTGGACCAAGGATATGATGCGGCAAAGGCGTTCATCGAGAAAAATCTGCTTGTTACTTTCGAGGAAATCCTAAAATCCGGTTCTTGGATGGACCCGAAATCCCGTTTGCAAGAAGTGGTACAGAGTCAAGAAGGGCATACGCCGCAGTACAGGGTACTCGAAGAGACTGGCCCTGATCATGAAAAGGTATTCACGGTCGGCGTATTCGTTGGAAGTGACTTGCGGGGACGCGGTACGGGGCCGAGCAAGCAAAATGCTCAAGTTGCGGCCGCCGAAGCAGCCTTGCGGAAGCTCGCGAAGTAACACTTCCTTGACAACAGAGGTGATTGTCTGTAAAATTAGCCGGTATTTATAAATCCTAAAGGGAAAGAGAGTTTAGCAGAATGTTAGTCATTCGTATGCAGCGTACCGGCCGCAAGGGCCACGCTCAATTCCGCGTAGTCGTCCAAGATTCACGCAGGACCCCTACCAGTGGTCGTATCGTCGCGGCCCTGGGTCATTTTAACCCTCACACTAAAGAAGCTGCCATCGACAAAGAAAAGGCTTCGTTTTACTTAGGGCATGGTGCGCAGCCATCCGATCGAGCAGCTCGACTGCTAAAGGCAGAAGGCGTGAAGTTGCCCGGTTGGGTCAAGCTTGAGTCAAACAAAAAACGCGATATCAAAAACGTTGAGAAACTTCGTAAAAATCAGCCCAAAGAGGAAACTCCGGCTGAAGAGCCGGCTGCAGAAGTAACGGAAGAACCAGCGGCTGAAACCCCTGCCGAAGAAACCCCTGCCGAGGACAAGTCCGAAGAGAAGAAAGAAGCCTAGCAAGGACCGTAAGCCCCTTGACGAAAAAAAATCAGCCCCGTGAAAGGATACGGGGCTTTTTTCTTGGCGCATAGGCGCGTGGTGTATAATGAAATAGTCTGTAATGGAGGAATGACCGCACATGAGTACTATCGATCAACAGTTTATCGAATATATCGTAAAATCCCTCGTCAGTAATCCGGATGCGGTGCAAATCGAACGGCGTATTGACGAAAAAGGCGTGTTGCTAGAGCTAACCGTGGACGGGGAAGACCTCGGCCGGGTTATTGGCAAGCGTGGCGCTACCGCCCAGAGCCTCCGCACACTTCTGCGTGCTCTCGGTACCAAGAACGACGCCCGCTACAATCTCAAGATTGTCGACACAACTGGTACGGTGACATCTACGCCGGATACGCCGGAAGACAAAGAAGACCAGGAGTCCGACGAGAGCGACGTCGTCAAAAATACCCGCAAGGAACTTGAAGATCTCGACGACCTCGACATTTAGGCTTCTTGCAATCGAACCGCTCATGCTGTAAAGTAGTCTCTGGTCTAAAAAGATCAAGAACTTTCAAAAACAAAAAACTGTAAGCTCATTGCGAGCCACTAAATTTTAGTGGGAGCTTTATGTGAACATTAAAACCCGGGTAACTCCGGGTTTTAATGGTTATTGGAGTAATATATAGCTATGAAAATCCAAATAATCAGCCTATTCCCGGAAATGTTTGCCCCTGTGCTAGAGACTTCTATGTTATGGAAGGCGAAAGACAAGGGTGTGGTGGAGTATGAGTATATTAATTTACGGACCTATGGCCTGGGGCCCCGTAAAACAGTTGACGATACACCGTATGGAGGCGGTGATGGCATGCTTTTGAAGCCCGAACCGTTATTTGCCGCGGTTGAGCACGCTAAAATTCAGGATCCGGAGGCATTTGTATACCTCATGACACCTCGAGGCGAGCGTTTGATGCAGAAACGCGCGCGAGAACTAGCCCAAGAAGGCAAGGGCATGATTATCATCTGTGGCCGTTATGAAGGCTACGACGAACGTATAACAACCCTGGTTGATAGACAGGTTAGCATCGGTGATTATGTGCTGACCGGTGGCGAACTGCCAGCTATGGTGCTGATTGATGCGGTAGTGCGGTTAATCCCAGGCGTATTAGGGGGCGAAAAAAGTGCCGAAATCGAAAGCTTTAGCCATGGTGACAACCTAGAGTTTCCCCAATACACCCGCCCGGAGGACTTCCGCGGTATGAAAGTGCCAGAAGTGCTACTCAGCGGCAACCATGCCGAAATCGAAAAGTGGCGCCAAGCGCAATCCGGTTCCCAGAAGGAGTAATCCTTTTCTTGATATACTAACTATGTAACTCGAGGAGGGTGTACGGGCATGAGATTATCCCGGTTTGTCAGACCAGCCTATATATACTGCGACCTGCCCTATCTTGCTTACAGACCGGAGCATTTGGAAAAATTTCCGGCTTTACGTGATACATCTTGGCAAGCAAGCCACGCCGTGAGAAGGGTAAAGAAGGATGTGGATGACGCCGCGAACTAAAAACTACTGGACGTGATTGATGAAATCACCAATGCCTCCCAAACGACCAAACCGTAGATTGCCGCTAACGATCCGGCAAGTGTACGGGCACAGTATGTTGCCGGTATTGCCGCCTGGTACAGTAGTGTACGGTTGGCGTTGGTTTCGGCGATTAAAGCCGGGTGATATTGTAATTTTTCTCCACAATGATAAAGAAAAGATTAAGCGTATCGACAAAATTAAAAACGACAAAGTTTATGTGATAGGCGATCACGAGGGGGCCAGCACTGATAGTCGACATTTTGGTTGGCTGGACAGTCGTGCAATTGTTGCGAAAGTTATCTGGCCTCACGCTCCAAAACACCGCGCTGAAGGTGTCGACTAGCAGGATTTTATAGTTCGCCGCCTTCGTACATGACGCGGGCCAGCGTGGCATCGCAGGTCGGACATGATTCTTCTTCATCATCTTCCGCAAGCCAGCGTTGCACAGCCATCCGCCATGGTTCGTAATCACGGTACGCCATAAAGTCGGCAGCACGTCGAAGCCACCAGCCAAGCCGTCCATAAATGCGTACTTTACCCCACAGCACGGCTGCCCAGCGTGACCCGGCAGGTACGACGTAGACTGGTTTTTTTGCGTGGTAGGGCACGGGATTTTCTCCGTCTGCAATGCGCCGTAAGTTCTCTGCTACGAACTTCCCGTCTTCCAGGGCGACCTGTGCCATGCCGCTGTACGGTGTGTCGGCGTTGTCCCCGATGACGTATATGCCTGGTTCAGCCTGAAGGAACTGGTCAACGCGGACCTTGTGATTTGCTGCAAGCTGGAATTTCTGGGAGCTAAAGAAGGGGTTGTTTGTGACTCCTGCGGTCCATATGACCGTATGGCTGCGAATGGGCTTGTTGTCGACCATGAGCGCATCTGCCGTTTGAGCCTGGACGACTTTCTTAGTCATGACACGTACACCGGATTTCTTTAGATGACGCTTGACTCTGAAGGAAATATCTTTTGGCATGCGAGGAAGGATCCGGGGCGATGCTTCGATGAGGTCTACGTGTACTTTACGTTTCGGGAGGCCGTGGTGTTTGCTGATTTTCCTGATGTATTCGGGCAATGCACCGGCTAGCTCGACACCGGTCGGCCCACCACCCACCACGACGTAGTTGGCGTCAATTTTGCCATCATCGACGAGCTGGCGATGCAGGTGGTCTTTGAGCGCATCCGCTTCAGCCGGAGACTTGATGCCAAAAGAAAATTTCTCCAATCCTTGTATGCCGAAATAGTTGGTGGTCACGCCAAGCGCACAAATGAGCGCATGATAGCTAAGTACGTGGCCGCTCTCCGTGGAAACTGTGCAGTTCTGTCGGTCGAGCTTCGTGGCTTTGTCGATAACAAGCTCCACGCCTTTGTTCGTGAAAATTTCCGTGAGGGGAACGCTGGCAACTTTCATGCTGCCACCAGTCGCGACACGGTACAAGGTGCCGTAAATCCTGAAGTCTGCATGCGCACTGATGAGGGTGATGTGAAATTCCGGACATTTGGCCAATTCAAGGGCTGCTTTGACGCCACCAAATCCACCACCGATGATTACGATTTTTCTTTTGCTCAAGTCTTTTTACATTCCTGTTTTTGCTTCTCTGATATGGTATCATATTGCTAAAGGTTATGAGACAAAAATGCAATTATTTATAGATGCGCTGAAAAAGGCTGGTTTTGAAGGTGATATCGACGACTCCATAGAGCTTAGGGATGCCTATAGCCACGACGCTTCTATGTTTGAAATGATGCCGCAGTTGGTAGTAGCGCCTCGTAATGCCGAAGATGTCCAGCGCCTCGTGGTGGTGGCTAACGAAACCAAGCCACATATCAAAAACCTGTCACTAACGGCCCGCAGCGCCGGTACGGACATGTCAGGTGGGGCCATCAACGAATCGGTGATTATTGATTTCAAGAAGTACTTTACCCGTATCGAGCATATCGGTCAGGCGTCTGCGCAAGTACAGCCTGGTGTATTTTTCCGTGATTTTGATGCACGTGCCAAAGAAAAAGGCGTACTGATGCCCACATATCCAGCGTCACGTGATCTTTGTACGGTCGGAGGGATGGTCAGTAACAACGCTGGCGGTGAAAAATCGATAGAGTTCGGTCAAGTGGCGAATTTTGTAAACGAGCTTGAGTTTGTGTTCGCTGATGGTATAGCCCGGAAAGTCCGGCCGCTGAAAAAGGATGAGTTGGACAAAAAGATGAAGCAGAAGGACTTTGAAGGTGAAGTCTACAGACGTGTCTTTGAACTGGTCGATAAGCACTACGATGAAATCAAAGCCGCCAAGCCCAAGGTCAGCAAAAACTCGACCGGCTACAATCTATGGGATGTTTGGGACCGTGACACAGGCGTCTTTGACCTGACGAAAGTGATCGTCGGCGGACAGGGTACGCTCGGTTTCGTGACGGATATAGAATTTCGCGTGACTCATGCCAGGTCAGACGAAGGCTTGCTGGTAGTTTTTGTAAAAGATATGAAGCGGCTTGGCGAGCTTATCAAGGCGATCGCTGACAAAAAACCGTCGCGTTTCGAGTCTTTTGATGACAACACGCTTATCCTGTCGATCAGATTTATGCCGTATTTCTTGAAGTTTCTCGGGCCGGTAAAGTTTATCAATCTCGTTATGCGCCTGATTCCGGATGCACTATTACTGTTGCGCGGTGTGCCAAGATTAGTGCTTATGGCATCCATAAAGGGTGATGATCCTGAGGAGATAAAGCATCGAGTACATGCGCTGCGGCAAGAGCTGGAAGAGAAGCGCTCGTACTACGGTATCAGCGGATTTGAGGAGGCACCTTATGAGCGTCAGGGTGAAAAGTTCTGGATCATGCGCCGATATAGCTTTCAGATTCTTCGCAGCAAGGTGAAGGACAAGCACACGGCGCCGTTTATTGACGACTTGGTCGTAAATCCGGAGCATTTAGCGGAGTTTTTGCCAAAAATCCGCAAAATCATCAAGAAGTATAAGCTGTTTGCCACGATTGCAGGGCATATGGGCGATGGTAATTTTCATATCATTCCACTCATGAACATCGAGGAGGAATCTGAACGTAAGAAAATATTGCCCGCCATGAAGGAAGTCAACGAACTTGTGCTGAAGTATGGTGGGTCACTAAGCGGCGAACATAACGACGGTTTGATTCGCGGCCCGTGGTTGACCCAGATGTACGGAGCGAAAATGGTTGGACATTTCAAGGAAGTCAAAGACATCTTTGACCCCGAGGGAATCTTCAATCCGCATAAAAAAGCCAATGCCACCTGGGATTTCTCCATGAAGCATCTACGGGAACACTTCTAGCCGACTTGAATACCCGATGGCTATCTTGGCCCGGTACGGAAGAAAAAGGTTATGCTATGATGAGGGTAAGCGTATGAGCAAAAAAGTCAGAATAGCGATACCATTGCTACTCCTCGCTGGAGTGGTAGCTGTGTTGGTAGTTTTCCTGCGCAGCAATGATATTGCTATCCTGAGTCCGGCCGGGACGATCGCGGATAAGCAACGCAACTTGCTGGTCTTTGCAACGCTGCTTGGCATGACCGTAGTTGTCCCTGTCTTTGCCATGACGATCTTGTTTGCCTGGAAGTACCGTGAAGGCAACAAAAAGGCGGCGTACAAGCCGGATTGGAGCAGTAACCACGCACTTGAGTTCATATGGTGGGGTATCCCTATCGTCATTATTGTAATCCTCTCGGTCGTGACCTGGAAAAGTTCACACGAGTTAGACCCTTACCGACCGCTTACCTCAGAGAAGCCACCGGTTACTATTCAGGTAGTCGCTCTTCAGTGGAAGTGGCTTTTTATTTACCCGGAGCAGAATATCGCAACGGTAAACTTCGTGCAGTTTCCAGAGGATACACCGGTAAACTTCGAGATTACGGCTGATGCGCCCATGAATTCGTTTTGGATACCAAAACTTGGCGGCCAAGTATACGCCATGAACGGCATGGTGACGAAGCTGCACCTACTGGCCCATGATCCAGGTGAGTACGAAGGTTCTTCGGCGAATATCAGTGGAGAAGGCTTTGCTGGAATGAAGTTCATGGCGAAGTCCTCTACCCGGGCTGATTTTGACGACTGGGTGCAATCTGTACAGCAATCGGAAAATCGTTTAACACTTCAAGAGTATGAAGAACTAGCAAAGCCGAGCAAGAACAATCCCATAACAGTATATTCATCCAAGGTTTCTGATCTCCATGATACGATAGTCATGAAATACATGAACCACGCGTCCGGCTCCAGTGACGCGCAGAAGTATAATGAAGATAGCGCGCAAGAGACACATCACCACTAGGGAATAGTATGCTTGGAAGATTGACGTTAGATGCACTGCCAAATGATCCGATAACCATCGGCGGTGCTGTCATGATGACACTGGGTTTTGTGGGTGTTATAGGGCTGCTTCTATACTTTAAGCGTCTCAAATGGCTCTGGAGGGAATGGCTTACCTCGCTTGACCACAAAAAAATCGGTGTGATGTACCTTGTGGTCGCTGTGATAATGCTTCTCCGAGGTGTGGCTGATGCGGCCATGATGCGTGCCCAACAGGCACTGGCGGCTGATGCGCCTGGAATCGTCTCTTCAGATATGTTTCAACAGGTGTTTTCGGCACATGGCACGATTATGATCTTCTTTGTAGCGATGGGGCTCATGTTCGGTCTTATTAATTTGATACTACCCCTGCAAATAGGGGCACGCGACGTAGCGTTTCCGTTTATGAATTCTGTGAGTTTTTGGTTGTTTGCAGCCGGTATGGTGCTCATCAATATATCGTTGGTTCTGGGTGAGTTTTCGGCTGCTGGTTGGCTGGCATATCCGCCACTGTCCGGGCTGGAGTATAGTCCCGGTGTAGGAGTTGACTATTGGATATGGGCTTTGCAGATTGCGGGCATCGGCAGCCTGCTGTCAGGTGTAAACTTTTTCGTGACGATTATAAAGATGCGTGCGCCGGGCATGACGCTCATGAAGATGCCGATGTTTGTCTGGAGTGTGTTGATAACCATGGTCATGATACTATTTGCTTTCCCGATTCTGACTGCTACGCTCGCGATGCTGGCGCTCGACCGCACGATGGGGATGCACTTCTTTACCTCGAGTTTTGGTGGCAATCCGATGATGTATATAAACCTCATATGGGCGTGGGGCCATCCGGAAGTTTATATACTGATACTGCCGGCGTTCGGTATGTTCTCTGAGATTGTGCCGGTTTTTGCCAAGAAACGGCTGTTCGGCTACGCCTCAATGGCGTTCGCATTGGCTGCAATCGCATTCTTGTCTTTCATTGTCTGGTTGCACCACTTCTTTACCATGGGTGCGGGTGCGAACGTAAATGCCTTCTTCGGTATCATGACCATGGTTATCGCAATCCCAACCGGCGTAAAGGTGTTCAACTGGTTGTTTACGATGTTCCGTGGCCGGATTACATTCGCATCGCCGATGGTTTGGTTTATGGGCTTTATCTTTACATTTACTATTGGTGGGCTGACTGGCGTACTGCTGGCAGTTCCCGCGATTGATTTCCAGGTGCACAACAGTTTGTTCTTGGTGGCGCATTTTCATAATATGATTATCGGCGGCGTCGTGTTTGGCTATTTTGCTGGCCTCGCATACTGGTTCCCGAAAATAACCGGCTTCAAACTAAACGAATTCCTTGGTAAGGCGGCGGCGTGGTGCTGGATAATCGGCTTTGCGGTCGCTTTTGTGCCGCTCTACATATTGGGCCTCATGGGAGCGACGAGGAGGCTTGACCACTATGATGCGTCAACCGGCTGGCAGCCATTGTTCGTTGTAGCCGCCTTTGGTGGCCTGATAATTGCGGCTGGCATCGGACTACAGATATTGCAGGTTGCGCATGGCATTTGGTACCGCAAAAAGAACCTGGATAAGACAGGCGACCCTTGGGGTGGCCGAACACTGGAGTGGTCAACTACGTCGCCGGCGCCCTTCTATAACTTTGCCGTGATCCCTAAAGTTCATGAACGTGATGAGTTCTGGGTGCAAAAGCAATCCAAGGTAGCCGCCGAACAACCAGAATACAATGATATACACATTCCCAAAAACAGTGGGCTAGGCGTATGTATCGCTGGGGCAAGCCTTGTGTTTGGTTTTGCGGTAGTGTGGCATATGTGGTGGTTGGCTGCAGGGGCATTATTGGCAGCCGTTACTCTTCTTATTATTCGACTGACCAGCCAGGAGACGGAATACATTGTGACGGCTGAAGAACTGGCTCAATTTGAATCAAAGAGAAGGCGATACGCATGAGTCGGACATCAGTGGCACACCAGTCTGACGATACACCCATTTTCGGGCTCTGGGTATACCTGATGACAGACTGTATTTTGTTTGCCAGCCTGTTCGCAACATTCGCCGTGTTACGAAACGGTACGTTTGGCGGCCCAACCGGTGCAGAACTTTTCAGCTTGCCATTCGTACTGACTGAAACACTTATATTGCTAACAAGTAGTTTCACTATCGGTTTGGCGTTATGGGCTGCACACCAGAGGAATAAGAAGCTCGTACTGCTATGGGTCGGCGTGACGTTTTTGCTTGGTGCAGCGTTTCTGAGCATGGAGCTGTATGAATTTACGCAGCTTGTTCGTGAAGGGCAGAGCTGGCGTCAAAACGCTTTCCTTTCGTCATTCTTTACGCTGGTTGGCACGCACGGCCTTCATATACTTGCCGGGCTGGTATGGATCACTATCTTGGTGGTGCAGATTTTTCACTACGGCCTGGATGTAGCGATTCGTAGGCGTCTAACAATGTTGAGCATGTTCTGGCATTTTCTCGATATTATCTGGATATTCATCTTCACAATCGTATACCTCCTAGGAGCTGCCACATGAAAGATAGTCGCGACGTGAACCAACAACGGACATTACGGCTGTACGCGCTTGGTTTTGCATGGTCTATAGCCCTGACGCTCGGTGCGTATGTGGCAGTTGTCAATCAGTTGCTTGGGCGCCGAGAGCTCATTATATATATCATGGTACTGGCACTTATACAGGTGTGGGTACAGCTATACTTTTTTCTCCATCTTGGCAGTGAGGCCAAGCCGCAGTGGAACGTATGGACATTTTTATTTATGACTCTCATACTTCTTATAATTGTCATCGGAAGTTTGTGGATTATGCACAATTTGAACTACAACATGATGCCTTCTCATGAAACCGACGAGTATATGCTAAAAGAAAGCAATAAAGGATTTTGAGCAGAACTGCGACAGTAAAGGCCTTCTATCGGCTGACAAAACCTGGGGTGCTGTATGGCAACGTATTGACCGCGGCGGCCGGTTTTTTGCTGGCAAGCGAAGGGGTAATTGACACACGGCTATTCATTGCCACCATTACAGGGACGACGCTCGTGATTGCCTCGGCCTGTGTGCTGAATAACTTCCTTGACCAGGACATCGACCAACTTATGGAGCGTACCAAGAAGCGGCCGCTTATCACGGGTGACGTACGCGGTCGGGATGCGGTCATCTTTTTGGTCGTTTTGGGTATCAGTGGTATTTTGGTGCTGTATGCCTGGGTTAATTGGTTGGTTGTGGTAGTTGGTCTGACGGGTTTTTTGGTCTACGTGGTACTGTACGGCATGCTATCAAAACGTCTTTCCATCCATGGTACATTGGTCGGCAGTGTGTCTGGTGCGGCACCGATTCTAGCGGGATATGTTGCGGTTACGGATGCCATCGACCTGGGGGCGCTGTTAGTATTTGTGATTCTGTTTCTGTGGCAAATGCCGGAATTTTACTCCATTGCCATTTATCGTCGCGATGAATACAAGGCGGCAGGCGTACCGGTCATATCTGTTGTTAAGGGTATACAGCACACAAAACGTCAAATATTTGCGTACCTGTTAGCCTTCACCGTATCAGTGGTCTTGCTGACGGCTGCCGGATATACCGGTTATGTTTACTTGGTAGTTATGACAGCGCTTTGTATATACTGGCTCTGGCTTGGTACAAAAAGCCTCAATACCAAGGACAATGACTTTTGGTCGCGGAAGGTATTTCGACACTCGCTGGTTGTCTTACTGGCCTTTTCGCTACTCATTTCAGTTGATGCCTGGCTGCCTTAAGAGATATAATAGGTATATGTTAGTAGTCCTTCATGTGTTAGCCGCCTTTGCAAGCATCATTGCTGCTAGCACTGCTTACGTAGCTCCGTCAGTAGCAAGGCTACGGTTGACTTACGGCTTAACCATTGCCATGCTGGCGACTGGCGTCTACCTTGTGGTTCAGAACACGGCCCATCTCCTGGAGGCTTGTATAATGGGGTTGGTATTTTTGGCTGTTATATCATTCGAAACCGTATCGGCGCGCAACAAGTTGTCCCACGCAAAGGCCAAGGCTGACAACTTGTACTTAAAATAGCAGCTTCGCTTGCTCTTCCAGGCTTTGGTAAGTGCTAGCTGGAGCTAGCGCGGCCGAAAAAACTCGTGACTACCACGAATATAGTTACCATTAGTGCCGAAGCTATGAGTGCGTTGAATATACTCGTGGGATCTAAAGACAACATGCCTTTTGTAGCGGTTGTCTCGTGCGTGAGGGTGCCGCCCAAAACGCCGCCTACTACGCCGACAAGTAAGTATGGCCGTACGCGGTCGCTCCCTTTTGTCCAGCTTGCCAAGTAGCCAATCCAACCACTCAAAACACCAGTAGCTATCCAGAACAATATATCAACCATAGCAAACTAACCAATTTTTATGTCACACATGTGCCACGCCTCAAAGGCTATGGCTACGATCGGAGTCAAATAAGTCAATTTCAAGAACCGATGGTTCTTTGCCCTCGATGTCGAATTCCTTGAACTTCCGGCTAAGGAAGTCATTGATTCTGCGTTCACGTTCTGCTTCTGACCGTATCATGTAGCCCCCGCTTCATTACTTATACTGCTTATAGCTTGCCAGGTATCTTTTGCGGTGGCTGTAAAAAACCTTACATTTTGGCTAATGCACGGCACTTTATGTAGGCAGACTTTATGTGGCGCTTGCTATACAATAGAAATATCGCCAAGCGAACGAGGGAGACGTTAGTTGCTAGAAGAAGCCTTTCAGCCGTTTTTGAAAACGTTGATGACCAAGAAATTTCGACAGGGAAATATTCTGGTATATCAAGGTGAGGTGCCAAAAAGTGCATATATAGTAAAAGACGGTATCGTAAAGCTATACAATATTACAGCGCAAGGAGATGAGCGCATCGCCGCCTTCAAGCTCCCTGGCGACATGTTCCCAACCACTTGGTCATTTGAGAAAGTCGCTTCAGCCTTTTACTACTACGAAGCCCAGACGGATGGCGAGATGTACGTCATGCCGAGCGATTCATTCCGCAAATTCATTACGGAAAATCCCGCCGCGATGCATGCGGTTGCGGATCATTATCTAAGCAACTACGCTGGTTCGCTCATGCGGATTACCGCTCTGGAGCAGCCGAAGGCTTCCGACAAAGTCCTATATACCTTGTACTATTTGGCACAATGTTATGGTGAAGAACTGCGGCCAGGAGTCGTACGCATTAACATACGGCTCACCCAACAAATGGTCGCAGATCTTATTGGCCTGACGCGCGAAACCACTGCAGCAGAACTCGTCAAGCTTAAGAAACGAGGCGTTTTGAAATACAAAGGACGTGAATACACCATCGATCGTGCTAAATTAATCCAGAGTATTGGTGAGGATAACTTCAAGGATCTGACACTCTAGGTTTAGGTGTCTGTTTCGGCCTGGCGAGAGGTGCCTATTTCTTTTTGGTTTTCAGGAGACTGTTGACGAGTTGGATAAGCTCTTTGGGTGAAGCCCAGGCTTTCAACATGTATTTTTCGGCCCCTAGACGGTATGCTTCATCAATTTCATGTTGCGTATCAAGGTTGCTGAATATGACGACCTTTACTTTTGGATGGTTGGCCTTGAGATTGTACTTCTTCAGGAACTCGACACCGCCCATTTGAGGCATTCGCAAATCAAGTAAGATAAGGTCAGGTTCGACGTCTTCGGTAATCTTGAGCGCCTCCGTGCCATCGTAGGCGGCGATAATCTCATGACCCTGATGTTGCAGGATCATCTGGTAAGCTTCGTTGAGATTTCTCTCGTCTTCTACAATCAATATCGTCGCCATTGAATCCATTATACCTGAACTTGTCCAGTTCGCGTTACGAGCGTCTTATACGTAGGTACATGTTGCGCGCAGATAGTCCTCCTGTCCTTATTATTCTGATTTGAAAACTTTCGGTATGATGACCGTAAACGTAGTGCCTTTGTCCTTGACTGACAGGACGTCTATTTTGCCGTGGTGCATCTCTACGAGTTGTTGGCTCAGGTATAGGCCTATACCGCTACCGCTGGTTTGCCGCGAAAGCTCGTTAGGAATGCGTGAAAAACGTTGAAACAGAAGAGGGATATCGTCGGCGTCGATACCTACGCCCCTATCTCTGACCAAAATACGCACGTCATCTTTGGTAGACGTTAACTTTATATTTACGGTGGTTCCTTCGTACGAGTACTTTAAGGCGTTACTGATGAGGTTTTCCAGGGCCATCCTGAGGCCATGCTCATCAGCTTCTATGTAGATATGCTTGAGGGGCATCTGGAGCCGGATTTTTTGACGGCTCTTTTTTGCCGTAACTGACAATTCTTGTGTAAGTTCACGGAGCAAGGTGTTTATATCAAGCCGGCGGGGTGTGAGCACGATACCTTTGGCATCTATCTTTGCGACATACAGTATCTCATTGATGATGTGGAGCTGGCGTTCATTGCTCTCGTAAGCTTTGTCGAGCAGGGCTTTTTGCTGCGGAGACAGTTTTCCCGCAAAGCCTTCCAAAACCATTCCGACATATTGCTTGACTGAAGTTGCCGGCGTACGTAACTGGTGAGATGCCAGAGACAGCAACTCATCTTTTGCTGACTGTACTTCCGTCTGTTTGTTGTGCGCAAGCACCCTGGTTCTCGCAATGAGCAGCGTTAGCACAAAGCCTGATAGCAACACACTGAGCATAGTTCCAGCAACCAGTGCTCCGAGTGGCCGGTCCCGGGTTGTTTCGGCGATAATATTTGGAGAAAATCGAAAATCAAGCATCCATTCTTGGCCGAACAATTTTATTGTTTCGATATGCCTAATCGATCGCTCATCATTTAGTGAGGCAAAGTTATCCGTCTCAAACAGGAGGTTACCCGCTTCTGCCGTTCCATCGTAAATCCTCAATCCGTGATTGGCGCTTGAGTTATGTTCGAGTGCTGTGTTGAAAAACTCATTTGCCAGAAAAGGTGCGAACACATAGCCCTGCAAGTCTCGGTCTGCTGGAGAGCGCTTTTGCTCGGCGCTATTCCTGTTCACAGGAGAGTACATCGAAAAGCCCACACCGCTAAACGGCATTTCAGTCTTGGTGTAAAGTACCTTATCGCTGATAGTAGCCTTTCCGGTCTCTTTTGCTGACTTAAGCGCAGAGCGTCGGCTCGGATGGGAGAGCATGTTGTAACCGATTCCAGGAGCATGTTCTGGGACAAAATACATCGTTATGGCAAACTCGTTGCCTTCCAGGGAAGGGTGGATTTTGCTGTCAGGAAAGCCATCAGCATGAATTTGGCGAATGAGGTCAGGTAATTCTGCCCTGGTTGCGCTCCTCATAAACCCAAGACCCTGCACGCCCGGATAGTTGCGCTGGATGTCGAAACTTTTGATAAACTTTTCCCATTCACTCCTCGTTACTTCGTCAGAAGAAACAAACAGCCCAGAGGCTCCAAGCAGAACAAGCCTATATGATTCGAGCCTGTCCGTTATGCTGCTTTTTGTTTCGGAGACAGTACTGCTGATGGACGACTGCCGTTCGGCGTTGTAGGCCTGATCCGCGTTGCGCCAGCTCAAAAGTGTTAGACCGAGCATGGTAATGAGCACCGCGCCTGCCGGAAGTAAATGCAATAGGAAAGTATTAGAAGTCAGCTTCTTGCGCGTATTTATGAAATACATATGTATATAGTATACCCAGCTATCCAGTAGCACATAAGATGTTTAGCGTGGCATATCCTTACATCATACAAGCACAGATGAGGGCTGCAGCCATTATCTCCCTAAGTCGTCAAGCATGTTCGCAAGTTCCGGGGTCGGGAGTGTCGAACAGTCGATATTTTTTTGCAGGGCTATGACGTAACCTTGTAAAATTCGTTTAATCTTTAGGGCGTCACGTCGATGCAGAAAACTTACGGTGTAAGGTTTGTCGGTGCTGAAGAAACGGGTGAAGATCTTTAGAGACCCGAAAAAGGGTCCTACGTCGGCGGTCACGTTCAGTATGTCTTCAATCCGGATACTCATGACTTCGCTAGTCCAGAAGAACTCGCGATGGGCGATAGTCAGCTTGGCCCGATCGAGGGTCACGGTGTCAGGAAAGAGAGTAAACGGAAAGACGGTCGTGGCTGTGACAAGTATTTCGTGAGAGCTGTTTATCGTCTGCGCCAGTTCAAGCGCAGATTCATCCATCGCTTTATGTTTGCGAATCTGACTTGGTGTGGGAACGGTACTGCTGGCATTCGTGGTGGAGTAGTTCTTGTCCATAACAGGCTAACCTCCTTTGCATTATCTACTGTAGTGCAAAAGAAAAAAGAGGTCTGTAAGAATTACCCCTGTTTGGTCTACGCTTACACCTTGAGTCTTTATTTTCTTATATAAAATTACTGCTTCATGGCATCCCGGACGTCGTATGGCGTCGTAAAGTAATCATACGGTAGCTCTTGGATTGCCCGGACGACGTCAGCGTGTGCTCCGTTGCGACGTGCGTGAGCAGCCAGTTCATCCCGACTGCATGGATACGCCAGGCTCGTGATATATTTTTGTACTTCTGCCGTTTTCGTTTGTGTCATAGTTGTCTCCCTTTTGAGTTTGCATGTTCTACTATCTCGTACTTCTTTTCTGCTAACTGTGAAGTTTTTTACAAATCATTCATTTCATTCGTTCTATACTTCGGAGTGGTTAGCCTAACGAAACGGACGATGCATGAAGAAAGCGACCAAGGTATTGCGCAAGCTGGTAGTTGGCCTTATCGGCTTTCCCTTACTGATAGTTGGTATCGTACTGGTTCCGCTCCCTGGACCCGGAGTACTCATAAGCTTACTCGCGTTTTTCGTTTTGTCACTTGAATTTGATTGGGCAGAAAAAGGGTTTCATGAAGCTACGGCGGTTATCAAGAACATATATAAAGCAGCCAAAGCCCGCGCCGCCAAAATCGATAACAGCCTAAAATAGCATGGGCAGCTGCTGTGTAATATCTCGCTGTTTTTGTGGCGGCTTATCTCAATAATAAGAATCGTAGTGGAGGATTTACATGACACGATTTGGCTATACGCTGTACTGCGAAGGTAACGATCCTCGGAGCCTGATAGAGCAGGCGGTTATGGCAGAGAAGGCTGGGTTTGACTTTCTTATAATTTCGGACCACTACCACCCGTGGCTGTCCGAGCAGCAACATGCTGCTTTTGCATGGTCAGTGCTCGGCGCTGTGGCACAGGCAACGGAGAGGATAGAACTCGCGACGATGGTAACTTGTCCGATCATACGGTATCATCCGGCCATCGTGGCGCAAATGGCGGCAACTGTCGGTGTCATAAGCGGCGGACGCTTTACACTTGGGCTTGGCGCAGGCGAACGGTTGAATGAGCATGTTGTTGGCATGGGTTGGCCGGCTGTTCGTGTGCGACACATGATGCTGCGCGAAGCGATTGATATAATCCAGGCGCTTTGGAGTGGCCAGTACGTTTCACATTATGGAGATTTCTTTACCGTAGAAGATGCACGCATCTTTGATTTGCCAGATGATCCGATAGAAATATTTGTAGCGGCGAGCGGGAAGGTCTCTGCGAAACTAGCCGCCGAAAAAGCTGATGGGCTTTGCACTTCTGACCCAGAAAAGCAGATAGTCAGTGCATACTTGCAAAGCGGCGGGAATAAAGGCTCTGTATGGTCACAGGTCGTCTTGGCGTGGGGTAAGTCCAAGGAAAAGGCCGCAAAAGAACTGCATAGCAACTTCCGGTTTTCTGCTGGTGGCTGGAAGGTGCAAGCTGAGCTGCCGAATCCCGTGAACTTTGATGCAGCTACAAAAACGATTACGCCCGAAGACATGAAGGCAGACGCAGGCCCTGATGCGCAGCTACATGTTAAGAAAGCGAAGCACTACCTTGAGGCAGGTGTCAACAATCTGGCTGTGGCGTATCCCGGCAAGGACCATGCGGGGTTCATGAAATTTTGGCAAAAGGAACTGAAGCCGGCACTGCTCCCGTAAGGGATGGGTGGTACGGAAATCGGCAAGGACCTATCTACTGGAGTCGCTTAATAGCCGCCTGAATATCTGTATAGTCATCTATGCCGGCAGCCGGAATCAGCGCAGATTGTGCGGATGGTGTCGTGTAGCCCACCAGAAAGTTTTTGCCACCTATGTCACTCAGCGTTACTGGCTTCAGGTTGCCGTTCGGAACGCTGGTAAGCAGTCGGTAGAATGGTATCACCTCGCTAATGGCCAGGTCGGTTTTTATGTTGGCGCCGGCAGCCGCGAATATTTCACCGTTGGTGCGCGGGTCGAGTACGAGTTTCCAGTCGAGCTTATGTTTGATTGCGCTAAACACTTGCTGTTGGTTTTGGGTACGATTGAAGTCAGATCGGGGAAAGCCATACGAACCGTAGGTGGCACCGCGGGCACGAGTCAGCCGCAGGGCAGTCTGACCGTCGATACTATGCGTGCCATTCGTGAGCCGCAGCGGACCGCCCTGAGCTTTTGGAAAATTCGGGTCATATATGCCACGCTCATCATCGCTTTTGATAGTCACATCAATACCACCAAGGGCATCGACGACTTCTTTTACGGAAGTGTAATTAATGAGTGCATAGTAGTGGAGTTCGATGTCAAAGGTATCACCGACGACTTTTTGCAGGAGCCCCATACCGCCACGGGGCCGGCCGGTTTCGCGGAATTTCATATACTCGCCGGCTTGATAGGCTTCATTTATTTTGGCGGCTCCATAGTCGGGGATATTGACGTACAGATCGCGTGGCACGCTTAACATGTAGCCAGACTGGTCTGTTTTATCGAGACTCAGGATGAGTATTGAGTCAGTGAGTGTCGCACCTGCGTGCCCCGGATCATCAGCAGAGTAGCCGACGAGCAGGATATTAGTCCGGCCACCAGGAGTGCTCTGTAGCTCTGTGGTACGAAAGACCTCCCATGCATTGTCTGTACCGAAGAGTTTTTTGCTAGCCACCGAAAAATTACGAATATCCCACACCACAATCGTGACCAGGAGCGCCAGGATAATAGCCAGCACTAAGAGGATCATTTTTTTCCACGGTGAACGGCGCCGTATTGACGGTTGGCGTTCGGGCTGTGGCGGCTCGGGTTTGCTGGGTTGGTACGATGTTGTCGTAAGGGCGTGAAAGTTTTTGGGTTGAGGTACCGCTGCTTTTTGAGTGTCTTTTCGCATGCTGTTCCAAAGATGAATTTAGTTCAAAATACTGACCGACCGGGCCAAGATAAGCGCGATAGTAAATACTGAGACCAGTGCCTGGATTCCCATGAGGGCTTTGGCCTGTGAAGTGATTGGCTTGCTGTCGGCCGGCGCAAAGTTGATTGCGTTGGTGACAGACAGGTACAGGTAGTCAATAAAAGTCGGTTGCCAGTCAGGAAACTCGTTAGGCATATCTTGTTGCGTAAACTGGAAGTCTTTATGATGGACGGACCATTTCCTGCCGGTTAAACCCGGACTGTCGATTTCCCAATACCACAGGGCAAACACGATGATGTTCGTCAGGAAAATCGCAAGTGCTGACACAATCAGTTCACGCCCCGACAATACTTGGCCTTCAGTCAGAAGAAGCCGGATAACCAAGAAAAAGGAGTCGACGTTGGCCAGGGAAATGATACCGAGCAGTACGATTGACAATGTTCGGTATAAGGAGCTCGGACGAAGGTGACGAGTGCTTGCATTGAGCCCGATGATAACGAGCAAGGCTACTTCGGTCATGATGATAAAGCCATGGGGGCCATACGACAGTTCCGGGCTTAGTTTCCATGATGCGATCTGCAAAAGTATGGCAAAAATCAAGGCTCCCTGGGCAAACCAGAGCTCAGCGCGGCTTATCGGATGAACCTTCATACTTCCAAGCATACTATACTTTTTGGCCATGGTCCTACGTTCTGGACAAAACGCAAGATATCTTATTGACGAAAAGTAGATAACAACATAACATTCAACCACATGGTTGAATACGTTTCTGACATAGATTTAGTCTTCCAGTCGCTTGCCGATCCTACCCGACGGGATATATTAGCGCAGGTTTCTCAGTATTCGTTATCGGTTGGCGAGATTGCTAAACAATACGATTTGACGTTTGCCGCGGTGTCTAAGCACATACAGGTAATGGAAAGGGCGAAACTGGTTACCAAGCAGCACCGCGGGAAAAAGCGGATCGTGAGTGCGGTACCGGCCACACTTCATGGCGCATTGGATTATCTGAAACGGTACGAGATTGTGTGGAACGAACGTTTTGATTCGTTAGATAGGTATGTAAAGAATAATCCTCGGGAGGAGAAAAGATATGGACGATACTAAATTTACCAAGGACAGGGCAACTAAATCACTGAAGATGGAGCGGGTATTTGACGCACCGCGCAGCCGCATCTGGCAGGCCTTTACGACCGACGAAGTCAACCAATGGTGGGGTCCACGAGGATGGAAAACCACCAGCAAGCACATGGATTTCACGCCTGGCGGCTACTGGCATTATGGCATGAAGTGTGTCGATGAAAGCCAGGGTGAGTGGTTCGGGCAGGAGTCTTGGGGTAAAGCCGAGTACCTAGAAATTGATGAACCGAACAAATTTGTCTACAAAGATTACTTTGCCGATGCTGACGGCAGGGTGAACGAAGAGATGCCTGCGACAACCACTACTATGGAGTTTATCGAAGAAGCAGGCAAGACCCGTATCATAAGCACGACCGTATTTGAGGATGAAGAAGGCTACGATAAAGTCATCGCTATGGGTGTCGAGCAGGGTTCTGCCGAGACATGGGACCGCCTATCTGAGCACCTTCAGTAATTTCCAGCCCAAGAAGTGAGACTATGGTTCAACGAAGAAGCGAGGAAGCAATCTCCGGCTTGACATTGGGCAGCAGTACTGTTTAATAAAAACTAACGGTTAAAACAAAAAGTAAAGGTATACCATGAACCCACAGCAGAATTCGTCGCCGGACAACAGTGCCGATGCTGCGCCGTCGCAGCCTCAAGTGTTCGGACCACAACAAACGCAACCGGCTGCCCCGCCCGCCACTCCGGCTCAACCGGAGGCATTCGGCCCTCAGCAGCCTCAGCGGACAGAAGTACCCGTGCAAACACCTCCGGGACCACAGGTGCAGAGTGCACCGATGAACCCACAACCGGTTTCAACATCGTCGCAGCCTCAAGTGTTCGGTCCACAACAGACACAGTCTGCATTCCCTACTCCTGCTTCAACGCCGAACAATGTGGTAAGTGGTGGGCAGCCTCCCATAACGCCCGGATTAATGAGTGCTACGCCTCAAGCGGGCACCCCGCAGCCACTCGAGGCTACCAAGAAGCGGCGTCCAGGTAAAAAACTTATCGCTATCGTGGCAGCCGTGATGGTTCTGGGGCTCGGGGGAAGCGCTTTTGCATATGTCGCCATTATGAACAACTCACCAGAAAAGGTTCTGGCTGATGCGCTGGCAAATACCATGACAGACGTGCTCGACAAAAAGCCATACCAGCTGGCAAGTACGATGAAGTTTGAGTCAAAAAAAGCTGGAAATCCGTATTCGGTATCGATTGATATTGATGCCAAACAGGTGGGCGAGAACGGAGAAGTAGGCGCTACCGTCCATCTGGAGGCAGGCGAGCAGATGGACCTGTCAGTTACGGGTAGTATTATCACCGAAGGCACAGACGCCGTCTATATAAAGTTGGATAACCTACAGAAGACGGTTAACGATGTAGTAGGGATGAGTCCGGATATTGCACCCATGGCAAACAAGGTCAAGCCCCTCATCCAGAAGATCGATGGCCGGTGGATAAAGATTGACGAAAAAAGTCTGGCCAGCTACGGGTTAGTCGAATCCGAGCAAAAGGTAGATGCCTGTACCGAAGAGGCGAAAAAACTGCGCATATCCAAAGCAGACAAGAAGCGGGTCAAAGAAATATTCATAAACAACCAGTTTGCCATTGCCTCCGAAGAGCTGCCCGGTGAAACAGTTGACGGCGACAAGAGCTTCCACTATAAGCTAGATCTCAACGAAGAAGCTGGCCTCAAGTTTGTAAAGGAATTTGTGGAGCTTGAATCATTCGCAGGGGTCAAAAAAGCCTGTGATATCAAGCAAGAGAGTATAGACAAGGATCTCAAAAAGTTGCAGGAGCAAAAAGACGAAGAAGTAGCAGAGAAGCCTGTCCTGGAGCTATGGGTGAGTGAAAAGACACGTTATCCAACCAAGGTGAAAGTTACGTTTGACGACAAAGAGTTTACGATGGAGCAAATAACCACCGTCAAGATAGATGCGCAAAATATCGCAGTAGACATTCCAAAAGACTTCATGACACTCGAAGAGCTCCAGGCTGAGATAGAAAAAACATTGAGCGCGGCTTCCGGTGCTGGCATGACGCAGGGCTGGAGTTCCTGGCGTCGATAGGATGACCCCATATGGGGGAGTGAACTAGCTACCGAGCAGTATAGTCAACCGACCCACTCGATGGCAGTACGGCAAACCAGGTATCGCCACGGTTGAGGCCGACTTGGTTGCCCTGGGCGTCGGTCAGGATGATACGCGTCTTGTAGCTGGACTGTTTCCAGGTAACTGTTTGGACGTTGCCGTCTTTGAAGACAAGGGCGCTACCGCTGCCGATGGCCTGGATAGTGTTCGATGGCATCGTTATAACGACCAGGTTCTTAACGGTAACTGGTTTATTGGTAGCCGCATCGATATCAGGCGAGCCGGCAAGATAGCGTGTGTATACGTTCCTGTCTTTTTGGTAGTGAAACTCTGCAAGGTAGTCTGCACCGGAGAAGTTGATAGTAACTTTTCCGGCTTCTGGTGATGGGCTAGGGGTGTCTGCGGTGCGTGGGATTTCCTCGAACTGCGCAGTCTTGTGGCCGAGCTTACGTTGTAATTCTTGTAGGGCTTTCGTAGAGACATACATATTATGCGGGGCTTCGCGGCTACCTACCCGGTGGTAGGGTTCGGGGTATGTAAATTGGCTGAGCGATTTTGCTCCGCGACTGCTCAGGAGTTCAAGGGCGTCAGCACTACCGCCTACGTGTGTGATAGATGCGTCAAACCCCATCACCCAGTTAACGTATTGCGACCGTACACTCCGAATAGGACCCAGCTCTTCAGGCAGGTTTTCCTGGTAGAGTGCAAGATAGCGTGTAATACCGCCTTCTGTTACGGTCTCGAACACTATTCCGGCGGCATCAAGCCCGGTTTGTGGCCGGGCGGCGGGATGGTTTTCTATCATGACACCGAGGATAGGACGTTCGGCAATGTCGCTCGCCACCCTTGTGCCTGTCAGTTGAGAGTAGGCTGGCGTTGGCGGTATTGTCGGCACTTCTCGGTTTTTGAATAAACGCAGCGAAACCACAGTAGCCAGAACGAGTAGTACGATACCGGTCGCAGCTATGATAAGGCGCTTTTTACGAGACAATAGTCTTTTGAAAGAAAGTTTTTTCATACCATCAATTGTATGAAACATTGCCATAGCGCGCCAGTACGAGCCTGAGCCGCTCCAGCGAATCCACGTACAAAATGATACTTGCATCCCGCTTGTGTTTTTGCAAAGATGTAAGCAACTTTAAAAATAGGTACCCCAATGCCAACCACAAAGAAAACATCAAACAGAAAAACAAACAACACAAAAGCAACCAGTAAGAAAGCCGGCAGGCTCGGCACATTGCTCGGTAACAGGTTCTTGGTGTTTGCACTGGTCTTCGTAGCGGTCGGTGCATTTGTGACATACAAATACTCGATGGCGGCAACCCCGCCACCCGTGGGTGACGTGAAGGGAGTCGGGGCATTGGTGTGGTCGGACGAGTTCAACGGGTCCAGTCTCAATTTAACCAAGTGGCAACCTAACTGGCACGGCGGGAGTGATACGGCGGTCACGGAACCAATTAACACTGGTGAAGAGAGTTGTTACGATCCGAAACAAGTTTCGGTTAGCAACGGTACCGTCAAACTTACCGCAGAAGCAAAGACATTCTCTGGCTGCAATACACGCAATGGCCGCGCAAGCTACGTCTCTGGTATTATCATGTCCAAGAAAGAAGACTTTAGATACGGCTACTATGAAGCCAGGGTTTTTATACCTGGAGACGGTCGGTATGGGTATAACTTCCCTGCATTCTGGACAAACGGCCAACACTCCCGGGGCTGGGCTCAGGACGGTGAGATAGATATCTTTGAAATCCTAGGTGGCGGTTCAAAAGGTGAACTTGATTGGCACTATCACTATGGCATTGAGCCAAATAACCGTAATATCAGCACCACCGATCCGCAAATGACCCGCCATGATGGCTGGCATACGTTTGGGCTCAAGCGGGAGGCCGGCAAACAGACATTCTACTATGATGGCAAAGAAGTGGGTAGCAACTCAAGTAATCTGACAAGCTCACCGCACTATGTAATCTTCAACAACGGCATCTCTTCAGAACACGGTGGTACAAAGAAGGTGCCAGCAACGATGGAAGTTGATTACTTCCGCTTCTGGGAACTTGGCAGTGGATCAGGCGATGGCGGAACCGGGGACACTGGCGGAGGTACGGTCAACGCGCCGCCAACAGTATCGCTAGCAAGCTTAAACAGCACCTATACGGCACCTGCGAATGTTACCTTGAGTGCTACCGCGAGTGATGCTGACGGGATAGCCAAGGTTGAGTTTTATCGGGGTAGCACCAAGCTGGGCGAAGACACTACGGCTCCTTATAGCTTCGCGTGGAACAATATACCTGCAGGTACCTATAACGTGACGGCGCGGGCGATTGACAAGAAAGGCTTGTCAACTACGAGCAGTGATCGGACCTTTACGGTAAGCCAACCTGGCGCGCCAGTGCCAGAGCCGGATACTCCAAGCCAGTCAAATGGCTCACCTGTCGTATCATTCGGTACACTTAGCCAGACCTATACGGCTCCGGCGACGGTAAATGTTACGGTAAGTGCAACCGACAGTGATGGAGTGAACAGGGTTTCATTCTACGACCAGAATGACCAATGGCTTGGTACTGATTCGACCGCGCCTTATACCGCAACGATGCGGGAGCTGGGTGAAGGTACCTATTCGGTCTATGTGCGGGCAACTGATGAACGGGGAAACACAACCACGAGTCCAAAGAAATCATTCAAGGTAGCAAAGGGCACGAGTACGGGCGGAACGGGTGAGAGCGACAAACAAGCTCCCAGTGTCCCGACTGGCTTGTCCCGATCCCTCAATATCGAGTGGATGCGCTATATCCTTAGGCTAAACTGGAAAGAGTCTTCTGATAATATTGCCGTAAAAGACTACATAGTTGATATATCTTCCGTAAAAGGAAACGAACGGTTTGTCACGACTTCACTGGGTTACGGATATGCAAATATGCAACAGGGTGTGAAGTACAATATTTCGGTTCGGGCTCGCGATGCCGCTGGGAATATCTCCGGTGCTGCTACATCCACAGCAACCGCACAGTGTACCTGGATATTCTGTAGCTTGCAGTAACAGTAGTGGTGGCTAAGGGTGTGGGCTATTGTTCGTCGTGTGAGGGTATGGCTGCCCCAGCGCTCGATTGCAAGTTGGTCTGTAATTAGTTATGCTTGATATGAATATACGCGGGGTAATGTGGAGTAGAAACAAAGGCTAAACATGGCATATACACCCAAAGTGCTCTATCCATCAAACACGCCGGCGACAGGCGGAGGTGTGCTATATACCGTACCGACTGCAACCTCTGCTATCGTCAAAAATATTGTGATGACTAATGTAACGTCAAGCGAGGCCAAGATCACGCTCTCGGTGGTGCCTAGTGGCGGTTCTCCGAGTACGAGTAATCGGATACTATCCGAATTTGCGGTGCCACCCAATGGTATCTCCACGTTAGATATGAGCCTGGTCATGTCTGCTGGCAGCTTTCTGCACGGTGCAAACCAAACAAGCGGAGCAATCGTTGTGGCTATATCTGGAGTAGAGGTAGCGTAGGGTCTATGTCGATCTCATCAAGCCTTAATTCAGTTGATCCCCGTCCACGCGCAGCTAGGGTGCGGGCTTATTCAAGCGGCTTGACTATCTCGACTATCAACTACACCCAGGGGGATACGCTTGGCACACAGCTAACTTTTAGTGGAGTTACGCGTTACAGTGGTGCGGGTGGGACGATTGCAAGTGCTTCGTTGGTAGACAAGTCCAACAGTATAGGGGCGGTTGATTTACATCTTTTTTCTCAGCCTGCGACACCTACGCTTGATAATTCCCAGGCAGGGTTTGCGGATGCGGATATGGATCACTACGTTGGTACAATCTCTTTTCCTGCACCAATTCAATTTACGAATAGCCAGGCGGTTTCTTTGCCGGCCGTTGGACTGACGTTCATTGCTGATTCACAGAACCTCTATGGATACCTGGTCACGCTTACCAATCATACCTATTTCAATAGCGTGGACGATATTCTGATAAGTTTGGTTGTGTACCAGTATTAGCTCATGGCAGGCATTAATTTTCCATCGCTACCAATACGAGGCGCAGATGATTACTCGCGCTTCTTGTCTCGCGGGTTGCTATTAGCGTACCTGATGCATGAAGGGACTGGCGACACGGTCAAAAACTACGGTAGCTGGGGGGCGGCCGCAAACCTGACCCCTGCGAACGTATCATGGACCAGACGTGGAAGCGGTTTGTATGGGCTTCACTTCAATAATAATTTGGCTGTCGTCAGCAATACCACGCTTAGTAAACAGATACCCGAGGAGTGGAGCTATGCAGTTTGGGTACAGAGCGATATCGCTCAGAGCGGAGTGCGTGACATCTTTTCATTCCATGATTCCGGCCTACCACAAGTACGTGCCCATACAGACGTCGTGGGCGTATGGAGCTGGCAGAAGCGAAGCATAGCTGATACATACACTGTTTTGCCGCCCGAGGATTATCCTGATGATGGCGTACGCTTGATAGTGAGCGTCTTTAACGGCATTGGCATACCGCCTGTTCAGCTCAGAACCGAACGTAACCTGGGCGGGCTGCCACGAAAGCCTGATAATTACCAGACTTTTAACAGCGGGCAGGGACTACAGAGTAATATTGCGAGTAGTATTTTTCTGGGTAATAACGAAGGCTTGACAGCTCCATGGAAGGGTACGATCGGGCCATTTTATTTCTGGGATCGGGCGTTGTCCGAAGAAGAAGTCTGGGCATTGAAACAAGACCCTTACGCACCTTTCCGCCGCGATACAGCACAAATACTCGTTCCTGCGGCGCTGATTTCGCAGATGAGTACCCAGTTCCACCCGACTGATGATCCGGGCTCGGGGATTACCCTCAGTAGTGACAATGACTTATTTATCTTTATCAAAGACGACTTCCAGTACTTGAACGCTCCGGCAGATGTGATGGTGGCCCAGGATACTCCCGTGCTAAATCTGTTCGCCACCGAAACCTACACATACCTTGCGACCCCGACAGACGAAGCATCTTCTCTCACGATTGCAAATCCGGTCATAGAAATCAACGAGGGTTATACCTACCTGGCAGCCCCGACTGATGAGGCGTCTTCTCAATATGTGGCCATACCGGTCATAGAAGTCAGTGAAGGCTATACATACGTAGCTTCACCTGCAGATCAAGTAGTGTTTTATGATGCTCAAGTGCCGGTTGGTATTTCTATAGACGACGAGTACACATATCCCGATGTGCCAACAGAATCAACGGGACATACGTTAACCTAACGAGTAGCCATGTACCAAGCGCAAGCATTTTTGTATACTAAAGTAAGTAAATCCTATGTTTAGAGAAAAGATCAATATCGGTTCTGGCCTTGACAAAATCGAGGGTATCATTACGCTTGAGCTGAACAATGCAAAGACCGGCAAACTGGAGCAGAAGATAACCTCCAAAAACTTCATTGCGCCGCCAGCTCTCAGGCGTCATCAGTGGGCTCAGCGTAACTACTTCAAAAATGGTATATACACGTTACAAAACGACAGGGATGGCGACTACCAGCCAGCCAGCATGTTTGACACGCTATACTTGAGCAGCAGTACCCAGGCGGAAGATCCTGGGAATGAATACATCGTACCTGGGCAAATTATAGGTTACGCAACCAAGTCGACTTACTCCGGAACGAGTATATATCGTGGATCGCCGAATGGCACGGCATCCGAGGGAACAACAACGTATACAAAATGGGTATTTAACTGGCCTGCGATTGCGGCGAACGGCACGATCGGTTCGGTAGGATGGATGGGTGGACTCGCCCACGATTCGTATACGGCGCTCTCTCCCCTGAACGGAACTGCTACCGTTGCTGATACGTGGAATACCCCTGGTACCTGGGGTTACTTTGCGCAGGCAGGTACGAACCAGGCTTTTGGAGTGGGGGCGGGCAGCACAGGTGCAGCCGACGCAGGGACGACTATCAGTGTGCTCAACAACGAGTATGCACTTGCCTCAACCTTTGTAGTGAGTGGTAACTTTACCCATGTAAGGGGCTTGGCGTGGGATGGTGCAAACTCCCGACTCTGGGTGATTGGCCGAAACAATACGAATTACTTTATTGCCGCCTATAACGCGAGCGGCACTAACACCGTTACCCCTGTTGCTATTGCCTCCAGGGACTACAGAACGCTTGCTTTTGACGGGACTAACTTGTGGAGTGCGGTCCAGAGTGGCAATACCGTTACGATGTACCGGATAAACCCTAGTGATGGTAACGATGTGAGTAACTTTAGCTATACGCTCTCGCCAGCCGCTAACACGGCCGACCTGCATGCCGGGTTATGTTGGCACCCAGACCGACAGCAATTATGGGTACGTATAAATACTAGGCGTGTTACATCTAATTCCGCGAACTGGCATTTTCCAAACGGAAGGCTGATTGGGTTTGATACTGCGGGTAACGTGACAACAGGAGCGGTTGGTCTTGAGGCCTGGCTGCCGGCCTATACAGGAACCCGCGTCGTGCGCGTGGGCCCACAGTATTACCTGACGGATTTCGACTATTATGACAGAGATCATTTTTCGCTTCCGAGCGCTTCCACATATGCTAGTAGTACCAACGTTGTGACTTTGCTGCACCCCGATAGCCTGGGCTCACGTTCTTTGCTGCCGAGTACTATAACCAAGACTGACCAGCAGACCCTGACGGTGACGTATCAAATTAACTATCCTTATCCGGGGTCATACTAATATGAGAGACGATAACAGGACCTTGCCACTTCACCATGAAGGTACGCTTACCCTGCAGCTTCATAATGCACGTACGGGCAAATTAGAATACCAGGAGACTATCAAAAACTTTGCCAGCAAAGCGACATATAGGCGTATGGAGTGGGAGATAAGAGGCGCATACCACAACGGATTGGTTAGTATCGCTGCGTCGGTGAATGATAAAGCGCCAAAAAGTCCCTTTGGTGCAATTGTGCTTACCGACTCGACACTACCGGAGGACGCAAGTAACGAGTGGATGATGCCTGGCAAAACTATCGGCTGGGCAAACGGAACGGCTTACGCCGGTATTGACACGCTGCGCGGCACGCCAAGCATAACCGAACTGGACGCTCAGGAAACGTACACAAAGTGGGTGTATACGTGGCCGGATATTGCCGCCAATGGCACTATTGGCTCGGTGGGCTTTTGTAACGCCTATGATCCAACGGTTATACCAAACGGGCCGCGATCGATGTTTCCCCTCACGGGAACTATCGAGCAGAAGTGGGCCACTACAGTTGAGTGGTATTACTTTGCTCGGGCCAGCAGCAGCTTGTCTTTTGCACATGATGGAGGGACTGGTCTCTCGGTTGTTAGATTAGACGGGGACTATGCTCCCACGCTTGCTTCGTTCAGTGTTTTCCCGTACTTCACTCGAATACGCGGACTGGCATGGGATTCCGCCGGACAGTTTTTGTGGGTAATCGGGGAGTCAAATGCCAACAAAGTAATTGCCAAGTTTGACTCTGACGGCGTATTACAGGAAGGCCCCTACAACACGACCAACCGCGATCATCGTTACCTAGCGTTTGACGGAACGAACCTGTGGAGTACAACGCAGGCTGGCGGCACTATGACCGCTTGGTGCATAAATCCATCCAACGGTAATGATATCAACAATTTTGCCTATGACTTGTATGTGGGCCAGAGTGGCCAATATGTATGTGGTCTATGTTGGGAACCAACTTATCAACGTCTTTGGGTCCGCACGACAATGTCGGCATACGATGGGTACAACTCAAGCCAGAGTTTCTACTACTTGTACAACAGAGCCACCTTGTTGAGCTTTAATACGTCAGGCGAAGAGCAAACCCCAGAAGTAAGCTTGTGGGGGTATAACCTTGAAAATGCAAGCCACGTATATTTGTCGGCCCAAGATACAAATGATAGCGCTCGATACCATGATTTTGATGTTATCGATGCCTACCAGTTTGCATTGCCGGCTTATAGTACTGCCCTGGGCGCCTCCCCATATCGTTTTGTGGTGCGGTTTCGGCCGGATGGCATGGCTACACGTGCCCGGCTGAGTACTCCGGTTACCAAAAATAACACCCAGACGCTCAAAGTCGTGTACCAAGTCGACTATTCCGTCTAATAGCTTGACCAATTGGATTAAAGCTGCAAAAATAGACTTTAGGTTTTCTAAAAACAAAAAATCAAAAATAAAAAATGGCACGGTTACCGAAAGAAGGACAGGATATAGGTCAATGGGGTGGTATCCTCAATGACTTTTTGCGCGTCGGGCATAACGAGGACGGTACGCTCAAGTTGCCAGAGATTCCAGACGCTACCCCTGATGCTACTTCAGAGATAAAAGGGAAGCTCAGGCTCCATGGTGATTTGGGGGGTACGGCAGACGACCCTCTTGTGACCTCAACGTCCCTTCTGGCGCCTTTACCACTCAACCAAGGTGGCACGGGCGAAAGCACAGCGCCAGCAGCGCTTCAGGCGTTACTGCCTGATCAGGCGAGCCATAGCGGGCATGTTCTGACGAGTGATGGCACCTCCAGCTCTTGGCAGCCTGTGCCACAGCCAAACTTTGATGACATCCACGCTATGATTTGGATGGAAGTCTAACCAGTAGTCTTATAGTCAGTCAGCTTGTATGAGATAGGCTCGATAACAATCACTTCATACTCTCCTGCCGGAAGGTGGAGAATCGGGGCCAGCTGTGCATGTCCGTCCTGAAAACGGGGGCGCAAGATTGTCTCGTACATATGCTTCGTAATACTTGTATCGGTTTCGACGTGAGCAATTCCGTCGAGTTGCATCGTCTGCATGCGGTTAGCATCTGTAACTGTAAAAGCTACATACGGATACCTATCAATGTCCTTGGCTTTTGTTGTTTGATCCTTCGTGACGACGTATATGAAGCTGTTTTTGTCACTTGCATAGTATACGGTTGCACCATGCGGCTTGCCTTCTTCGCCGACGGTCGAAAGCGTTGCGATTTCATGTGTCGCCAGAAACGCCTTTGCTTCTTTTGTTAGCTGGGAAGTACTTGGCTGAGGAGCTGGCGGGGTAGGGTCGGGTAGTGAGAGTTCTTTTGGCGCCAGAGATTGTTCCGTTTCGATTTGACGCGCTTCGATATACTTCACAAATCGTTTTGCACAGGTGCTATTTACAAATCGTAACTTGAAATTGCCAAGCCTCGTATGTAGTACGATGCCGGCAAATCTCCCCTGGTAGTTGTAGCTTACGCCACTCACCACGTCGTATGTAAGTTCATCTGTTTTATGGAAAAGTACTTTGTGGTCCAGGTAAAGAACCCGTCTGTCAGTAGCGACAATCATCGCAGAATCACGTTCGGTCAAACCATACGCAATACCATGTATATGTTCGTCTTCGTGGATTATCTTTGGCAAGTGGGCTGCTTCGCGCTTCAGGAGCCCATACCTGGTAATTCCCGCCGCTACTAGTTCGTCATGGATTCTCTGGGAGTGTCTATCGTTCACCTTCATACTGTGATTATAGCAATAATCAGATATTCATTTGCTAGAGATATGTGCTCTTGCTCTTTCTGGCGCTTTTTAAGCCTGGTGTAAATCCCTCAAAATAAAAAAATCGGCAGAAATGCCGATTTTACTTTACGTCTACCGGACTAAGCAGACGTGAACCATTAACGTCTCATGTAATGAAATTCCTGGCTAGGGTGGAGGGATTCGAACCCCCGAATGACGGGACCAGAACCCGTTGCCTTACCACTTGGCGACACCCTACTATTCCGGTTGTTGGATATCTGACAGTCGTCAGACAACTTCGGTGATTATACTAAAGTTGCTAACAAATTTCCAGAAAGAGGTTGGTATGGCAAAGAATTCTACCGTCAGTGATATTGAAAAACAGCGAAGCTACGAGCTGTGGGAGCTTACTATCGAGGAACTGACAGGGCACAATATAGAAACTCAAGGCCGCGAAGAGGTCAACAAGCTACTTAAGGAAGGCTGGATATTGTTGCATATGTATACGCTAAAGTACCGCGAAGACGACACCTGGCGAGAGCGACCGATGGCAATACTCGGAAAGCCAAAAAAGTAGCCTTGCATTATACGTGAACCGCGTGATAATCTTGAATGGCTTAACAATTTAAAGATATAAAGAGTGCGGCGAGAGAACTAGCTCTACGACCCGCCAGCAACCTGTCTTAACTTTGCAGCTCGGGAAGAGCAACCGGACAAAATGTATTCCATTTTGCTCGCGTGATGAGAAACCCTGAAAGGGTGTCTCATAAGGCGAAGCCGCGGATAAGGTGCTTCATCTAGTCCCGTCAGGCGGGAAAGATATCGCATACTCTTGCAATCCTTTCCCAACGTATTCGGGGGAAGGATATTTTTATGTCAAGAAATAAAAAACTCTGGCTGTTCACGAGCGAGTCAGTGTGCGCCGGTCATCCCGACAAGATATGTGACGCAATCAGTGATGTAATCCTGGATGCCGCATTGGCGCAGGATCCACACGCCCGGACCGGTATCGAAACGGTAGCTGGAGCGAATCAGATTTGCCTCTTTGGCGAAATCAAAACTACGGCGAAGTTGGACTACGAGGCTATTGCTCGGGCAAAGGTAGCGGAGTTGGGATATACCAACCCGGCATGGGGTTTTTCCCAGGAATCGAGCTTTAGTAACAATCTTCATGAACAATCGCCCGAAATAGCTCTTGGGGTGGACCAAGACGGCGCGGGCGACCAGGGAATGATGTTCGGCTACGCCTGCGATGAAACGCCAGAACTAGTACCGCTGCCTATCACGCTTGCTCATGCTATTACACGCAGGATTGACGAAGCCCGCCAACAGGCTGAACTCAAATGGCTCCGACCTGACGGCAAGGCCCAGGTGACGGTACGTTACGAAGGTGACAAGCCGGTTGGTATAGAAAAGCTCGTGGCGGCTGTGGCGCACGACGAAAAAGCCAGCCCACGGCGTGTGCGGGCAGATGTTATTGAGCATATCTTTGCACCAGTCCTGGAGGAGTACGGCTTTTTGCTGCCGCCCGAGGAGGATATTGTGGTGAACGGCACCGGCTTGTGGCATATTCCGGGGCCGGAAAGCGATGCCGGCCTGACGGGACGGAAAATCGTGGTTGATACGTACGGCGGTTATGCTCGGGTAGGTGGAGGTGCCTTCAGTGGTAAAGACCCGAGCAAGGTCGACCGTTCTGGTGCGTATGCTGCACGTTACATTGCCAAGAATATCGTAGCGGCAGGGTTAGCGACCAAATGTGAGGTCGGGCTGGCATATGTGATCGGTAAGCCGCAGCCGCTCATGCAGACGATTGAAACATTTGGGACGGCGACCGTGGGTGACGGCGAACTTTACGCCTACAAAGACAGGCTCATTGACACGTCCGTGAAGGGCGTCATAGACGCGTTGGATTTGGCCCGGCCAATTTACAGCCAAACCAGCGCCTACGGCCACTTTGGCAAAACCGGCCTGCCGTGGGAGGAAGTGGTATCGTGAGCGAAACGCTTGCCATTGATCGCCCGCGCCTCGGCCTGCTAAACCTCATGTCTTCTCCGGTTTTCGTCAAAACCGAACACCAATGGCGTGACGGCTTTCGTGGTCTGGCGGATGTCGTGCCGGTGCGGTTTGACGAAGACCCTCGCCACCACAACGGATCGTCGCAGTGTTTGCAGGGCTATGCGCCAATCAGCGAGGTTGCGGATGGGCTTGACGGACTCATCGTGACGGGCGCCAACCTGGAGCGTCAGCCAGACGGTTCGCCGTTTCCATTTACGGACATACGTTACATAGGCCAGTTGCGTGATGTGGTTGACTGGGCAGAAAGCCAGACCCGTCTTACGGTATATTCATGCCTGGCCAGTCATATTGCACTTGATCATTTATTTGGTATCAAGCGGGATATCCTGCCTCAAAAGGTGTTTGGTGTTTTTTGCCATGAAGCCGTTGATGCACCCCTGACTAGGGGTCTGGAGTGGCCACTGCAATCACCTCACTCCAGATGGGGAAATGTACCGGCTAAGCTACTTCGTGATGCGGGTGTAGAGGTGCTAGCCGAAGGTTTTGAGCCGGGCTGGCTTCTAGCCGAGCGGCAGCGCTCGACGGGTACGACAGTCTTCCTGCAGGGACATCCCGAATACGAACGCGACGACTTGGCGGCTGAATATCGGCGCGACCGGGTTCATGGCCAAGCGGTGCCGCACAAGTACTATCCCCAGGACGACCCGTCCCGTGTGCCTGCTTATGCGTGGCATCGTACGACAACACAGCTTTTTCGTAATTTGACGGCGTGTATTACAGCAAACTCGACCCGGCCAGTTCCACCGTCTGACTTAGTGCGGAAGGCTACGGCTTGAACCGCCGAGTAACCTGTTCGATGTCAACGTGATACTTATCAACCAGGACAGCGGTCGCCGCATACGAAAGTATCAGCAGACCGACGGTTACCTTGACTGCCGTGTCGGTTGAGAGGTCGAGCAGGCTATAAAAGCCGTACAACAAGCCGACGACAATCAGAAAGAGTATGGTCGAGAGTGCATATGACTTGGCACGGGTGTCGATTTTGAAGGGCAGCTCCTTGAATGGTTTTTTGTCCATATACGCAACGAGTCGCGCGACTTTTTCCCGGATACCTTTTACTTCGATGACGTTATGGAGTAGCTCGTTAGTGGCAAGTGCGAGCATAAGTGTGACAAGTGACCGTTCCATATAATTCTCCTCGTTATATTGATAGCTTACTTGAAGAAATCTTCGCCGGCCAGTTCCGGAGGCAAAAATCCCTGCGGATGCTTAAAGCCCGCTTCCCATTTGGTGCCTTTTTGATAGCCAAGGTCTTTCATGAGCTTGGTGGGTGCGTTGCGTAGGTGTAGTGGTACGGGTAGGTCAGGGTATTCGCGGGCAGCAGTCAGGGCGCCATTCATGGCATCGGGGATGACCCGGGACTTGTCTGTTTTGGCTAGTACGGTCGCGCAGTGAAATAGACTGTACTGACACTCCGGCATACCGATACGTTCAACCGCCATAAAGGTCGAGATCGCCAGGTTGAGTGCGGCTGGTGCGGCAATACCCACATCTTCGCTCGCAAATACTACCATCCTTCGGGCGATGAACTTCGGGTCTTCACCGGCTTGGATCATCCGGGCCAGATAATATAAGGTTGCATTCGGATCGCTGCCACGCATGCTCTTGATAAACGCACTGATGATGTTGTAGTGCTGTTCGCCCGCCTTATCATAGCCGGGCACACGTTTCTGGGCGGCTGTTTTGATAATTTCCGGAGTAATGGACCCTTTGGCTAGCTGTTTGGCCAATTCCAGGTTGCCAAGCGCAACCCGGGCATCGCCGCCGGAAAGCTCCGCTAGCAGGTCAATACTTTTGGCGGGCAGTACCTTGGCGGTGAGTTTCTCTATCTTGGCTGCTTTTTTGAGAATCTGGATGATATCCTTTTTGCTGAGTGGCTCTAGTACTAAAACCCGACTGCGGCTAAGGAGCGGAGTAATGACTTCGAAACTGGGGTTTTCGGTAGTTGCGCCAATGAGTATGATGGTGCCATCTTCTACGTGAGGCAAAAAAGCATCTTGCTGGGCTTTATTAAACCGGTGGATCTCATCTACGAACAGAATTGTCTGCATGCCAAGTCGTTGGTTGGCTTCGGCGAGTGACACGACTTTTACGACATCGGCTTTACCGGCGGTGACGGCACTGAGTTCTACGAATTCGGCTCCGGTTTCTTTGGCGATAATCCGCGCCAGGGTTGTCTTGCCAGAGCCGGGCGGCCCCCAGAGTATGAGGCTTGTTGGTTGCTTTTGCTCAATGATTTCACGAATGATTTTGCCGGACGCGACTAGATGCTCTTGGCCGATTACATCGGCAAGCTTTTCGGGTCTCATCTTTTCAGCGAGCGGTTGCATCACAGTCCTTAGTATACGCGTGTGTGATTACGATTCCAGATGATATCTTGTATAATAGTTTACATGTTAAGCATTAGCGATGAAGAGTTTGAGAAACTAATTAGTGAACAACTTGATACTTTGCCGGAAAAGTACGTCAAAGGGCTCAACAACGTCCTCATCACTTTTGAAGACGAACCAACCCTCGAGCAGCGCGATGAACTGAAGCTTCACTGCAACCAAACGCTTTTCGGCTTGTATCAAGGTATCCCGCGTACGCAGCGCAGCAACGGCTACAATATGATTGTGCCTGACAAAATTACGATTTTTAAGAACCCGATCCTCTACTATGTCCATGATGTGGCCTCGCTGAAAGAACAGATTCGGCATACATTATGGCACGAAATTGCCCACCACTACGGGTTGGATCATGAACGTATCCATGCTCTTGAGTAGACCGGTCGACTATACTGGTAGTATGACCATTGACGAAGCTTTTGAGGCCGCTCCCAGAAAAGGTTTCTTGCCTCTGACAGAACAAGGGGCTGCTGACTGGGATGTGCCGCTGCCGATCGGCTATGGCCAGACAAACAGCCAACCGACAACGGTCCGTATGATGCTGGAATGGCTTGATATCCGTACCGGCCAAAAGGTGTTGGATGTAGGCTCGGGATCCGGTTGGACGAGTGCCTTGGTAGCTTGTTTGGTCGGCAGGGAAGGCAAGGTCATTGTGGTAGAGAAAGTACCTAGGCTGGTACGGTTCGGGCGTGAAAATTGTGAAGCGCTGAAAATAAGTAACATTGAATTTCATGAAGCAGGCGAAGAATTTGGCTGGCCGCCAGCGGCTCCATATGACCGCATACTGGTCAGTGCGGCAGCAGACAGGTTGCCACAGGGGCTCGTAAAGCAGCTGGGCAGCGGTGGCAAGATGGTGATACCGGTCAACAAC
>JAKQHX010000040.1 GCA_029557815.1 bacterium
TTTGTTCCAATCGGTGTAGGGCAGTTCAGTAAGGAACCGGGCTGCTTTCATGGTGCCGCCGAGCCGTTGCATGGGAAAGTCTTCTGCTCTGGATTGCACCAGAGCCGTACCGGAGCCAAGCGGCGTAATCTTTTCTGCGCCAAACAGGCTCTCGAGCTCAGCAAGACCCAAGGCGGGCTGTCGTCCAAGGATGGTAATGATTCCGGTCATCTAGAGGCATTATATCTTTTTGGTATATAATTTGATACTGAATGAGTGAAGCCGAAAAGAAGAAGCGCTGGAAGCTGATACTGAATGTCATTACCTTCGGTGCCCTTGTGCTGCTAGTCTATCTGACGTGGCCGCAAATCAAAGAGACGGTCAGCAACCTTGGAAGAGTCAATGCGTGGGCACTGTTGCTGATTATCCCTTTGCAAATACTGAATTACGATGCGTATACCAGGATGTATCGTGCGATGTTTAGGATAATCGGAAGGACTACGAGTTATTGGGAAATGTATCGGACGGCACTTGAGCTGAACTTCGTAAACCATGTTTTTCCGAGTGGGGGCGTGTCGGGGATTTCATATTTTAGTGTACGGCTAAAGCCACTGGGGATTTCTACTGCACAGTCAACGCTGGTGCAGATTATGAAGTTTGTCTTCTTGTTCCTATCGTTTGAAATTTTGTTAGCTTTCGGCTTGCTGAGCCTGGCAATCTTTGGCGAAGTGAGTGGTTTGACACTAATCATAGGCGCATCCTTAGTGACGCTTTTGGCGGTGATGACGGCAGGGCTGGCTTTTGTAGTGGGCAGCAAACAGCGGATCAACAGCTTTTTCACCTATACGACCAAATCTATCAACCGGTTAATTAATATCGTGAGGCCAAAGCACCCCGAGACTATAAATATCGAACGAGTTCGTAGGGTCTTTACCGAATTGCACGAAAACTACAAATTGCTGAAGAGGGATTACCGTGCCCTGAAGGCGCCACTGCTGTATGGATTGGTTGCCAATATAACCGAAGTCCTCACGGTATATGCAGTATATCTGGCATTTGGTCATGCTATCAATATCGGAGCGATTATTTTGGCCTACGCTGTTGCCAATTTTGCTGGCTTGGTCTCTGTCTTGCCTGGCGGCGTGGGTATTTATGAAGCCCTCATGACTGCTGTGTTGGCTGCTGCCGGGGTACCACCGGGCGTAAGTATCCCCGTGACTGTCATGTACAGGGTTATCAGTATGACGATTCAGACCATACCCGGATATTATTTTTATCACAAAGCCCCAAAGTTTGAGCCGTCAGTTAAGGACACGGCCAATCATGGATGATTTAGTTTTCGGCGTTTCGGATTTCGTAGCTGTCTTTAATCAGACTATAGAATACGCTTATCCCTCGGTGACAATCGTGGGTGAGCTAGCAAACCTTCGGGTCAGCAAAAGTCGTTGGGTGTACTTCGACCTGAAGGACGAGCATGCGAGCGTGAAGTTTTTTGGTACCGTGTACCAGCTGCCCGGACCGTTGGAGGATGGTCTGATGGTGCAAGTTGTTGGTACGCCACGACTCCATCCGTTGTATGGATTTAGTATCACCATGCAGACTATCCGGCCTGTGGGCGAAGGGTCGCTCAAGCGGGCGGCCACGCTACTGGAAGCAAAGTTGCGGGAAGAAGGGTTGTTTGATGAATCCCGTAAACGGCCACTGCCGTATCCACCGAAACGAATCGGTTTGATTACATCCGGTGAATCGGCGGCATACCATGATTTCATCAAGATTTTGAATGAGCGGTGGGGCGGGCTAGAAGTTCGGCTTGCCGACGTGCAAGTGCAGGGTGAACGGGCGCCTAGTCAGTTGATAGCGGCGCTTGATTACTTCAACACCCATGAAAATCCTGTGGACGTGATCGTTATGACACGTGGCGGGGGTAGCGCCGAAGACCTGGCGGCCTTTAACCACGAACAGTTGACCCGTACGGTTGCGACAAGCCGGATTCCTACAATTGTCGCTATTGGACACGAGGTGGATATTAGTCTTGCTGAACTGGCGGCTGACCAACGTGCTAGCACGCCAAGTAACGCCGCCCAACTGCTTGTGCCGGATAAGCGGAGCGTCCTGGAGAATATACAAAATGCGCAGGTTGCGCTGGGAAATTATCTCCAAGCAAGTGCAAATGATGCCTTGGCCAAGTTACAGGCAAGTGTGTCTGAATTGGGCCAGGCGACGACCCGATATGTACGGGATGTACAGCATGGATTGCATGCACGCCAGCAGATACTGGCTGCACTGAGCCCGAATGCCGCGCTTCAGCGTGGATATGCTGTCTTGCGTTCGGGCGGTGAGGTCGTACGGTCAGCCAAATCCCTGCGTAAGGGTGCGGCAATAGACATTCTGCTCCACGATGGCAGCGCAACTGCTAGCATAACTAGCATCAAGCCTGACGCATACGTAAAATAATGGTAGTAAGACAAGGAAGGCCTAGACGATGACGGCTTTTGGACGTGGCGCACTACTGAGAGCCCAGGCGAAAACCCGGACTGCTGGCTTGGAAGTGCTTGTGGAGCAAAAGTTGGCTGAGCAGGCAGAGCGCAAAACACGACTTGCCCGTACGTTATTTCGCGTAACGGTAGAAAGTATGGGGCCACACCAAGACCATATGACCCTTGAGCCAAGCCCAAAGCAGTCCGACAGGCAGAGATTCCTCTCTGTCATGGGCCTAACGAGCGAATTCGAAATAGATCGTCTCTCGCTCCTGGCACGCGGTGACCGGTCGTTGGGTTCGATGCAGTACGACCTGAATTATCGCCAAGCTTCGTCCGGCCAGGACATACAAGAGGTGATAAGCTCATTTACTGCTGAGGATCATCCGCTTGCCACTGAGGTTGAGCCACTGTCCGAAACCTTGCTATCACGAGGCGGCCAAGAAATACTATTTGTATCAGATGACTACAAATTTGTACGAAGCATCGCAGGCCTGTTTTTACCACAGGTAACTAGCGAGCTGCAAAAAGAAGGCTTATAATATCTGTTACCTATGACAAAGAAAACTGATTATAGACTGCTGAGCGCGGAGTTGGACGAAACTCTGGCAAAGCTGCAGGCTGCTGATTTGGATGTCGATGAAGCCGTAAAGCTGTACGAGCGAGGCATGGCGATTGCCAAAGAACTGGAGTCATACCTGAAAGAGGCCGAAAACAAAGTTGCCAAGGTCAAAGCTGGCTGGGAGGCAAGGGGTACGTCCTAAGATGCTGTTATTCTTGTTCTTGATAGCGGTTTGGCTCGTGTTGCTCTTCGGTTTCGTGGTGTTTTTTGGTGCGCCATACTTACCGACGCTCGGCAAGCAGAAACAAGCGGCCCTGGATTTGCTTGACCTGGAGCCAGGACAGACTTTGCTGGAACTGGGCAGCGGCGACGGCAGAATGTTGTTGGCGGGCGCAGAAAAGGGACTGAAAGTCATTGGATATGAACTTAACCCTTTACTCGTACTGGTCAGTTACATCAGGACATGGAAATATCGCAAACACGTCCGTATCATTTGGGCAAACTACTGGTGGCATATGTGGCCCCGGACCGATGGAATTTACGTATTTTTGCTAGACAGATATATGGAAAAGTTGGATAAAAAGATTATTCAAAATTATCCAGAACAAAAAGTCAAACTAACGAGTTTCGCTTTCAAAATTCCCGACAAAGAAATCGTCGAAGAGAAAAACGGCGTGTACCTCTACAACTACTTGCCGAGCAAGAAGAGTTAGGATAGCATAAGCTATATGAATCCTGACAATCCGTACCAGCAGCCCCAAATGGGTCCTGCCCAAGCCATGCCGCCAAACCCTGGTCTGCCCCCGGCTGGCCAGCCTATGCCACCACAACCATCTCAGTATCCCCAAATGGGTATGTCGGCCTCAGAGCAGAAGAAACATCGGCCATGGGGCCTCATCATCGCATTGGTTCTGTTCGTCATCGGTTTCCTGGGGTCAAGCGGCTTTGCTTTTTGGGCTTACGCCGAAATGCAGGATTACAAGAATAACGTAGAAGAAAAAGTCGCGGCAGCGGTTGAAGAGGCGAAAAAGGCGACAGAAGAAACCAAAGAAAAGGAATTTGAGGAACGATCAAAAAGTCCATACAAAAAGTACAAGGGTCCGGCAACATTTGGCGCGATAGAAGTTACATATCCAAAAACGTGGGCTGCTACCGTTGACGAAGGTGACGGCAGCGTACCGGTAAATGGTTATTTCCATCCCGACTTTGTTCCTGGAGCGAGGTCCGAGACGGCCTTTGCCCTGCGGCTAGAAGTCCTGGAACAGCCCTACGACCGTGTTTTGCAAAGTTATGACGGCAATGCCAAAAAAGGCACCGTATCGGTTGCTCCGTACAAAGCCGCGCGCGTTCAGTCTGTGCTAGGTGCTCGGGTTGACGGCGAAATAGAAAAGGGTATGCAGGGAAGTGCGGTGCTGTTGCCGCTTCGCGACAAGACGATTCGTATCATGACACTTTCTGGCCAGAGCTTTGGCAAAGATTTCGATAATATTATTCTAAAAAATCTTATCTTTACGCCGTAGCACGGTTTGTAAGTCTTTCTATAGTCGTAAAAAATACTTTTAGGTCGAACAATCGTAGTATCCAAATAATGGTATAATTTGCGTATTGAGCGAGGGTTAAAGTGTGGCAAGCACGGCTGCGGACGAAAGGTTACTGAAGGCGCTGGCAGAGCAGCTGAAGCTGCCGTTGCTGCAAATAGCCCGCATGGCGGAACTTGCTCACACCACTGGCGATACCGCCAGCCTGGCCAGCATCAGCTATGTTGCCGATACGGCCCTGCGTCTCGTCGACGCGTTTTTGCTAAGCGCAGACCGCCAGGCACAGGAGATTTTTCAGCTGGAGCCAGTATCTGTGGCTTCGGTCCTAAACGATACGGCCCACAAACTTTCGTCGTTGGCCGCGCAGAACGATTGCGATATAGAGTTAAGCCTGCACGGCAAATACGGTCCTGTCATGGCCCACCGCGAGAGCTTGGAATCAGCCATGATATTGCTTGGCTACGGTATGGTGGGGGCTCGGGCCCACGAGGCGGAACGACACCGGGTAGTCCTAGCTGCTCACAAGAGTGCGCATGGCCTGGTTGCCGGAGTGTTCGATAATCGGCCAGGACTCAGCGCGGATATGTTCCAGCGTGGTCGGGCGCTTTACGGCACGGCACGCCAGACGATGCCGGCGGTGGCTGGCTCGAACGGTGCCAGCGTCTTTGTCGCAGATGTGTTACTCAAGGCCATGGAAGCACCGCTTCGCGTAGCACGCCACAACGCTTTCACAGGATTAGCCGCAACATTTCATCCAAGCGTACAGCTGAGCATCGTATGAAAGTCCTGCTGATAGAACCAGACAAAATCCTCGGAGATGTCTATAAAAGAGCCTTAGAGCAGACAGGTCATCACGTGGCTTGGAGTAGGACGGCCCAAGAGGCAATCCTGGAAGCAGATCATATGACACCTGACATCGTGGTGCTGGAACTACAGTTGCCAGGTCATGGAGGCGTAGAGTTTTTGTATGAATTCCGCTCATATGCGGAGTGGCAGAACATACCGGTTGTCTTGCATACTTTGGTGCCGCGACAAGACGAGGCATTGTTGCGGCAGCTCAATATCGTAAGCCATCTCTACAAGCCAACAACGAGCCTGAGCCATCTTACGGGCGTGGTAGACGAAGTAACTCTGGCCAGCATATGAAAAACCAGATTATTACCGAGGGTATCGTGTTGACACGAACTGACTTCGGAGAGGCTGACCGTATAGTAACCCTGTTGACGCCAGATAATGGCAAGCTGAAGGTTATTGCAAAGGGTGTTCGTCGGCCGCGGTCGAAATTGGCTGGCGGTATAGAATTGCTCAGTATCAGCAATGTTACGGTTTTGCCAGGCCGAGGCGATCTTGGTACACTCGTATCCTCTCGACTCATCGCACACTATGGTCACATCGTGAGGGATATCAATCGCACCATGTTAGCTTACGGACTTTTAAAAAGGATGAATCGTGTTACTGAAGATGCTGCAGGTGAGGAGTATTTTTTGATTCTGCAACGAACGCTAGAGGCGTTGGATGACCTGGAATTTTCGCCAGAGCTTACGGAACTCTGGTTTAGCATGCAGTTGCTGAACGTCACGGGGCACATGCCGAACCTTCAGACCGATACCGAAGCCCAGAAATTACAGGCAGATGGACGTTATTTATTTGATTTCGAACACATGGCCTTTCGAACACAAAAGGGCGCTCCATTTACCGCCAACCATATCAAGTTGTTGCGCTTGGCATACGCCACGGATCAGCCACTCGCGCTCAAGCAAGTCACTGATGCTGCCAAATGCGCTTCCGAAGCGCTGAAGCTCGCGACAAACTTGCTTCGACAACAAATCCGTATATAGTTGAAATAAGAAGCCTAATATACTATAATATAATTTTAATGAAATTAAGTCAGTGCTGATTATTCAATCAGCTAAATACACAATGTCGCAAGAATCATTGAGCAAAAATCAGCGAAGATTTGCTTCCCGTCTGGGGCATGAAGTAAAAGAGCACGAACGAAAGCTGCTCAATGCTCATGTGTCTGTACAGAGTCGCGTAGGAAAGTTAGCCATAATAGTCTCAAACCGCGTCTTTAAATATGGTGAATACGATGCCCGGACACAGAGAGAGGCATTTCATGACGAAGCTGATGAGATTGCTGAACTACGGTCGGGGTGCTACGGCGGAATTGAGATCAGAAGGGCGGCAAAAGCACCTGAAATTGCACGGGATTTGGGGGATAAAGAAGTCTCAGACATGATCTTTATTGGACATGGCTCTATTAGTGGTATTTGGCTGGACACGGGTCAGACACTCCGTTGGCGTAATGTCGCAAAACATACCCGTTACCTAAAGCAGGGTCGCATAGAACAACGTATGTGTGGTCATTTCAGCGATTATGACTCGGTGCCAATGGGTACCTTTGCGCTCCTTGATCAACGCGGCCTCATAGCCCCTGTGGGTGCAGAGATTGATGATGTTGATCCTGACGAGACGCTATTCCGGCCAGTTTACGAAAAGTCGCTCAACACCGCTAAAGATATCCTGGCGCTTATTCGAAGCTTTGATGACCAACCTCCCGTCGATACGGCTGACCAATCAGCGTGACAACAGATACTAACTGACGTATAATTCGCATTAATGAGCGAAAAAGTTTCAATGGAAGATATTGTCAGCCTGTGCAAAAGACGTGGGTTTATCTATCAGGGTTCTGAGGTATACGGCGGCCTGAGCGGTACATGGGACTATGGCCCTCTGGGTGTCGCCCTGAAGCGCAATATCATGGACCTGTGGTGGAAGATGTTCGTAGAAGAACGCGATGACATGTACGGCGTTGACGCAGCGATTTTGATGAACCAGAAAGTTTGGAGAGCAAGCGGGCACGTCGATACATTTACTGATCCACTCGTCGAATGCAGTAATTGTCATGGTCGCTTCCGTGAGGACAAAATTGACACGAGCAAGTGCCCAACTTGTGGCACCAAGGATCCGTTCGGCCCGGCTCGGCAATTCAATATGATGTTCAAGACGAACGTCGGGCCTGTAGATGACGAAAGTTCGACTAGTTATCTGCGACCCGAAACAGCGCAGGGAATTTTCACGAACTATAAGAATGTTGTGGATAGTTTCAGTCCTGATATGCCGTTCGGCATCGCTCAGCAGGGTAAGGCATTTCGCAATGAGATTAGCCCCCGCGATTTTGTATTCCGCAGCCGTGAGTTTGAGCAGATGGAAATCGAGTATTTTGTCCACCCCGATAACTGGGAACCGGTTTTTGAACAATGGATAAAGGATATTCATGTGTATCTGGAGGCGCTTGGTTTGCCGAAAGACAGTGTGCACGAACTCGACGTGCCAAAGGACGACTTAGCACATTATAGTAAGCGAACTATAGACTTTGAATTTGACTATCCGCATGGCCGTGATGAGCTGCTTGGCCTCGCTTACAGAACAGATTTTGACCTTGGTAATGTCCAGCGAGACTCCGGCAAGAACATGCAGTATCGGCCAAAGGATGGCGGCGAACCATTTGTGCCGCATGTGATTGAGCCGTCATTTGGCGTGGAGCGCGCGTTGATGGCAGTGCTTATCAGCGCATATGCGGAAGATGAACAGAATGGAGAGGAGCGTGTATTCCTAAAGCTACCAGCACATCTTGCGCCGGTTAAGATGGCGGTTTCGCCGCTGCTCAAAAACAAGCCGGAGCTGGTAGAGAAGGCGCGTGAGGTTTACGCTGCGCTCAAACAAAAGCACGGCAAC
>JAKQHX010000043.1 GCA_029557815.1 bacterium
CTTCGTCAGGAAGTTCATCAAACCAACCTACTTTTCTGACCACCGGCACGACTCCATGCCTCAAAGCTTCAATAACGGTCAATGAGGTTTCTCCATTATAGTTCGGCCGAAAACTCACGACCGCATCCATCTCTGATAAACGCGTCTCAAACTCAAAATCCGTCAAGTTCTTTTCAATCCTTACATTTGGATAGGATTCTAGCCTTTCAAGAACACCTGGCTCAACAAGTGGCACACCAAAGATATGTAAATCAACGCTATGAAAATCAGGCGACGCAATAATCTGATCAATGATGCTTAGCCCTTTGGCTTTGTGGATTATTCCGGCAAACCCTATGGAAAATCGTGAGCCAATCTTTAGTTTCTTCAATTCGGGCGTAGAGGCTGGTAGGTTTAGTTTAGTTATTACCTTACTTTTTGATACTGCAAGATCTTCAATAGCCTTACGTGCATATTCTGAGTGAGCTACTACGCCTAGCGATGCATTCACGAGCGAACCCATATATACAGCTTTGCCAACCCCTAGCATGCTATCTAACTTCTGTTCTGCCTCGAGCCGCTTCTTGTCCATGTATGCATACCTTACAAGAACATCTTCGAAGGCCTCCTTGAGCTTTGTGTCATGAATAACTAGATAGCCAGGAAGGTGAAGAGCGTTTTTGATAGAGTCTATGTGGTATTCACTATTACCTATGTGATATACCACCGCATCGTATCGAGCATAGTCCGCAGCGCTGAATTGTTTTGATGCAAAAACATTTGCAACACTGTCAAGATATCCTTTTCTACTGAACTGGTTTCCAGATTTTCCATCTTCCAAATAATAATCCACGTCAAAATACTGGCTAAGCGCATGGTGGTTTAACATGACAACTTTTCCTATGGCCGAGTAGCCATTAGGATTTGGAGCAAATACCGCAAGCCTAGGTTTAGCCGTGACAGGATTTTCAGCGTTGGTATGATGATTTGATATAAAATCAAGAGCTTTTCGAGCTGTATGCTTCCATGTGTAACGCTTAATCAGGTCGGGATATTGTTTTTTCTTGGCAGTGAAGCCCAGACCGTTTATCGCATCCTCAAGTCCGCTGGCGATGCTAGAAGGATTGTGCTGATCCGTGTAATAGAATGCGTCTGTGGACATTTCGTTAAACACTGTCAAGTTAGAGCAAACAATAGGCTTGTCAACTTCTGCGGCTTCAAGTATGGGGAGCCCGAGACCTTCGTATTCGGATACAAATAGAAGTGCTTGAGTATTTTCATACAACCACTTGAGTTCTTCTTCAGTTACGTTACCAGTGAACACGACTCCTTCAGACAACCCTCTTAGTTCTTGACGTGTCTTTTCGTCAAAATGAGAGGTTACCACCAATTTGTAATTCTCGTTGCCTGAAGAGATTCTAAACTCTTCAAATCCTTGGATGGCGCGGAAGTTATTCTTTCGAAGATCATTCCCTGAAGGCATGAGAATAAATTTCTCTGGCAGCTCAATGCTTGGCTTCTTCGATTTCAAATGGTGACGCTCGATTGGTCCCCCATCTACATTTCTGATAATAGAAGCGTCGATACCTGTATAAACCACTAAGTCATCAGCTACCGTTTGAGAGATCGTGAGAATAGCGTCCGCTTCAAATATGGTCTTAAAGCGTCTTAAGTAATTTGGGTACGACCACATATGGCCATACCTGTCGGAGTACTGAAGCGGTATGAGATCATAAAAAAGCAATATCTTGATAGCATTGCTCGGAAAGGCTGCAACATATTGGTCGATAAGCAACGAAAGGATCACAAAATCTGGCTGCTGATCAGCCCCGATACTTTCTATGTACTTTTCTAGGATTTCCTTGTTTGCGCGCTGAAGAGGGCGAATATCTTCACCAGGAACTACCTTTGGTACTTTTAGTTCTATGAAGTCGAACCTTGCACCAGGACATAATCCTCTTATTGCCGCACTTGCTTCCGCTGAAAGCTTCATCCCTTTTGCAAATACAATATGTACCTGTCGTTTTTTGAAATCATCCTCTTTATGCAATGCGGCAAGCAGGTTTAGCGAATATTTCCCCATTCCTCGATCCCACGCAGTGCTTTGAAAAACTTGCCCATCAAAGATTATTGTATTACTTGTGTTTGATTCGCTCATCTTCTCACTCTCCTCGCCATCCTGAAAAGCCCTTTCCCTGTGGCAAAAGTAATTGCAAACAGTACTTCATAAACACCGGTAACAATCCTGTACAATAGCCTGTCCTTTTTCCATGACATTGAGTAATAAACCTCTAAATCATACAGCCTGATTTGGGAAAGCAGATCTTTATAGTCCTTGGCTGCATCCGTATCTAAGTGGAATCGTTTTGGACTTTCTTCTTGTCTTTTGTTTAAGTCCTCTATTCTGCGTCTCATCGAGCCATCCAAGGATTTGAATAGCTGCTTAATAAGAGGAATCACCTTCTTCAGTTCAAGTACTTCACGCTTTAATTGTAAAATCTCACTTTTATATGAGTTTAGCTCACTTTGCTGACGATCAAGCCTATACTGTAGCGCCAGAATATGCTTTTCCACTCTTGCATCTACGATCGGTCTGCCGATTATACTATTAACGTACGAGAATTTTTCCTCTCTGTATGACGCCTCTTCGGCCAGATAGTATTCATTCAGTCCATCGAAAAATACTTTTTTGTATTTGGCCTTTTTGAGCAAATCTCTCCAGTCCTTAAAAGTATGGTTGGCTTCTATGCATATTAGCTCTGGTCTATACTTTTTCCAGTCATTGCTGACCAACACATTGTATTCATAGCCTTCGACGTCCACCTTTAAAAAATTTATTTTATCTATCTTATTGTCAACAAATAGTTTTTCGAGAGTTATAACATCTACTTCTATGTCTCTGTACTCCGCGATGTCTTTGTTCTCTTTTTGCATATCTTCGGAGAACGTCGAAAGACCAGCATACCAGCCTTCATATTCCCGAATGGTTAGCTTTCCTTCTTTGTCAGATATTCCTGCCCTGATATTTATGTCTCGAGGTCTGTCTTGTTCTAATAGGTTGAACAGCCGAGAATTTGGCTCTACGTTGATTCCTCGCCAACCTTTATCATAGAAGTGCTTGGTAACAGAATCATCCGTAGGATGATTGGCGCCAACGTCTACATAAAAACCTCGTTTTACATCTTCAAAGAACGCCCCGATTATCACGTCTTCACGATTCTGGGCATAAGAAACAGTTCTACTGTTAGACATTTTCCACCTCAACTCTAATTGGAACTTCGATCATATAACCTGTCTTTTTCTCTGTCTTAACGTCAAACCTTAGCGCATCCACGATCCAATCATAGACCTCTCCATCTGAATCCTGGGCGATAACATCCACAAGATATGCCCCATTATTAAATATGTTTGGTAGATGAAATTTTACGCGTTTGGTTTGATTTTTCTTGAGGTTGCTAATCCTTACGTTTTCAATGGTCGTATTCGTGCCGAACAATGGAGCATCTGCGGAGTTCTTACATCTAAACCCAATTACTATCGATTCGATATCTTCGTTAGCCTGAACCTCAAAGTCAATTACTGGCTCTGCTGTTTTGTTATGTATATCAGCTATTTTTTTAATATTCTGAATAGAGGCTTTGCCGTTACCTTGGCGATTTTGCGTATTGGTATTGCCTGCGCCATGTGACTTTTCCTTGATGAACAGTTTGGTATATTCATCTGCGACCTTGTTTGGCGCACCACTTATTGAGACTTCTCCTTTGTTAATGAGAATTACGCGGTCGCAATACTCACGAATGGCGCTCATGTCATGACTCACAAACACAACTGTAGCGTTCCGTTTCTTTAGCTGTCTGAAATAACTGAAGCATTTATGCTGAAAATCAGCATCGCCTACGGCTAGAACCTCATCTATCAATAGAATATCTGCTTTGGCACGGATAGCCATGGAAAACGCCAAGCGTACCTGCATGCCCGAGGAGTAGTTTTTGAGCTTTTTGTCCATGAATTGTTCGAGTTCGGCGAACTCAACAACTTCATCATAGAACTTTGCTACTTCTTTCTCGCTAAAGCCTAATAGAGCGCCGTTCATGTACACGTTTTCTCGACCAGTGAGCTCGGGATTAAATCCAACTCCTAACTCAATGAAAGGTACTAACTTTCCGTGCACGCTCACCTTGCCCTCATTTGGCTGGTAAATACCGGCGAGCATTTTAAGCAGTGTGCTCTTGCCGCTACCGTTACGTCCAACTATGCCAAAGAACTCACCTTTTTTTATTTCAAAGCTTATATCTTTCAACGCATGTTGGATAGTCTTTTCATCCTTGGTTTTACGCCTAAGAATACCGGTGAATGCGCTCTTTACAGTAACTGCCTTGCGACGCGCATAACTGAAATCTTTTGAGACATTTTCTACCTTTATGGCAGTATCGCTAGCCATGCCTACACCTCCTCCGCAAAGAAACGCTGGCGACTTCTGAAATACCAGCTAGCAACAACCGCAGTTGCAAGAACGATTCCGAAAGGCACAAACCTAATCATTTGCGTGCCGTACAATTGCTCTATAGTTTGTGTCTCTGGCGTGACAAGCACATAGCGAGCATCTTGAATAATCTGCGCCATTGGGTTGAGCATGAGCCATTTTGCCGCAGCGAGTGGCAGAAGACTAAGCGGATAAAGTATTGGCGTCGCGTAAAAAGCCCCTTGCATCAGAACTTCCCAGATATAGTTGATGTCACGGAAACGCACGAATGCTGCGCTCAGAAAGAACGCTAAAGCCAAGGAGAATATGAAGAGTTCTAGAATGATCAGAGGCAATAGAATGGCCGTCTGTCGAATGTCTACTTGGCTAAAGACCATAAAGGCTCCTACGACCATGAAGTTAATGGTCAGGTTTATGAGCGCAGAGAATGAGCCGGCAACTACAATTACATACTTTGGGAAATTAATTTTTCGTATGAGCTCACCCTTGCCCACAATCGCCGTAATGCTACCGGATGTTACTTCTATAAAATAGTTCCATAGCACTATACCAAGCAGCAGGTATATCGGGTAATGCGGCACTCCTGCGCCGATTTTTAGAAACTTCGTAAAGACAACATACAGAATGACGAACAGCGCCAGCGGACGAAGCAAGGACCAAAGATAACCCAGAACTGAGCCTTGGTAGCGCAGTTTGAAATCAGTCTTTACGAGCTGTTTGAGCAGAATCAATGAATAACGATACCGTTGTTGGAGTTTCTTCACGTTACCTATATCTTACCCGCTTTACCCCTGTATAACAAGGTGGTTTCGGATTTTTGCCAAGTCCTGTACCCTTATAGGTATGCTAAAGATTATCGTTACTGGCGTGAATGGTTTTGTCGGGGGGCATCTAGTACGTGAACTGAAATCACGTGGGCATGAAGTTGTGGGCTTGGGGCGCGAAGACGCCCCGACTCAAGTAGTGAGAGAACTAGCCGATACGTATGAAATATGCGACCTGACTGATGAAGCCCAGATCGCTGCGCTTAATCTTGAAGGTATAGACGCTATCATCAACCTAGCCGGACTGGCAAATGTCGGGGCTTCTTTTGGCGCAGAGGATTTATACAAGAAAGTCAATGTCGATGTCCTTGCAAAGTTGGGGGAGCGTTTGCTAGCACTCAAATCAAAGACTCGGCTTGTAGCAATTAGCACTGGTGCCGTATACAATCCTGGCCAACCGATGCCTTTGACGGAAGAGTCTCGGGTCATCAGTGAAGGATCCCCTTACGCCTTGAGTAAGCTCTCGATGGAAAAGGTTGCACGAGACCTAAGAGGCCGTGGTCTCGACTGTGTTATTGTTCGTCCTTTTAACCATACCGGGCCGGGCCAGGCGCCTGGCTTTCTTATCCCCGATTTATTCCAAAAACTCACGAAGTTTAAAGAATCAGGCGAGGTAGTTCGAGTAGGAAACCTCAAAACCAAACGGGACTATACCGATGTACGTGATATCGTAAAAGGCTACACTGACTTAGCGGTTGCCGAAACACTTGAGCATGACATGTACAACATTTGTAGTGGCAAGAGCCGGTCAGGCCAGGAAATCCTGGATATGATGCTACGAGCTATGGATCTGGAAGGTAAAATCGAGGTCAATGTCGACCAATCCCTCATCCGTCCAACTGATCCAGCCGAGCTGTATGGAAGCAACCAACGTCTGCGCGAAGAAACTGGTTGGGAGCCACAAATCCCACTCGATCAGACTATACAAGACTTCGTAAGCCAATGATTTTATAGCCTGGAAGAAATAAATTTATCACCCAAGAAAGTCCTTGAAGGTAAACTCTTCAGCTGCAACACCTTGGCCAGCCGGGTGCTATTTCAAAACACCGGGTTCCTAAACTAACCGAGTTTCGACTCTTCCAGGCCTAGATCGTGCTGAACCATTAGTTTCACCAGACCGGGGAAATCGACTTCTCGCTTCCAGCCAAGCGTTTTTTCTGCCTTAGCCGGGTTTCCGAGCAATAAGTCAACCTCTGCTGGACGGAAAAAGTCCGGATTAATCCTTATCAAAACTTTTCCGGTTGCCGCATCAATGCCGGTTTCATTAACATCACTGCCTTGCCATGTAAGATCAATCCCTGTTTCTCTGAAGGCAAGTTCGCAAAATTCACGAATAGAATGGGTTTCTCCGGTAGCCAAGACATAATCACCAGGCTTATCCTGTTGGAGCATGCGCCACATGCCTTCGACATAATCACCAGCGTAGCCCCAGTCGCGCTTAGCGTCCAGGTTTCCGAGCTCTAGTTCACTTTGTAAACCGAGCTTAATACGTGCCACGGCTTTGCTGATTTTGCGAGTCACAAATTCTGGGCCGCGACGCTCACCTTCGTGATTGAAGAGTATTCCACAGCTAGCGTGCATATCGTAACTTTCACGATAGTTACAAGTAATCCAATGGCCGTAGAGCTTGGCAACACCATATGGACTACGCGGATGGAATGTTGCGTCTTCGGTATAGCCAGTGTCTGGCCGATTATAATCTAGGCCACCGAACATTTCTGAAGTCGAAGCTTGGTAAAACCGGGTTTTTTGCTCCAAGCCGGCGAGGCGTATAGCCTCCAAAACGTTAAGGACGCCTTTGCCGGTTACATCAGCTGTCAAGATTGGGTCACGGAAGGAGTATCCTACGTGGCTGATAGCAGCTAGGTTGTAGACTTCGTCGGGCTTGATATCCTGCATGGCGCGGGTTAGTGCCGCTAAATCAAGCAGGTCAGCCATGACCAAATTAACGTAGGGCATTTCCTGCTTTACAGTTTTATAACGTGGGTGGCTCGCCTCCATCTGGCCACGAATGATGCCGTGGACGTCATACCCTTTTTCGTGTAGTAGCTTTGCAAGATGGCCGCCGTCTTGGCCGGCGACGCCTGTAATTAGAGCCTTCTTCATATTTAAGCTGCTTCTCCTATGTCGCTATTATTCAACCCTTTTCTGATTGCTTCTGGCCGCATGTTGTGCAGCTCATCGGGTGAGATTCCGAGCAGCGCCGATGCCGCAGCTTGATAGCGACCCATTTGCTCGTTCTGTAAGGCGGAGGCCTCTGCGGCCGACATACCCGGATTTGCTTCTAGTATTGAGTTTATTGAGCCAGGTAAAACAGGTATCTCGGTTGGCTCAGGTATTTCACCAGTTGTCATAGCACCTCCTTATGGTTACTAAAAGTATATCACTCGTTTCTCGGGGTTTTGTTGTGACTATTACCGAAGGAAATTGTCAAACCAGCCAGCCCCCACCACCCGAAAGCTACCGCTTCGTTTGTCCACAAATGCATGACCATACCCATTACCGCGTATGCGGCAGCCGATGCGACGAGTACCGTACTGAGCAGGGACGATTCTTGGTTTAGGAGCATTCTTATAACAAGAAGCCACATAACAATAAAAACCACCAGCCCGATAATTCCTACTTCGTGTGCTACCTGTACATAGTAGTTTTCGGTTAATTGGCCTTCTGCGCCGTTGTGTATGGATACAATGCCTGCCGTTCCGGGCCCATGGCCAATTGGTTGATCGATCACCTTCCTTGCACCTTCTTTCATGAAGTGTAGATGATATTCGTCGGAATCCAGTTCGGTCGGAGCGTTTTTATCATCGGCCTTGAGTACGATGCTTCTGAATGTCGAGGTGTCGCGAATCGTATACACCACAAAAGATATCACCAAAAGAACCATTATGAATATAGGCCAGAAGCGTTTTACCACTTCCCATGTTCTTTCCTTTTGGCTTATGATCAACAATGCGCCAAGTCCTATCACCAATCCGATCCATGCCGCACGTGAAAACGACAGATACAACACAACTAAATGCAGTGCCAGTATCCCGCCTAGTAGGAGCTTGTTCTTGGTCTGTTTTTTCTGGACGAGTTTTACGAACAATAGAATCGGAATAATCAAGTATGCACCGAATGAATTTGGATCACGGAACGTTGCAAACACCCGTGGATATGCCGGATCTTCGTTGATGAAGAAGTTTGGCTTAACGCCTAATGCTTTATCGTAGCCAAAATGCGTGAGAACATCATCCGGCAAAAACCACTGCAACAGTCCCAGCACACACAGCAGCGTGCTAACAGCCAGGACAAACTTGATGAGCACCTTCTTGTCTGGCTGTGTACGAAGCAGTAACCCCGCGCCGATACCAACCAGAAATATCCACAGAAATCGGTTGTTGTAGGTGCTGGCCAGAGCCGCGACAGAAAGAGAAGTCTCTCTGTTTGTGAGGTATAGGACAAGGTGCAGGGTAGCGTACGCTCCCGCCAAAATTATCAGCGTCGTGTAAGGTCGCCACTCCTTGCGAGGTACTTTAAGCAAGACGAGTCCTGCCGTACATACGAATAACCCTATCGTAAATACATCTTTGGCTATTTTCCATGCCGATAGGCCGCCTACTGAGGTGCCGAGCCATTGGGACAAGAATATATGAAAGGGCATATACGCCAGAAGGATATACACACCCCATCTGGGTAGCTGTTTTATCGTTTCCACCATATAATTGTAACCTATGAGTCATATTGTCATTGATGCCCGAATTCGACGGTCAAGTACCGGCCGGTATGTAGATCGGCTAGTCGAACACTTGCAGCACGTTGACACCCTCAACCGCTACACTGTGCTGGTACAGCCGGACGATCCGTGGCAGCCGTCTGCAGCCAACTTCTCACGCGCAGACTCGCCGTATCCTCAATTCTCTTTTAATCCGCTGCATCAGTTTGGCTTCGCTCGGCAGCTGTACCGTCTTGAAGCAGATTTAGTGAATTTCCCTATGAACCAGCAGCCTTTGCTGTATTTCAAGCCAGTCGTCACCGCTACGATGGATATGACTATGTTGCGCTTCACACGTGCCGGACGCCACTCAGCGTTCTATCACGCAATCCGGATGGCCGCCTACCGATTCTTGTTTTGGTATAGTCTAAAGAAGTCAAAAGCTATCATTACCATTACCAAGTTTGTGAAATCTGACGTCGAACAACACTATCCGTTCACAAAAGGCCGCATCACCGTAACGTACTGTGCCAGCGAACCGCCGCTCGAAGGCGCCGCCAAGCAACTCGCTAGCGTACGCAAACCGTTTATCATGCATGTAGGCAGCCCTTTTCCTCACAAGAATATTGAACGCCTCATAGAGGCCTTTGCTATCCTTAAATCGACACATCCAAGGCTCCAGTTGGTGTTAGCAGGGAAGATAGAGCAGTACTTCGAAAAACTTGAGAAACAAACCCAAACCACCAGATACGCCAAGGACATTATATTCACCGGGTTTATATCCGACGAGGAGCTAAAATGGCTCTACCAGAATGCCGAGGCGTATGTATTGCCTTCCTTAAGCGAAGGCTTCGGTCTGCCTGGCCTTGAGGCGATGGCACATGGCTGCCCGGTAGTCTCATCCAACGCAACATGTTTGCCGGAAGTATATGAAGAGGCAGCACACTACTTTAACCCCGAGAGTATCGAAGACATGGCCGAAAAAATCGACGAGGTCATCTCTGATAGCAGGCTACGTAAGGAGCTCATTAGAAAAGGTTATGTTCAACTCAAGAAATACTCCTGGCGCCGTATGGCCGAACAAACGCTGAACGTATACAAAAAAGCTCTCTAAGACTAAGTGGCCGGCTTAAGGACGACATGGCGGTCACGGCCTTCGCCTTCCGATTCTGTAGCTAGACCTTCGTCAGACGCTACCTTGTGGACCGTACGTCGGTCGGCGGCACTCATCGGCTTGAGGTGGAGAGGTTCTCCGGAATCTTTCACAATCTGGACCCATTCCTCGGCCTGTTTGGCTAGACGGTCAGCTCGTGACTTTTTGTAATCAGCGACGTCTACGTTGACGCGTGTCACTTCGTAGCCCTGGTTCTTGAGCGCGTTGCTCACGACAAATTGAAGGGCGCGCATCGTATCACCACGCTGACCGATCAAAAAGCCGTTCAGGTGAGTACTCGGCACACTCAGTTCGATAACTTCGTTGTCCTCGGTTGTGGCATAGATATCGGTGTTAAGCCCAAAGAACGACAGGATATCCTCCAGGTATTTCTTGGCGTACTGGATGGCCGCTTCCATACCCTTATCGGTGTTGTCACTCATCATTTCCTCCTTTTGTTAGCAGTTTTTTTGGAGGATTTTTTCTTGGTTGTTTTGGTTTTTGGTGTATCTGATACAATTTCGCCTTCGATAGTAATTTTGCTTGGTTGGTGTTTGCCGGGCCTTTTTGGCAAAGGCTTGTCGGCCATAGCCTCAAGCTCATCTTCATCTTGTTTCAGAATCTTTGCCTGCTGCAAGTAGGCAACAAGCCCGCTCACGAACCAATACAGTCCGAGTGCCGACGGCAGGTTGATGGTGAAAACAAAAATCATGGCCGGGATGAAATATTTGGTGCTACGGGTTACCGCAGCGTTAACTTCAGACTGATCCGCTTGTTTTCCCGAGCCGGCATCTTTCATAATCTGGCGCAGGGTACGAGCATCTTTATCACTTGGCATAAGCTGCACGCTCTGGAAGTACTGCGTGACAGCACTACCAACAACAATCAGCATAGCTGGCCAGTACACGCCCTCCTGGCTTACCGCAGCCTTGGTAAGATCAACTACTCCAAGCAGCGTCGCATCAAATTGGTTGATGTTTTCCGCTAACGAACGGAGCCAGTTCGTATCATGCAAAAACGAGTAGGAGAAGTCTATGATTGCTTGTGGATTATCAATGACTCGCCGTAGTCCGGAATATAAACCGATGAGAATAACCAATTGGATGGCCAGGACACCGATTGATCCAAACGGACTGACTTCGCGCTCTTTATAGAGTTCCATGACCATGAGAGACTCTTTCTGGCGGTCGCCCTTGGCTTCTTTCTTGATTCGCTTGAGCTCTGGCTGGAGTTTACGGATAGCCTTTGCATGGTGGAGCTGTTTTTTGACGAGCGGCCACATAAGCAAGCGGATAAGTATCGTAAATATGATAAGCGCCAGCCCAAAGTTATGGCCGGGCAATAGGGCATAAATGAATACGAGCAGATTAAAGATTGGCTGGACTATCAGGGTATTGAACATCTTTTCTCCTTTAAGAGGGTTGTTTCTATGATAACAGATGAATCAGGCTCGTGGCAGAGCACATACAAAAAGCGAACAAACTCTATATGATTTTTGCTCGCTTGAGCTGGTCGGTGATAGCCTTTTCCAACTCTTTAGCCGGTACGGTCGCCATCTGTTCGCTAAATACCGTTAGGACTATGTCGTATGGTCCTCTTATTGCTGACTCGTGTGTGCGTACGGCCTCATACAACCGTCGGCGAATCCGGTTACGCACCACGGCAGATTTGCTGACTTTTTTACTAACGACAACTGCCAGGCGATAGGTAGAGCGACGGTCGTTGGCAATATATTTCAGCGAAGACATTTGCCCACGAACTGTTTGCCCGTGCTGATACACGAAACGCAGACTGCCATGTCCATGGAAACGATGTTTTCTGGCAATCACTCCAGGAATCCTCCCTGCCCTTACTGATAATTTGACATATATAAGTAAAGGTTGCTGAATATATTTTATTGATTAGGCAGCTATTTTCTTGCGACCCTTGAGACGGCGGCGTTTCATAACGGCCTGCCCTGCTTTGCTAGCCATGCGCTTCATGAAACCATGTTGGCGCGCTCGCTTCCGGGTCTTTGGTTGGTACGTTCGTTTTGGCATAATCTCTCCACTTTACCATATCTGATAGACAGCCGAACAGTCACAAGGCACTTATAGCTTGCGTCTATTGTCTTTTCGAGCTGTCAAACTTAGTGATTTTGACAATATTTACCCACCAATCTTAGCAAGTTATACCCATTTTCTCAAGTATTTTCCACAGATTTTACAGGGGTGACATTTTTGTGTGTATAAGTTGTTCTCTGTTTTTGTGAAAAAGGTTTGTTTTATCCGTACTCCATGCACAGGTTGTGGAAAAGTGGTATATTTTAGTATAGTCATTTTCAACAATGTGTATAGGGAACAAAGAGGAGGCGTATGCAAGATAGCTTGTGGCAGGCAGTTCTGGGAGAAATAGAACTCACCGTTTCCCGTGGCCACTATGTCACATGGTTCAAAAACACACGCCTATTGCGCCACCAGGATGACGTCCTCACGATCGGTGTGCAAAACGTATTTGTGAAGCAGCAACTGGAGCGCAAATTCAACCAGCTCATTGTTGATACACTGAAGAAGAACGGTCTCTCTCCTGCCCGTATAGAATACAAGATAGATTCTGGCATCGTACAAGCCAAGAAAACTGACGAGCCGGCCGTCCTCAAAAACCCTGAAAAGAAGCTGACGACTCAGAACACCACAAAATCAGGTCGCAGCACCCTAACCCATGCCTACCGTCAAGGCCTTAACACCAAATACACCTTTGACAGTTTTATTGTTGGATCCGGCAACGAGCTGGCATATGCCGCCTGTCAGGCTATCGCCCAAAACCCTGGCAGTAAATACAATCCGCTATTTGTGTATGGTGGTGTCGGTATCGGCAAAACCCACCTTATCCAAGCAGTTGGTAACGCAGTGCTGGCCAACAAGCCCGGCTCACATGTGGTATATGTATCAATTGAGCAGTTTGTGCAAGAGTTTATCGACGCAGTGCGGTTCAAAAAGAATACTGACTTCCAGGGCTATTATAGAAATGCCGACGTTTTGATCGTTGACGATATGCAGTTCATTGCTGGTCGGGATAAGACCCAGGAAGAATTCTTTCATACCTTCAACGCCCTTCACCAGGCCAACAAGCAAATTATCATCAGTAGCGACAAACCGCCGAAAGACATTCCGACTCTCGAAGAGCGGTTACGATCACGCTTTGCCTGGGGTATGAGCATCGACATGCAGATACCTGATTTTGAAACACGTTGCGCTATCGTCCAAACAAAAGCCAGTGAACACTCGGCCACCCTCCCTCCACCAGTCGTGGAATTCCTCGCCAACCTCATACAGACAAATATTCGAGAGCTTGAGGGTGCACTCAACCAGCTGCTTGCTTTTTGCGAAATGCGGGGACTGGAACCTGACATACATATAGCAACCAGTTTACTGGGCGCGAGCAAGAGCCGGCCGAAACATTTGAGCGCCAAGCAAATCATCGAACGTACCGCCAAACACTTTCAGGTACCACTAGAAGACATCCTCGGTCCGAAACGTGACAAGGATATTGTAGTACCGCGTCAGGTTGCTATGTATATGCTCAGATCCGAACTACATTTAAGTTTCCCTAAGATCGCACGTGAACTCGGTCGCAAAGATCACACTACTGCGATACATTCCGTAGAGAAAATCGAAAAAGAGTCTGGCTTCGATCCCAATATAAAAGCCGCCATCAGTGAAATAAAGGAGCGTTTGTATGCCTGATATTACGGCCTCCCTGGTTATTAGATCCCTGTGGGTAGCGTGTGTACAACGTGTGCGATCATTGTGTGTAAGCCTTGGACAAGTTACCAGACTTTTACCCATACTACCGGCCTGCGTTCGTCTCCTGGGTACAAACACGCAACTTTTGCGCAGCTTGTACTATTTCTGTACTCAGCACTTGCCCACACCTTCTTATATACTTCAACCCCTGTTGGTCACATACTTTTCCACTCCATCCACACGGCTTATTAAAACTACTACTCTTAATACATAAGTAATAAAGGAATAAGGCATGAAGCTTCAAGTCACCCAGGAAAATCTCACCCGCGCACTCACCAATGTAAGCAGAGTTGCAAGCACCAGAGGCACTTTACCTATATTGGCGAATGTACTACTCAAAACTGTCGACAACCGCCTGAGTATTGCCGCTACGAACTTGGATATCGCCATCACCCACTACATAGGATCGAAGGTCTCAGAAGAAGGCTCGATAACGGTTCCTGCTCGGCTCATGCAAGATTTTGTAAGCAGTTTGCCGAGTGGCGTGATTGACCTAAAACTTGACGACTACAAGCTACACATCAGTACCGAAAAATACCAATCCGTCATCAATGGCGTATCTGCCGAAGACTACCCTGTTATGCCGGCAATTACGGACGGAAAGTCATGGAAAATATCCGCCAAGATACTGAAAACAAGCCTCCAGCAAGTCGTTATGGCAGCGTCAAATGATGAGGCTCGGCCGGTCTTGACCGGTGTATACCTCCATAGCCATAACGGAGAGCTTTTTATGGTGGCAACAGATAGTTACCGGTTGGCGGAAAAGAAGCTCATAAAAACTAAAGAGGATATAAAGTTGCTCATTCCAGCAACTGCCCTAAACGATTTATTGAGGATACTAGGTGAGTACGAGGGTGACGTAGAGGTGGTCCATGACGAACAACAAGTGCTATTTAAGGTCGGCGACATAGAGCTTGTTACACGTCTTATCGAAGGAAATTATCCCGATTATCGAAAATTAATTCCTTCTACGTTCGCTTCCTCGGCAAAACTTAAACGAGCAGACCTTGCCAATATCACAAAAGTCTCCAGTCTTTTTGCCCGGGAGAGTGCCGGAAGTGTGACGATTCACCTAGATGACAAATCATCACAGGTAAGTATTCGCTCAGTAGCGTCACAACTTGGTGAAAACACTTCCGCTGCCACGGCGGAAATAACAGGAGACGGAACTATCACGCTTAACTCGCGCTATATTTTGGATGCGCTGCATGCACTGAACGGTGACGAGGTCACCTTTTCTTTCAATGGCAAATTGGAGCCGACCGTCCTTGCCGACCCCAAGGCCGAAGACTACCTGCATGTAATCATGCCCCTAAAGAGTTAAAATAACTCCATGTTTTCCGATATCCGTTTACAGCGCTTCCGATCGTATCGTGACGAGTCGTTTGAGTTTGAAACGGGCGTGAATATTATTGTTGGGCCGAATGCGAGTGGCAAGACAAACCTACTGGAGGCATTATTGGTTGCTGCTACGGGGGGTTCTTTTCGGGCAAAGGATGCCGAATTGGTAGCTTTCGGTGCGCCTTGGTCGCGTATTGATGTGCGCGGTACGGAGGATGTCCGGGTGGTCAAGCTGTTGCCACAGGAAAACGGTTCGGTCAAAAAAGAGTTTATAATCAACGACCAAAAGCTGTTGCGGCTGAGTCTACAGAAGACTATCCCGGTCGTGTTGTTTGAGCCCAACCACCTCTTACTGCTTCATGGTTCCCCTGATTTGCGCCGCGAATACCTCGACAACGTATTAGAACAAACAGTGTCAGGCTATGGTAAGGCACGACGTGACTATCGTCGGGTGCTTGCACAGCGTAATGCCTTGCTCAAGCGAGGGTTGAGTGTCAAAAACCAACTCTTTGCCTGGAATATTCGTCTGAGTGAAACGGGTTCTCATCTAGCCAAAGAGCGCCATACGCTAGTGGAGCACATTAACGAACGGATTGGTGGTCTGTACCGTAACTTGGCGCATTCTAAAGCGGCTGAAGTACAAGTTTCTTATACAGCTAGCTGTGATATCGTCCAGTACAGCTCAAGCCTGTTACAGGCGCTAGAGAGACGCCAAGATGAGGATATTGAGCGCGGCTATACTACGACTGGACCACACCGCGAAGATTTGCGGCTAACATTCAATGGACGTGATGCTTCAGAGGTTGCTTCTCGCGGCGAGACACGTACGGTGTTGCTCGGGCTCAAGATTATAGAGTTACAGTTGCTTGAGGAGGCGCGCGGAAGAAAGCCGCTCTTACTGCTCGACGATGTCTTTAGTGAGCTCGACGGTAAGCGCCGAAAAGCCCTCACGGAAGTAATTGGTGGCTACCAAACCTTCATAACCACCACTGACGCTGATGTTGTCGTCCAGCACTTCATGAACAATTGCCACATCATCCCTCTAGGCTAGTAATCATCGAACAGGAGGGGCACTTCTTCTCTGCCGCTGCCTGGATTGAGGAGAGTTTTATCATCAGGTATGAAAGAGTAATTAATGTCTTTTTTTATATCAACGCCCTGTTTTGCTATCCAGTTTTTTGCATCCTGCCTGGCTTGCTTTACATCTTCTACATACGACGCATATTCCTGACCAGGGGATTGAATAACAAGCGTCTCGATGTAAACGATATAATTATCCTTCTTATCTTTCCAGTTATCTTTATTACCTAATAGCGCGACTATCCCAGATTCCCCGTGACCATCCTCGCGGTCAGGATCTTCATTGATTGCATAACTAATCTTAAACTTATAATCCTCTTTATACGGTAGTTTTTCCAAGAAAGGGTTAAAGGATGTCTCAAAACGTCCATACTTTTCCAGGACTTCTTTTTGAAGCTTGTCGTAATCAGTTGTCTTATCAATCACGAAATCCAAATTAACCGTTTTGATTGTTTTGCTTGATTCAGTTTTGAAGTCTTTGAACTCAGCTTCATATCTATTCTCTAGTACAAAACCACCATCCTGTTCGGGCCAAAATATTATATAGTTATCTATAATCTGTAGGGTACCCGCCGCCGCCGGTGTAATGTTGTATGTCCCACTGTTGGGATTTATATTTTCGGTAGCCTTGATAACTATTGGGCCAGCTATAGTGTTGCTTCCCTTTGGTGAGAACTGTAATTGCTTGCTGGCGTAAAATACTTGATAGAGAAAAATAACAATAAATAAACCGACGACCAACCCTATGATCGGAATATATTTAGTATTAATCTTTATCACACCATCCCCCTATGATTTAAATGCTACGTGTATATGGTGATAGTGCTGGTTCATAGTGGCGGCATTATAAATAGTGTCACATTCACCTACGGTGCCGCCATCCATGCACTTATACCCGGAAGGTGGGTATTGCCATATCAGTTCGTCTATCTTGAGAACCTCCCTGTTATCAAATAGAAACTTGTATAGGGTGTCTCCTTCTGGTTTGTGGCGGTCAGCTCCCGCACTATTGTTCCCATAATAGCCTATATCTATAGCCCGGCCGCTGTTATGTAAGCTCCCACTAGAACCTGTACAGCCTCCATGATCCGTAGCGAGTGCATTTACTGGTATCTGAACAGTCGAATTTTGCACAATCGTTGCAATAGATAATAGAGCAGTGTCAGTTATACATCCTTCAATATCAGCTTTTTGGCTGGCTGCCGATCCATAATTCCCCCATGCGACTTGCGAGCTGGATAGGATAATCCGTCGGGCTTCGGCCGGGTCACTTGTCACAAGACTTGTATTGCTTCCAGAGCTCACGCAGACACCACTTGAAGCACTGGAGTCATCGGATGGGGCTGGGCTACCGGATTGGCCAGGTAGTCTAGGTGGTCCATAGGCAGGGTGTCCGCTCTTCGTAAAGTCGGAAGATATCAGCGCATGAATATTGTTCATATAGTTCTGCGTTTCTTTAGGCGCAGCAGATAGTGGTGAGTTAGGATTTGTTTTCTTTTGAACGTTTCCTCCACCCCAGTTATAGACTGCTGAAAAATATATCATAGTATCGGGTGTGAAAGGCTTGCTTAAATCCCCGAGGGGGGTGGATTGATTTGTGCCAGTTGCAGCAAGTTTTGCGGCCGCATAGGCAGCATCTTCAAAGTTTTGTATATCCATCACCCCATCACCATTGCCATCGTGTTTGTACTGACCCCAGGTGCCTGGCATAAACTGGAAAGGACCAGAAGCGCCCTTACTCGAAGATGCATAAGGACCCTCAAATGGCTTCCATACATTCCCCTGTTCGGTTAGGAATAAAGCAGCAATCAGGTTTGGATTGACAGCAAACTGAGAAGCCGCTCTCTCGATAACTGCCTTATGAGGTTCCGGTATATTCTTTGAAGCTGTCATGGATATTGGACCATTCGACCCAACACTACATGCGCAACCACCTGTAGAGGCACCACTCGAAGACTCGCTGACGACTGTACTTACAACCAAATCAACGAGTTTTTTTTGTCCTTCTGGACCTGGATGTAGGCCGTCACCTAGAAGCCCAACAGCATCCTTTACTGGTGGTGATTTTGGGTCGCCACTAGGATCAATAACTTTAAACCAATCAATAATACGAAAATTTCTGTTACCGGCTTCTGATTCAAGTGTTGCGTTAAACTCACCCAAGAAGCTCAAATCTGCTCTCGTGCTGGCTGTATTCACCCACCATATAGGTGCGGTAGGATTTTTCTCCCTGATGCCATTTATTACACCATCAATAGGATTCATACTGGTTCCACCGTTGGAGCCAAGTGCTACGATAATTCCTTTCGCAGACTGTATCTTGGCTGCATCAGCTTGTACGGCATCCCTGGCGGGATTTCCCCCAGCCCCGCCACCAGCGCTCCAAGACCTACCTTGAAACGCATTAATCTGAGGAGTCACTTGTTTCTCTGAAAACTTTGTAGTGTATAGGGGGGATGCGCCTACAGTTATCGAGTCCCCAAGGATGTAAACAGAATCTCCAGGCTTCAGCGACCCAGAGCCTGTTGAAGCGGTAGGCACTGTACAGTCATTTTTGCCAGAACAGTTTATTATTGCTACCTTCAGATCCCTTAGCCTACCTTCGCTACATATATCCTCTTGCGCAAGGGTAGAAAGTGGCGTGCCCATACTCAAAACAACGGCTATAGCAAACATAACCATAATTCTATGCAAGGTTGATCTGAGGAAGCTTCTACTTATCATCTGCCCAAATTTCCCTTTGTGGATGCTTCTAGGTTAATTTCTATATGAAGATGATCGGTATGAGGATTGGGTCCAGTATACTCACGCCATCCATCTCTATTAGCGGCCCAGGTATAGTTATTCCAGATAACTCGCTGAACCCCAAGCTGGGTAGAGTTATTAATCACCCAGTTTCTGATCTCGTTACCTTTGGCGAGGCCTTCTGGTGAGGTGCTGTCAATCATTACGTCCAGAGCTCTTCCTAGTCCATGAATGCTGGTTCCCGGGGAGGCGGTGTTTTTCCTACAGGCGTAACCGCCAATTGAAGTGACAGGTGGTTTCCATCTTTCTTCAATTACGGCCTTTAAGCTTGCTGCGCCCACCGTAAACGTACCTGTACAATTTGACGCCCTATGAGGCCCTGGTGGAGATCCATCTACCTTGACGTTCGGATTTGCTGCGTAACTTGGCTCACTGACATTGCCGCTGGTCGGATCTGCCGATCCACCTCCAGTAGAGCCGGAACTGTTTGCGATTTCTTCTGGGAAAAGCCAGGCATCTATACCATCCGTCATATCAAGATATGCGAGGTGTGCTTTGTACTTCTTGGTTTTATCCAATTTAGCGAGGCAATCAAACTCGGGTTTTGACTGATCTTTACTTTCAAGCACCGACAAAGTGTCAATACTTTCAACACAATTTGTAATATGCTTATCAAACTCACTATCGGGAACAGGCTGATAGGATTCAGGGTCGATCTGGTCTATCGATAGCAAGTACTTGATGTTTTCCTCGGGGTCAATGTTTTCTATATCTGTACGCATGATAGGCAAGAGATTACCGGCGTGGTCGGTAGCCAAAGAGGTCCCTTTAACGTCAAACGTATCATAAGCTACTTCGTCACTAGCTTGTGCGGACACTCGGCCCATAAAAGCACTGCCTATACCCGAGAATAAAGATGTCGGATTTGACAACACAGAAGACGAAACTTTGCTCAAAGAGTTTCCGATAGACAGTCCGATGCCTCGTGGGGTCATCGGCATGGTCGCAACGACAGAACCAAGATTGAATGCCACTGAATCATAATTACCATAATCAAATATTCGCTCGTAGAAGCTGAGTTTTTTCGTCTCTTCTTTTTTCCAAGCTATATATTCTGCCTGGGCTTGTGCATATTGAGTAGCGGTTGCTGGAACCATACCGGCCTGTAGGCTGCGTTGCTTGTTCATTGTTCCTGCACCCCCCGCGAGTATCTCACCAAGCTGTGCTCCTGTCTCTTGACCTGTAAAGTTGAGGCTGAGTGCTTTCTCGGCCTGCATTTGCAAAAGCACCATAGCGCCTTCAAAAGAAAGCTCTATTGCAGCTGTCCAGGCGAGTGATTTTAATGTCTGTTTGCTGACGATATTTTGCAAAGCTTCCTTGAAGCCTATTTTTATAGTTTCTTTTAACGTCGTTGCCCCCGCTTTGCCCGCTCCACCGGTCACTATCCCAATTACTATTTCTGCTGCAGCTGCACCAATTTGTGTTGCAGGGTTTTGCCAAACAGCACACTGGCCTTCATTTGTTCCTGGAATTCCGCTCGTGATGTCGTGTAGTTTTTTGGGAAAGCCAGTCAGGCTTCCATCGACAGAGTATGCGGTTTTTGAGGCGTCATTCTTTGATTTGCTAAATTTCCCCTTAAGTATGCTAGAGAATCCAGAAGATGCCCCGATTGGCCTATCATTGCCATCGAGAGAAGTGACACGCTGCATGACTTTTCCCATCATAAGGGAGGATACACCACCCAAACGGGTCTGGTCGGACGGGGAGATAAATATACTTGCGTATTGCATCAAAGCCCTAGCCCGGTAAATCCTTGCAGCGAAAATCGCACCCGCGAGCCTGCCCTTGATTGTACATACTTTGTCTGCCAGGTCGGCTACAGCACTTGACCCTATTCCCTTTATACCGCCGACAATTTTGGAACCTAAGCTGCCACTAGCGCCCACACGATTTAACATGTCTATAACTTCTGTATCAAACTCCATTCCAAGCCGCAGAACGGCACGTTCATCAATATCTAATTCAGTTAGTGGCGTGCCGGCCTTAAGCTTTTCCTTGACGTCACTAAGGGTGCCATCTTGCTCTATGATGTCCCTAGCTCGGGCGTTTCTCTCCTCTCTCGCCGCCCTGTCCGTTTCGCTTTCTTCTACTCCGTCCGGCGGCTTTTCTGCATCTGCTCTCGTCGACTGAGAATCATCACCCAAAATGCCCTCGGCTATTCGTTTGTTGATGATGCGGTCGGCACTCTCGTCCAAGTCATTCGCGGCGGCAAGGACTACCGATTTCCTTGGTATGTTATAACGGCTATACATGGATTCCATCTGTTTGGTTTTCCAGCGTGAACTGCGCAAAGGGTGTTTCTTTTCCAGGTGAGCCTCAATTTCTTCGATAGTGCCCAGCCCAATGGTTCCCGATCTTCCTCCTGGCATCTCAAAACCAAGTAGCGTATTGCCGTCCCACTTTGGCCTATAGCCCCTCGACTCCATTTCGGTTATAAGCTTACTCGCCCTCCGGCCATCCCTGGTAAACATATCAGAAATCTTGCGTATCTTGGTTCGTCTATAGCGTCTCGTCTGATGGGTTTGAAGTTCTGATATTTTTCCCAGTAAGAGTTCCCGCAAGTGATTGACAATAAAGTTTGGCGCACCCAAGAACCCCATACCGCCGGCCCCTACCGCCAAGGTGACGAGTGAGCCGGCAATGATTCCCTGTCTGCGCCTGCCGTTTACCTGGCCTTTCGAGGGGGCTTTTTCGTCATCGCCGGTATAGCCTTTGCCGACTTGGTCATCGAGCTTGTCTTGTTCTTTGTCTGCGGCTTTGTCGCCAGCCGGTTCGCCGCCTGCTGCTTCTGCACGAGCAAGCTCGTCATGGACGCGTGCCTCCATGGCCTTTTCATCAGCAGGGTTGATGCCGGTGATTTTACGAAGCTCGTCGTCTTTTGTTTTTTCGTCGTCGTAGACAGCTGGCACTTACGTTCCCTCTTTGGTGTTTATTATACCCCAGGATACAACCTATTGTTTAAATCGATTGTCCCTTGCATACCGGCCATTTCGCCTTGTTGTTCAATCTGGGCGACTTGTTCTGGGTTGGTAGTGATAAGGCCGGTTTCGGTCGGACTCGCGGCAATCTGGATATGGACGTGGTTTTGTCCGGCAAAGAATAATCCCTGCCCAACCGGAAACTGAGCCAAACGCTTACGCTCCTCGCTCGTGAGCTTGAACACATCTGCCAGGACGTCCACGGCGGACGTGGACTGTTTGAGCAAAATCTGCATAGAAGCGTTCGCTACAATGGCTCGGCCCATTCGTGAGCCCATGAAGTCCTCGACGTCTTGTGTGATGGTCGTGATGCCGAGGTTGTATTTACGGGCACGCTTAGCCAGCGAGAATAGGAAGTTGGCTGAGTCTTCGTATTTCATGAGTTGCCAGGCTTCATCGACAACCAGCAGACGACGTTTTTTGTCGGTTTTGGTGCGGTTCCAGATGAAGTTCAGGACAATATACATAGCAACTGGTCGGAGTTCGTCTTCAAGGTCTCGGATATTAAATACGACCAGTTGGTTATTGATATCAATGTTGCTCTGCTGGCTGAATATACCAGCGAAAGTACCGGTAGTATATTTACGCAGCCGTTGTGCCAGTTGCGGTCCGGTACCGCCCATATGTAGCAAAGTATCGTAGAGGTCAGTGATGGTTGGCGGCTGGGCATTGTGTGTGAGTGGGTCGTTGGTAATGCCTGCTTTAGCGTAGGTTTCGATGAGGGCTGAATCCAGGTCAGCTTCTTCAACAGGGCTTAACGCAGGAATAGCTGCCGCTTGTCCGCCCATCATCTGAGTCTGGGCACCACCCATCATGAGCCGGAGCAGGCCATGCAACGTTATGAGGTTGCTTCTCAACGCATTATCAGCCTCGTCTGTATCTATGACTTTCGGCAAGTCAAAGGGGTTGATTCGTGTAGGTGAGTTCAGGCTCAGGCGGACATATGCGCCGCCAACAGCTTCGGCCATACGTTGATATTCGTTCTCTGGGTCAATAATGAAGACCTCTGTGCCAAACATCATACTGCGCAAGGCTTCGAGCTTGACGGTAAACGATTTACCGGCACCAGACTTGGCGAAGACTACCGCATTGCCGTTTTCCAGTGAGAAACGGTCAAAGATAACCAGTCCAGAGTTATGCATATTGATGCCGTACAAGATGCCGTTGTCTTGCGTAAGGTCGGCAGAGGTGAATGGGAAGCTGGTGCTCAGTGCGCCGGTGTTAAAGTTGCGTCGGATTTGCAGCTGGTCGGTAAATTGCGGCACCGTGCTGTTGAAGCCCTGTTCCTGCTGTGAGGTAGCTGGTTTGGAAAAAAGCAACTGTTGTCCAAGCAAAGATTCGACTTTGTGCGTGACGAAGTCCAACTCGTCTTGACTGCCGGCATAGAGCGTAAAGTAGAAGCCAAAGCGGAAGAAGCGCTCTTCGCCGACTTGTAGCTTGTCGCGCATTTCCTCGGCATCCATGATAGCTGCCTGTTTGCCTGGATCGCGCACACGTCCTTTTTCGGCGTCAATCTGGATGCCTGCCTCGAGTTGTGAAACCTTCTTGCGCAGGTTTTCCAGTACCACCTGGCTCTCAACAGGATAAATGTACAGAGACATATCCATTACTTCGTCAAGGTTTACCATACTACTCAGCCAACCAGTAAAGACCTGTCGAGGATAGCCATAAACATAATACGTTCGAGCGAGCCGTGTCCCGAGCTGGAAATGTGCGCCTGAATACTCCAAAGAAGCCGGTGCGATAAAGTCGCGCAGCGCCGTAATGCCCTTTTGGAAAGCAGCCTGGACTTCTTGCTGTTCGGCCATACGCTGTTGTTCGGCGATAGCAACGGGATCAAGCGGTTGGTTCTTTGCCATTACTGCAAACTCCTGTCTAGGTTCGGCTGGGGCGCCATGCCTTCGCCTTTCGTCACGACCGGTGTACTCAGGTCATTGAAGTTCTTTAGCTGCTGGCGAGTGGCAGTATCAGGGTTATACGTATCATAGTAGAGTTCGATAAGCTCCTGGGTATCAAGCGGCAGTCCTTGTACGCCTGTCTGTTGAAGCCCTCCTAGCACGGCTTGTACCCGGTTGCGCAGCTCATCCTTGGCGGCGTTCAAATCTTGCTCATTGATAGTCACTCTTTGCTCTGCGGTACTAAAGAGTCCTTTAAGGCCAGAGAAGAAATTCTTGCTCTGGGTCAGCGCCTTCTGGACATCCAGGGTCGGGAAGTATGGGATGACAATGTAGAACTTCTTGTCCATGATATTCGTTTGCATAGACAGGTTATCGATAAATCCCAGGTAGTCTTCCATCAGCAGCGCGAGCAGCATGTTGTCATGCTCTTGCCTGATTTTATCTAACTTCTCCAGGTATGGGCGCAGGTCTATTTTCTGTGACCGGATGAATATCTGTATCGGAAAATATAGTGAGTTCAAGAAGCTCTGGTATCCGTACTCGACCGCTTCGCGCTCTTCCCCGCTCATGAGGTCGAAGTTGATGGACTTGGTCATTACCACTGAACGGAATGACCCATCATTCATAATAACGATACCGTCCCGGATTTCGGCTATCTGCAATGCGTTCTGGGTGCTGTTGGGGTTACTCTTGGTCGCCGCCTGCTGGGGGGCTGGCTGACCGGCCTGCGGCACCCCGGCGGACTGTGAATACTGGCCAGGCATAACACCTTGCATTGGCTGACCCGGCGCAGCGTAAGGGTTACCGGGCCCGGGTGCAGGACCAGTCGGTTGTTGGTTGTAAGTATTTGGATCCATGAACGTTAAAAATATTCCCACCCCTGTCTACAGAGGATACTGAGTTGAACTAGTGAAGATTGATTACCACTTCCCCGTCCGACAAGTCCTCTTCCTTAGACTTCTTGGCCTGGCGGGCAACCGTTTCCACATTCAAATCATCGTTTCTAGCAAGTTCGATTATATCAGGGTCCGGCGCTGGTGTCACCGGCGGTTCTGGTAAGGCTGCGGCAGCGACTTTTTCAGCTTTTTCCGCCTCTGCCTTTTGCTCATCAAGCGTTTTTATAACACGCAGATTGCTATGGTGTTTTGGTTTGTTCTGCTGTTCAGCATGAATTTTGTCCAGAAGCTCTTCTTCGGTAAGGGGGCCGCTTGATGGGGCGAGTGGCTGGAGCGACAGATTTGATGACTGTTGCTGGCTAGCTAAGGGGTCCGGCGTAATAATATTGCTTGCCTGGGCAGCAGACGCGCCAGGTGTGGGCGTTGGTGTCTGGCTGCTTCCGCTAGGAGCGTTTAGGAACCAGTAGTCAGGTTGCGGGGCAGCCAGGCTACTTGCTGTACTAGAGGTTGGCTGCGACGCAGCGGTGGGTTGGCCGGCAGGATCCGGTAGCGAAGCGTTTTGTGCCTCCGCCCCTGAGCGTTTCATATTTTCTACAATCTTGTCACGGTGGGCTTTTGAGGCAGCGCTGATCATACGGTCCAAATTCTGTGCGGTAGGGTTGTTTTGCTCATCCAGCATATCGTCGACAGGTGTCGTAGTATAGTCCGGTACTTGTTGCGGAGCAGTACTGATATCTACGAGCCTATCGGAACCCGTCCCGCCGGCACCGGCAAACGCCGGCTGGCTGAATACGTTAACATTGACGTTTTTGATGGCCCAGCCACGACTGTCAATGGTGTTGGCGAGTGCCTGGAGTCGTGAGCGAATCTCACCCTCTGACATGTCATGCATAAGGACTTTTTCTTCCTTCTTCGGTGCCGTTATGGTGACAAGATTTTGTACGCCGGTTTGGTCCCATACCCGGGTTTTCGGTTTCATAGCAAAGCGGATTTTTGCCAGTAGCCACGTTTCGGTCGGTTGCTCACCGCCAAACGGCAGTGCCAACAGTGCAAAAAACAGCGTATGCGGTAGCAATGGAATGGCCAAAAACCATGCTACGGTAACGAGCTTGAAGATGATAAAGCCCGAGACCGCAACGATAATCAGGTAAATAAACTGTCGGATACCAAACGGTCCGACCAGCTTGTCCTCGGCTTCAATATCTTGGATTACTTTGTACGTAGCCATTTACGTACCAGTATACCGCACATGGCTACCAAATTTGATATGGGCTAGACAATACCGCGTCTGTTGCGCGCTTGCTGCTCTTGGTACCTCCGACCCCGTTCCGTACGAGCCGGTCTTGGTGTCCGATCGCGCACGGTTCGCACGATAGTCTCACTACCCTGTCTGGCTCGCGCGCTCGGCCGTGGCGGGTAGTTTCTGTCGCTACGTTGAGGAGTATTTCTAGCTGATTCGCTCTCCTCGGTTTGGCGCCGTTGCGTTCTTTCGGCTTTCTTTTGCTGCCTGAGCGCCCTTTTACGCTGTTTTTCCAAAGAGATTGTCGCTTGTTTTTCTAGAATCTCGTTCCTTTCTTTTCTCGCTTTTTTTGCCCGAGCTTCTTCATACGCAGCCCTTCTTGCTTCAGCCCCTTCTCTCCTCGCTTTTCTAGCAACCTTTTCTTGGGTTTTTATAGCTTCCGTCGAAACACCGCTGGCTTTAAGTTGCGCTACTTTTCTTGTCTCAGCTTCTGCTGTAATCTCATCGTCTGTTCTTTTGGCGCGGTGAGGTTGCTCTGTATCAGGCCCAACCAAGGCAATATTCCGCCCCTCTACCTTAGATTTGAGCTTTTTATACGTTTTCTCATCCTTCTTTATCTGCCGCCGGGTCTTGCTATTCACGTGCCTAAGGGATCCGTCAGCTGACCGCCAAGATGATTTACCGGTCTCGGGGTTGATTTCATACGTGCCTTTTTCTAGCCGATGTAAATCGACGTTTTCTGCGGCTTTGTGGGATTCATGCCGGGATATACGTACCGCCTTTCGCCATTCTCTCTCGGTTGCGGGTAAGAGCTCATGCCGGAATCTGTCGGGTCCAGGTGCCCGGGTGACATCTACGCCACTGTACCCTTGGGATGCCTCCCAGGAGATTGCTTTCTCTTGGACCGTGGGAGGAGTGTCCACCGTCGGCCCGCCGGCCATAGGATGCACAAGCCTGCCGAGCACACGACGAAATAGAGGAGTGTTTGATATTTCCTGCTGTCTATGAGCACAATTCGCTTGCTCGATTAGGTTGAGAGGGTCTTCATTCTCTATTTTTGGTGTTTGGCTTGGAGACGATTCCATACACTAACATTAGCATAATTATTACCTAAAGTCAAGGAGTTGGAGGGCCAAGCCCTTGTCCTGGTGCAGGCCCTCCCGGGTTTACGCCGCCCATTTGGGCTTGCTGGGCTTGCTGTTGCGCAGTAGCCTGGTCTATGGCATCTCTGTATTCACGCTTGAACTGCTGCCAAACAGGATCGCTGGCAAGTTGCTGCATCTCCTGTACTCGATTGATAGTTTGCGTCTCGGTGCGCATAATCGGTGCACCATTTGGGTCCACCAGCCCAGTATCCACCTCAACTTGTATTGTTCCCGCATCTACCCCCATAACCTCTCTACCGATAACACGACTGACGCCCTGCTTGGCTTGGCCGAGGCTTTCATGTATGGCACCTATAGCGGCCTTTTGTCTGAGAACCTCGGTACGAGTCTCCTCGGTTGGGTTTGCGGCATGAGCTGCCTCGGCTGCCTCAAGGTTTGCGTTAATCACCCTAGAGAAAGTTTCGGCAACCCCAGCATTTCTGGCACCCACGACTGCGGCTGGGCCACCGGACTCATACGCATTACTGACAACTCTATGAAGAATGGCTTCTCGTTCTGCGTCAGTTGTGGCTTGTCCCATATTTTGTGACTCTTGCATTATCGTGCCAAAACTTGCTTCGGAAACTTCATAGCGCTGTGCAGACCGGAAGCCGCTCTTACCTGCTGCAACAAGGGAAGCTTTAAGAGACCCATTGCCTTCGCTAACTCTGTCGATTCTCTCAAGCCAGTCTTGTACGCCCTCTTCTCCGGCAAAACCAGTGCCGGTAGCAGGTAGTTTGGAGAGCGCAGTTAGTTCAAATGCCCGACGTCCCATTACTTTTTGTTGGCCTAGAGCTTGCTCTGCCATTATTGCAGCCTGCTGGTCGGTATACATACGACTTCCATCGTCGTTTGTCCGTGAGGCTAGATAATTCCGCGTTCGATTAAAGTCACCGCCACCCTCCAGACCGGCCATCATGATGTCGTCACTTGCAAATACCTGACGAGCGGTTGAGTCTTCCTCGGCGTGTTTCATGCCAGCAGCAAGCGTATTCGCATCATCGGCACCAGTTATCCTTGCTCTGCGACGCTCTCTGTTGAGGGTCAAGCCACCCTCTTTTTGATTGGCCAAGTAACCAATTCTATTGTTCCATCTCTCTCGTCTACTGCCAACAGGAGCGCCTTTGATCAGGTTGCTTGCCTTTGCACGTTCACCCGTATCCTTGTAGATGCGTTGTCGCCGGTTGCGTTGGCGGTCGAAGAGACCTTTGCTACGATCGTTGGCCATACCGGCCACGGTCGCGAACATGCCGCCTGCAAACTTGAACGTGAATGGAATAAACGCATACGGAATCATATACGCAACCAATGTCATGATTGGTTGAAATACTGCACCTTCCAGTCCAGCGCCATCTGCTTCATGAATAGTAAATGCAAATATTCTACCCATAGCAATCAATGCCATTATGAGAGGATACATCATTAATAACTTACTGAAGGATCCCCACCAGAGTTTCCAGAGCTTGTCGTTGCCTGGAAATATCCACGCCAAAATCGCTAGAGGCGCGGCCAGCATAAGCACCACGATGAACATTTGTCGCAACATCAAGACTAAAAATGCTATTATCGCAGCCAGGAGCAGCGTGCCACCAAAAAGCCAGAGCAGCAGAACGAGTCCAACAGACCCCAATGCGCCTGTAACGATTCCAGAGAGCACATTCCCTGCAAACATATTATTTAGCGAGAAGTCCTCGGCTCCCCCACTGAACGGTGCCATTAGTATCCCCAGTACAGCCGACCCAAGCTCGTTAAAGAACGATATAAGAAATACGCAGATATTATAAGACAACGCAATAAATATAACTGCGATGAGCAGCCTTGGAAGGGCGCGCTTGACTGTATAGGCGCTGACAAAGTCAAAGCCCATAGCTGTCCCGATAACCATTACTAGCACTATCGGTACCAATATTATATAGGCAGCATTCCGTATACTGGAAAATGCGGTTTTTATACCGTCGTTGCTATAGTAGTTTGGGTCAACCTCCAGTAATGCCTGTATTTGTGTATCAGCCCAATTGAGTGCACCGTCAATGAGGTTGATTACCGGACACATCACCCAACTCATA